>DASUSR010000251.1:0-3683 GCA_036375015.1 Gemmatimonadales bacterium
GAACCGGTTCTGGCCCGCGCTGCATGCGGCGGGCTTCACCGACCGCCTGGTGCGTCCGTGGGAGGAGCGGCGGCTGCTCGACTACGGGCTCGGGATCACCAACCTCGTGGCGCGGGCGACGGCCGCGGCGGCGGAGCTGAGCCCGGAAGAGCTCCGGGCCGGCCGCGCGCGACTGGAGCGGAAGGTCCGCCGCTACCGGCCCCGGGCGGTGGCGGTGCTCGGGATCGGCGCCTACCGGTCGGCGTTCGGCCGGCCCCGGGCCGCGATGGGGCGGCAGCCGGAGCCCGTCGGGCCGGCGCTCCTCTGGGTGCTGCCCAACCCGAGCGGGCTCAACGCGAGCCATCAGCTCGCCGACCTGGCGCGGGCGTTCGGCGAGCTGCGGGGGACGGTGGCGGCGGCGTGAACCCCGACTGAAAGGCGGGAACCGCGATTGCTGCCGGAGACTCTGAGGATCGGGCTGGCCTCGCCCCGCGCGGCCGCCACCCGTGAGGAATGCCTGGCCGCGGCGGACCGCTTCCTGGCCGAGGGCGCGTCTCGGGGCGCGGCGATCGTCTGCTTTCCGGAGACCTTTCTGCCGGGGTACCGCGGGCTCGACTTCCCGACGGCGCCACGGGACCAGGAGGCCCAGGAGCGGGCCCTGCAGGCGGTGTGTGAGCTGGCGCGGCGGCATCGGATCGCGGCGATCATGCCGATGGAGTGGGAGAGTCCGGCGGGGCTGCTCAATCTCGCCTTCGTGGTGGACGCGGACGGCACGGTCCAGGGCCGCCAGACCAAGAACCAGGTGGCGGTGGAGGAGGAGCCGACCTACGTCCCCGGCGGCACGCGGCGCGTGTTCGCAGTGGCGGGCGTGCCGTTCGGCATCGCGATCTGCCACGAGGGCTGGCGCTACCCGGAGACGGTCCGCTGGGCGGCGAGCCGGGGAGCGCGCGTGGTCTTCCATCCCCATCTCTCGGGCAGCGACCGCGAGGGGACCGTGCCGCGGCGCTGGGGGGAGCCGGCCGCTCCCTTCTTCGAGAGCGCCATGACGGCGCGGGCGATGGAGAATGTGATCTACTTCGCCAGCGTCAACTACGCGCTCCGCTACCCGCAGACCGCGACCAGCCTGGTCGCGCCGGACGGGAGCTGCGTGGCGCACACGCCGTACGGCGAGGAGGCGCTGCTGGTCGCGGATCTGGACCTGCGGACGGCGACCGGCCTGTACGCGCGGCGGTACGCTCCGGATCGCTATCGGGAATAGATTACACCGACTCCTTCCCTGGAGCCCCACGATCGCCACCACCGATCCCTACCGCGCCGAGTGGGAGGACCCCGCCAACTGGCGGGGGAAGGGGCTGTTCACCTACTACTACGCCCCGCGCGACCCGCGCGTCTGGGTGCCCAAGCAGATCCAGGCCCTCGGCTGGACGCTCAACTTCGCCCACCGGGCCAGCTGGTATTGGCTCGCCGGGCTGCTCGGCATTCCGCTGGTCGCGGTCGGGCTCGGGGCCTGGCTGGCGGCGCCGCGCCGGTGACGACCGCCGCGAGGGGCGCGCCCGTCACCGGCGCCGACGTCGAGCAGGCGCTCGGGCGCATTCGCCGCCACGTGCGGCACACGCCGCTGGAGCACTCTCCGGCGCTGAGCGAGCGGCTGCAGACGGACGTCTACCTCAAGATGGAGTGCTGGCAGGTCACCGGGAGCTTCAAGCCCCGGATCTCGTTCAGCAAGCTGCTCGCGCTGAGCGCCGCCGAGCGCGAGCGGGGCGTCATCGCGAGCACGGCCGGCGGGCACGGGATCGGGCTGGCGTACGCCGCGCGGGTGCTCGGCGTCCCGGCCCGGATCTTCCTGCCGCGGACGGCGGACCCGCGCAAGATCGCGACCATGCGGCGCTACGGTGCCGACCTCACCTATTTCGAGAGCGTCGAGGAGGCGCGGGTCGCCGCGCGCGCCGAGGCCGAGCGGGCCGGGCTGACCTTCGTGTCGGCCTACAACGACCCCCTCATCGTGGCCGGGGGCGGCACCGTCGGACTGGAGATTCTGCAGGACCTGCCCGAGGTGGCGACGCTGGTCACCGGCATCGGCGGCGGAGGCCTGATCGCGGGTTGCGCGATCGCGATCAGGACCGGGCGGGCGAGCCTCGACGTGTGGGGGGTGCAGCCCGAGGGCAGCGCGGTGCTCGCGCGCTGGCTGGAGGCGGGCCACCCCGTCGAGATGCCCGTCCGGCCCTCGATCGCGGACGGCCTCGGGGCGGCGATCGAGACGGACAGCATCACCTTCCCCCTGGCCCAGCAACACGTCCGGCGCACGATCCTGGTGAGCGAGGACGAGATCCGCGGCGCGATGGCGTGGGCGCTCGAGGAGCACCAGCTCGTGCTGGAGCCGTCCGGCGCCGCGCCGATCGCCGCGCTGCTCAAGGAGCCGGCCGCCGCCGGACCGGTCGCGGTGATTCTCACCGGGCGGAACGTCAGCCGGAGGCGCTTCTTCGATCTGCTGGAAGGGCATGCCGCACTTCCGGGAAAACTCAACAGAGACGAGGGACCGAACTCATGACCCAGCTCGCTTGGTCCGACCAGGTCGCGGCCCTGAACGGCATGCTCGACACCCTGCAGGCCCAGGTGGCCGACGGCAATCGGGAGGCGGCCGGCCTGGAGGAGTTCAAGAGCGCCCTCGACGACCTGCGGCTCCGAGCCTGGAGCCTGCTCACGGCGATCAACTCGGACGATCCCCACGGCTTCCAGGAGCGGTTCCGCACCCACCGCGGCACCGAGATGTGCCGCTCGCTCGGCAACGACCTCCGCACCGGCAAGCTGAGCGGCAGCCAGCCCGACTTGCCGGCCCTCGGCGTCGCGGCCAGGGAGCTGGCGGCCGCGGTGAAGGAGGCGGTCCCGAAGGCGCCGAGGAAACGGCGCAAGGCGTGAGCGCGACCCGCGTCCGTCGCCACCTGCTCGTGGAGACCGGCTCGGGAGGATGAGGCTCACGGAGCCGCTGCTCTCGCGGCATCCCTGGGTGGCCGCGCTCCTGCTGGGCACGGTGGCGACTCCGGCCGGAGTCGTGCTGGGCTGGCTCCTCCCGCGGCCCTTCGACGCGGTCGTGGCGCCGCCGCTCGTGCTGCTGGACATCTGGGTCGCCGGCGGCCCCTGGGCCGCGGGCATGCGGCGGCTGGCGGCGCTGGCGCTCGGCATCGCGCTCACCTGGCTGTTCTACGTCCTCGTGGCCCGGGCGGTCATCTGGCGGCTGGTCCCCGGCGAGGACGACGGAGCGCCGCCAGGATACCGCGGCGGCCCACCATGAAGTTAGTGGGGAGGATCCACGAGCGATGAACACTTGGACCAGCCCCGCGCTACAGCCGATCGGCTGGGTGGACTCGCCGCTCACGCGCCGCGCCGACGCGCCGCGGCAAGGCTACGAGGGAGCCCCCAACGCCCGGCTCAGGATCGAGCCGGCGTTCCGGCGCGGGCTCGACGGAATCGCCGCCGGCCAGGAGCTGCTCGTGCTCACCTGGCTCCACGAAGCGGCCCGCGACGTACTCGCCGTACACCCCCGGGACGATCCGTCGCACCCGCTGACCGGCGTCTTCGCCACCCGCTCGCCCGACCGGCCCAACCCCATCGGCCTGCACGGGGTGAGGGTGCTGGAGATCGAACCGGACGGAACCCTGCTCGTCGACGCGCTCGAGGCGATCGCGGGGACGCCGATCCTCGACATC
>DASUSR010000252.1:0-14159 GCA_036375015.1 Gemmatimonadales bacterium
GAGCCAGGGAGCGGGGTCGTAGGGCCGCAATCGGCCGGCGGCCAGCACCGCGAACACAAGAACGGCAACGGACACGACAAGCGTGCGCAGTCCGGCGCGCCGGGTGAACGGCATCAGACGGTCTCCGAGGATTGTTTCACAGTGAGACGGATGGGACGGCGCCGAGTTTCAAGAAAAAAGCCCCCGGCCGCGAAGGCCGGGGGCTTCCGTGCAGCGGGGGTCAGGCCACCAGATCGCGCAGGCGGTCGCCGGTCTCGCCCTCGCGGAGGCGGAGCAGCGCCCGATCGCGGAGCTGGCGAATCCGCTCGCGGGTGACGCCCATCATCCGGCCGATCTCCTCGAGCGTCCGGCTGTTGCCGTCGTCGAGCCCGAAGTAGAGCCGGAGCACCTTGGCATCGCGGGGCGGGAGCGCGGCCAGGGCCGCCTCGATGTCCCGGGTCTGGCTGTTCGCCATGGTGCTCATGTCGGTGCTTTCCTGCTCGCCGCTGGTGAAGCGTTCGATCCGCTCGTTGCCCTCGCCGTCCCGGGTGGGATGGTCGAGCCGGACGGCTTCGGAGTTGAGCGCGCTCAGGGAGCGCACCGCCTCGACCGTGAGGCCGGTGGCGCGCGCCAGCTCCTCGGTGGTGGGCATGCGGCCCAGCCGGTCCTTGAGCAGGGTGGTGGTGCGCCCCAGCCGGCTGAGGTCGGCGGTACGGTTGAGGGGGACACGGACGGGACGGCCGTGGCGTGCGATCGCCGCCTGCACCGCCTGGCGGATCCACCAGACGGCGTAGGAGATGAACTTGACCCCCCGGTCCGGATCGAACTTCCGGGCGGCGGTCATGAGGCCGAGATTGCCCTCGCCGATCAGGTCGACGAGCGGGACACCGCGGTTCTGGAACTTCTTGGCCACCGAGACCACGAAGCGGACATTGTGGCGGGCCAGCTTTTCCTGGGCGGCCACATTGCCCTTGAACGCCTTGCGGGCGAGCTCCATCTCCTCTTCCCGATTCAGGAGCGGAACTCGGCTGATCTCATCGAGATACAGGTCCAGGCTTTCCCGACCTTCATCGATTGCACGAGCGATCTGCGCCGGTCGCACCGGGCGACGCTTGCCACGTGCCTTTATCGTCACGCTGTTCGCCTCCTTCAGGACTCCCGTCCCCGCACAGTATGGCTGCACCGGGACCTGGGGCACCCCCAGGTCGAGACGCGCGAATATATCACCTAAGATACGGAAAATCAACACCTTAGGTAAATTGGTACGGGGAGCGTAGTTGCGGGCCCCGGGGCCGGATCACGACAGATATGTGATCCGGCGCCCCGGCCGAGCGGTCGTGGCGGGAGGGTTCAGCTCAGAACGGCCGCGGAGCGGTGCAGGTTGAAACTGCCTATTTGTCCTGTCCCTTGTCCCCTTCCATCATGCGCTTCATGGCGCCCCCACCCATCATCGCCTTCATGTCCACCGGCTTCTCGGTGATCTCGTTCTGGGCGCCTCTGCCGGTGGCCGTCAGCACCATGGTGTCGCCCTGCTTGGTCACCATCTTCACCATCCGCCAGCCGGGCACGTCGGGGGAGACCCAGCTCTCGCCGTCGGGGCCGGCGTAGTGCCGGGTCTTGAAGGTCCCGGCCGGCACCGTCACGCTCTCCTCACCCACGAACGAGAGCTTGGCGCACTCTTTACGCACGTCCGACATCCCGGGGTTCTTCTGGCCGGTCTTGAAGGGCATGATCATCGCCGGCTGGTCGCCCATCTTCATGACCATCTCGGTGTCGTAGTCCCGCTCCAGGGCCTTGGGGCCCCAGGGCGTGAGCACCTGCATGATCTGCTTCTTGCCGTCCTTGTGGGTCATGGTCATCTGCATCCGGTACATCTGCTCCCCGCCCCGCTCCTCCTTGTCCACGAAGGCGACCCGCATCAGCACCGGCTTCTTCCCCTCGTCCTTCTGCATGTCCATCCGCACGTCGGCCCACTCGCCGAGCTTGGGCGGCTGCTGGAAGAAGCGCTGGATGTCGTCACACGCCCCCTGTGCCGCTGCCGCCTGCGCCGCGAGGGCGAGTCCCCCCAGCGCGAGATAGATGCTCCGTCTCATGAATTCCTCCTGCGGGTGGAGCGGGCGCGGCACCGCGAGTCAGTGTAGCCCGCTGCCACCGGAAAGCTGCTTCACCAGCTCGCCGATGACGTTCTTGGCATCCCCGAACAGCATCCAGGTGCGATCGGAGAAGTATAGCTCGTTGTCGATGCCCGCGAACCCGGGGTTCTTGCTCCGCTTGATGGCGAAGACGGTGCGCGCCTTGTCGGCGTCGATGATCGGCATCCCGTAGATCGGGCTGCCCTTGTCGCTGCGGGCGGCGGGATTGACCACGTCGTTGGCGCCGACGACCAGGGCTACGTCCACCTGCGGCATGTCGGGGTTGATCTCGTCCATCTCGACCAGATCGGTGTAGGGAATGTCCGCCTCCGCCAGGAGCACGTTCATGTGCCCCGGCATGCGGCCCGCCACCGGGTGGATGGCGAACTTGACCGAGATCCCCCGCTTCTTGAGCTGGTCGTAGAGCTCCCGCACCTTGTGCTGGGCCTGGGCCACGGCCATCCCGTACCCGGGAATGATCACCACCGAGCTCGCCTGCTCCAGCACCTGGGCGCCGCCCTCGATGGTCTCCGGCTTGTAGACCTTCTCCTCGCCGCCCGCCTTGGCCTGCTGCACCTGCCCGAAGGCCCCGAAGAGCACGTTGGTGAAGGACCGGTTCATCGCCTTGCACATGATGATGGCGAGGATGAGGCCGCTCGAGCCGTCCAGCGCGCCGGCCGTGACCAGCAGCTTGTTGTCCAGCACGAACCCCATGGCCACCGCGGCCAGCCCGGCGTAGGAGTTGAGAATCGCGATCACCGTCGGCATGTCGGCGCCGCCGATCGGGATGATGAGCAGGACGCCGAACAGGAGCGACAGGGCGATGATCGCCCCGAAGGCGACGGGGGCCCAGGCCGCGGTCGGCTGGAGGATGACGCCCAGCCCCAGCGCGACGGCGACCAGCAGCAGCCCGATGTTGATGAGGTTCTGGCCCGGATAGGTGACCGGCCGCTGGGGGATGAACTTGACCTCCTGCAGCTTGCCCGCGGCCATGAGGCTGCCGGTGAAGGTGAGGAAGCCGAGCAGCACCTCCGCGATGATCGCGGTGGTGCGGAAGGCGGTGAGCTCGGTCGCGCCTTCGCCCTGCCAGAGATAGAACTTGGCGGCGCCGACCAGCCCCGCGGCCAGGCCGCCGAAGGCGTGGGAGAGTGCCGTCCGCTGGGGCACGGCGGTGAGCGGCACCCGGGAGAGGGGCACCCCGACGGCGAAGCCGGCCACGATGGCCACCACGATCCACAGGTGGTGAACGATCTCGGGCTGTGCCCAGGTCGCGACCACGGCCAGCGCCATGCCGATCACGCCGGCGTAGACGCCGCGCCGCGCCGTCGCCGGCGCGTTCATCCAGTGCAGCGCGAAGACGAAGAGCGCCGTCGCGATCAGATACGCCAGCTGGACCAGATGGTGGATCATGGCTTCGATCCCTCACCGGGCTTCTGCTCGCTCTTGAACATCTTGAGCATCCGCTCGGTGATGAGGAACCCGCTCACGATGTTGGTCATCGAGGCGAAGACCGCGATGGCACCGAGCGCCCGGATCTCGATCGGGTAGTCGGGGCCGGCGACCAGGATCGCGCCGACCACGGCGATGGCGGAGATGGCGTTGGTGATGGACATGAGGGGGGTGTGCAGCAGCCGCGACACCCGCCGGATCACCCCCAGGCCGATGAAGGTGGAGAGCAGGAACACGAAGAGCAGCGGCCAGTAGTCTTGCGATCCGGCGGCGGCCGGCGCGGCGATCGCGAGGAGCATCATGCGGCACCTTTCTGCAGGGCATCCCGGGTTCGCGCCTGGGTCACCTCGCCCTCATGGGTGACCAGTGCGCCCTGCTGGATGTCGTCGTTGAGATCGAGCTGGAACGTCTTCTCCTTGGTGAACGCAAGGACGAAGGCCGTCAGGTTGCGGGAGAAGAGCAGGCTGGCGTGCAGCGGCAGGGACGCCGGGAGATTGAGTGGGGCGAGGATGGTGACCCCGTTCTCCCGCACCGTCTCTCCCGGGCGGGACAGCTCGCAGTTCCCGCCCCCGTCGGCCGCGAGATCGACGATGATCGAGCCCGGCCGCATGGACCGGACGATCTCCGCCGAAATGAGCCGCGGCGCGAAGACCCCTCCGATGAGCGCCGTGGTGAGCACCACGTCGGACTGGGCGCACTGGGCCGCGAGGATCTCCCGCTGCCGGGCCCGGTCTTCCTCCGACAGCTCCTTGGCGTAGCCGCCGCCCGCGGCGGCACTCTCCTTGAGCTCGATCCCCACATAGCGTGCGCCGACGCTCTCGATCTGCTCCTTCACCTCGGGCCGCACGTCGGTGGCGGTCACGTTGGCGCCCAGCCGCTTGGCGGTGGCGATCGCCTGGAGACCGGCCACCCCCGCCCCGATGACGAACACCTTGGCCGGCGGCACCATCCCCGCGGCCGTCATCAGCATGGGGAAGTACCGGTTCAGCTCCGCCGCCGCCAGGAGCACGCCCTTGTAGCCCGAGATGTTGGCCATCGAGGACAGGGTATCCATCGCCTGGGCGCGGGTGGTGCGCGGGATGCTGTCGGTGGCGAAGGCGGTCACCCGCTGTGCCGCCAGGGCCCGCACCGCCTCGAGGTTCCGGAGCGGCATCAGCGAGCCGAGATAGATCGTGCCCGGCCGCATCCGGCCCACCTCGGCGGGCGTGGGGGGACCTACCTTGAGCACCAAATCGGCCGAAGCGATGACGGCGCCGCCGTCGCGCTCGACCGCTGCGCCCGCGTCGCGGTAGGGGGCGTCGCCGTAGCCGGCGGCCATCCCGGCGCCGGTCTCGACGGCCACGTCGTACCCGGCCTGAATCAGCTTCTTACAGGACTCCGGCACCAGGGCGACGCGATGCTCGCCCGGCGCGGTTTCCCTGGGGACACCGATGCGCATCAGGACTCCACGGTCAGGAGGGGAGACGGTTCAAGTTACGCGCGGACGAAGGTCCGGCTAGTGGCCGGCGGTTACAGCTTGATCTTCGGCAGCTTGATGTCCGGCGCCAGCCCGCCGGTGAGCCGCTTGAGCTCCGCTTGAAGCTGCTGCTCGAGCCGGTTCAGGCGCTCCTGCTCCGAGGCCAGCCGCTGCTCCGCTTGGGTGCGCACCTCGGCCACCTGGCGCCTCACCGGCTCGACCCTGCCCGCCACCGTGCTGTCCACCTTGGCCCGCGCCATGCGCTCGGCCTTGGCCACCTCCTCGCCGACCACCGCCTCGAGCCGCTGGGCGATGGCCCGGTCGAGGTTGCTGGCGACCGAGAGCCTCGGCGAGCGGACCGCGCCGCGCAGCTCGGCCTGCACCGAGAGATCGTCGAGCCCGGAGACGACGCGCCACACCACGCGCTCGAGCTCGTTGAGGTTCCGGCCGGCGGTGTCGAGCGCCCAGGCGACCTCGCTGGACCCGATCGCCCAGCGGGCCGAGACGTCGTTCCCCCGAAGCGCGAAGTCGAGCCGGCTCGAGCCGGTGCCCGGCACCACGCGGAAGGGCAGCCCGGGCAGCGGGAACTCGGGGAGCCGGACGCCGCGGAGCCGCGCGGCCACCGAGTCGCGGATCCGGTCGGGCCGCACGTGGTCCACCACCGCATCCACGTCGATCGAAGCCACGGCGCTCCCCGCCGCGCTGCGGCGCGCCCGGACCACCATCGGCTTGCCGTAGAGGGCGGGGGCTGACGTGAGTCCCTGCACGCGCGCCTCGTAGGCGCCCCGCAGGGGCGAGTCGCCCTCGATGGCGAAATCCATCCGGCCGAGCTGCACCAGGAACGCCGGCCACTCCTTCTCCTTGGGGAACCTCACGGTGGTGCCCGAGGCGCGCAGCCGGTCGGGCCCCGCGTCCTCCCGCGGGAGCAGGCCCGGCGGCATGTAGTGCCGGGCGAGCTGGGCCCAGTACATCGCCTGCTGGAACCGGTCGATGCTCACCCTGCCGAAGAGGGAGTTGCCGATCTCCGGCGCCGCGAAGCTGGGGAGCCGGAGCAGCGACCTGGCGAAGGCGTAGTCCTTCTTCCGGGCCTCGTCGAGATCGCCGAGTCCGGCGCCGAGCCCGCTCACCCCACCCCGCACCTGCCGCTCGAAGTCATCCACGCGCTGCCTGGCGGCGTCCACCTCCTGGAGCGTGCGCCGCACGTCCTCGATGGCCCGGCGGGTGCCGTCCAGCCCGAGCTGCTTGGGATCGGTCGCCGAGAGGCGCTCCACCAGCGCGCGGGCGGTGTCCACCGTGCCCCGCACGTTCAGCGCCTGGAAGCCCTGCTCCAGGGCCGCCCGGGTGGAGTCGGTGCGCGCCGCCAGCGCCTGGGCCGCCCGAACCGTGGTGAGCTGGGCGGGATCCAGCGCGAGCTGACGGATAGTGTCGATGGGGGTGAGCTGGAGCACCGGTACGTCGAACTGCGCGGCCCACTGCCGCACCGTACGGAGCGCCTGCGGCGCGAACCCGTCGCCCTCGACGGGGCGCGCCGGGGTGCGCCGCGTGGTGCCGAAGCGCATGCCCCGCAGGCTGAAGTTCTCGACCACGACCTTCTTCTCGGTGAGCGCCTCGGGGTTGAGCTTGAGCCGGATCTCGTCCGCCTCGACCAGATTGCGCGCCAAGTTGAACGGGTCGGCGATCTG
Organism: Gemmatimonadales bacterium; assembly: GCA_036375015.1. Classification (GTDB taxonomy): domain Bacteria; phylum Gemmatimonadota; class Gemmatimonadetes; order Gemmatimonadales; family GWC2-71-9; genus CAVVWJ01. The sequence goes on from DASUSR010000252.1 coordinate 6,699, forward strand.
CAGCGCCCGCAGATTCACCGACGCCTCGTCGGCGATGATGTCGAGTTTGCCGACGTCCACCTGGGTGCCCAGCAGCTCGGTGCTCACCTCCTCGGTGGTCTCCCGGGCCACCGGCTCGGCGAAGAGCCAGACCAGCACTCCCAGCACCAGGAGGAAGAGGAGCAGAGGCCCGATGGCCTTCCAGCGGAAGATCTTCACCGCCACGGGCTCACTCGGGCCGGAACAGGCGGTACAGGTTGTAGGCCTTGGACGCCGTCACCGCCCGATAGAAGCGCGAGCGCTGGACCCGCTCGCCGAGCGTCGCCCGGTAGCGCGCCACGCCGTAGCGGGCGACGAAGAAGATCGGCACCGTCAGCGCCAGCCAGCCGACCACGCTTCCGAGCACCACGGAGTTGTTGAAGTTGGTGTACGGGAAGAGCGGGGTGTTGTAGAGATCGGTCCAGAGCGGCCGGAGCGACGGGCTCCCCAGCAACGATACTCCGATGGAGTGGAACAGGGGGTCGAGCAGGAATCCAATCGGCACGAACAGCGCCCACCCCAGCATCCCGCCCCCGAACGAGACGTTGAGCATCACGAGCAGGGCGAAGATCCCCAGGTTGTGCACGTTCATCAGCGGCGTGAGGCCCAGCGCGGAGCCCAGCGCGATGCCCGCCGCGACCTGGCCCGGCGTGCCTTCGGAGTGGAGCGTCTTGATGATGGACTGGAGGAGCTTGAGAAGCGTCAGCATTGGAAAGAGAGTCTAGAGTCGACGGTCGAGAGTCAAGAGTCCGCGTCCGGAGTCCGCAGTCCGGGGTCCTCGACTGGCGCCCGGGACTCTTGACTCTGGACTCTCGACTCTAGACTCTCATCCGAATGCCCCGACCTCGCCGCGCACCCCACGTCCACAAGTTCGGCGGCGCGTCGCTGGCCGATTCCGCCGCCGTCCGCCATGCCGTCGAGATCATCCACCGCCATCGCGGCGAGCCCACCGTCCTGGTGGTCTCCGCGATGGCGGGTACCACCGATGCGCTCCTCGGCGTGGCCCAGCAGGCCGGAAGCGGCGACGCGCGCGCCGTGGAGCCGCTCATCGCCCGGCTGAGGTCGCGCCACGCCGAAGTGGCCCGGGAGCTGCTCCCCAGCGGGCGGCTCCGCGCCGACGTGCTCGCCTATGTCAGCGACGTCTTCGCGGAGCTGGAGGCCCTGGCCGAGGGGCTCCGGCTCCTGCGCGAGCTCACCCCGCGGACCACCGACTATCTCGTCTCCCGGGGCGAGCGGCTGAGCGCCCGACTGCTGTCGGCGGCGCTCGAGGCCCGCGGGATTCGCGCCCGGTTCGTGGACGCGCTGGAGCTGGTCCACACCGACGCTGTCTTCGGGCATGCGGCGCCGGACCTGGCGCGCTCCGAGCGCGCCATCCAGCGCGTCCTGACCCCGCTCCTCGCCCGGGGGCAGGTCCCCGTGGTGCCCGGCTTCATCGGGGCCACGCCCGAGGGCGAGGTCGCCACCCTGGGGCGGGGTGGCTCCGATCTCACGGCCACGCTCCTGGCCCGCGGCCTCGGCGCCCGCCGGGTCTCCCTGTGGAAGGACGTGCCCGGGCTGCTCACCGCCGATCCGCGCGTGGTGCCCGAGGCACGAGTGATCCCACAGCTCCACGCCCGCGAGGCGGCGGAGCTGGCCTACTACGGCGCCAAGGTGCTGCATCCGCGCGCGCTGATCCCGGTCACGGGGCGCCGGATCCCGGTCTTCGTCCGGCCGTTCGCCGACCCCGACGCCGCCGGCACCGAGGTGTCCGAGCGCGAGGCGCCCGGCCGCAACCCGGTGAAGGCGCTCACCGCCGCCGGCGGCCAGGCGCTGGTCACGGTCACCGGCAACGGCATGCTGGGCGTGCCGGGCATCGCCGCGCGCACCTTTCACGCGCTGCACGAGCGGCGTATCTCGGTCTCGCTCATCTCGCAGGCGTCGTCCGAGCACTCGATTTGCTTCAGCGTGCCGGAACCGCTCGCCGCCGAGGCGCGGGAGAGCCTCGAGCGCGAGTTCCGGAGCGAGATCGGCCGGGGCGAGATCGACGGCGTCGAGGTGAGCGCCGGGATGGCGACGCTCGCGGTGGTCGGGCTGGGCATGCACGGCACCCCCGGGATCGCGGCCGGGGTCTTCTCGGCGTTGGCCGCCGGCAAGATCAACGTGGTGGCGATCGCGCAGGGCTCGTCCGAGCTCAACATCTCCGTCGTGGTGGCGGCCGAGGAGGCCGCCGAGGCGCAGCGCCGGATCCACACGGCCTTCCAGTTGAGCCGGATCGCCGGCGGAGCGGTGATCCAGCCGGAGCGGATGGAGGTCGTGCTGCTCGGCTTCGGCCAGATCGGCCGGACCCTCGCGTCGCTGCTGAGCCAGGTGCGCCGGCCGGCGCTCTCGCTCCGGGTGGCCGCGGTGATCGACCGGTCGGGGTTCGTCTTCGACCCGCGGGGCATCGGCCCGCGGCGGCTGGCCGGCCTCGCGACGGAGAAGCGCCGGGGCCGTCCGCTCGCGCGTGCTCCCCAGGGGCATTCCGGAACGGCGGAGGAGGCGATCGCGCACATCGCGGGATACGCGCTCACCCGGCCGGTGCTGGTGGACGTCACGGCCGACGATACCTCGGCCGTGCTGGAGGCGGCGCTCACCCACGGGATGGACCTCGTGCTCGCCAACAAGCGGCCCATCGCGGGCCGCCGCGCGACCAGCGAGGCGCTCTGGCAGACGGCGAGCGCGCGGGGGCGGCGGATCCTGCACGAGGCCACCGTCGGCGCGGGCCTCCCGATCATCGACACCTATCACAAGCTCACCGAATCCGGCGACCGGGTCGAACGCATCGAGGGGCTCCTCTCCGGCACCCTCGGCTACGTGCTGAGCGAGGTCTCGGCCGGCGTGCCGTTCAGCCGCGCCGTGCGCGCGGCGATGCAGCGCGGCTACACCGAGCCCGACCCGCGCGACGACCTCTCGGGCATGGACGTGGGGCGCAAGGCGCTCATCCTGGCCCGGCTGCTCGGCTACCAGGGCGAGCTGCGCCGGAGCGCGGTGGAGTCGCTGGTGCCGAAGTGGGCCCGGGGACTCTCCGGTGACGAGTTCCTCGAGCGGCTGGAAGAGCTCGACCCCGGCTGGAAGCGGCGCACCGCGGCGGCCGCCGCCTCGGACACGGTGCTGCGCTACGTGGCGACGGTAACCCGGTCCAAGCTCGCGGTGGGGCTCCGTGCGGTGCCCACGACCAGCCCCCTCGCCTCGATCAAGGGGTCCGACAACCAGCTCGTCTTCACCACCGCCCGCTACAAGTCGAACCCGCTGGTCATCACCGGTCCCGGCGCGGGCGCGGAGGTGACCGCGGCGGGGGTGCTCAACGACATCCTTCGTCTGGCGGGCGCGTGAGGGGCCGACGGGTCGTCGCCTTCGCGCCGGGCGGGGTCGGCAACGTGGGCCCGGGGCTCGACATCCTGGGCCTCGCCGTCGAGGGAGCCGGCGACACCGTGGCGGCCGAGTGGACGGCCGAGCCCGGAATCCGGGTGCGCGACCCGGGCCACCCCGAGCTGCCCCGCGAGGCCGACCGCCATACCTCGGCGCTCGCGGCTCGGGCGGTGCTCGAGCGGGCGGGACGTCCGGCGCAGGGGGAGCGCGGCCTCGCCCTCACGGTGACCAAAGGTCTGCCGCTCTCCGGCGGCCAGGGCGGGAGCGCGGCCTCGGCGGTCGCCGCCGCGGTGGCGGTGAACGCGCTCCTCGGTGGGGGGCTCGACCCGGTCGCGCTGATCGAGGCCTGCCTCACGGCGGAGGAAGCGGTCGCCGGCCGGCACGCCGACAACCTCGCGCCCTCCCTGCTCGGCGGGATCGTGCTGATCCGCTCCATGGAGCCGCTCGACCTGGTGCGGCTGCCCGTGCCGCGCGAGCTCTTCGTGGTCCTGGCGCGCCCCGAGCAGCGGATGCGCACCGCGGAAGGGCGGTCGGTGCTGCCGGCGCAGGTCTCCCGGGCCACGGCGCTGCACCAGGCCGCGCAGGTGGGCGCCCTGGTGGCGGCGCTGGCCTCGGACGACTACGCGCTCCTGGGCCGCTCCATCGACGACCGGATCGCCGAGCCGGCGCGGGCGGGCCTGCTGCCCGGCTTCCTCGAGGCCAAGGCCGCGGCGATCGCCGCCGGCGCGCTGGGGAGCTCGATCTCGGGCAGCGGCCCCACCGTGTTCGCCCTCGCCCGCGGCGCGGCCGACGCGGAGCGGGTGGCGGCGGCGATGCGTGCGGCGTACGCCGAGCGGGGGCAGCCGAGCCAGGTGCGGGTGGGCGCGGTGGACCGCGCCGGCGCGCGGGTGATCGAGGACACGGAGACCCGATGATGTTCCGGACCGAGCGGCCGCCGAGCTGGCAGGCGTGCGTGGCCTGCGGCAGCGAGCTCGCCGAAGGCGACGCGCGGTCCCGCTGCCCGGCCTGCGGCGGGCTGCTCGAGATCGAGCATCGTCCGCCCGAGCTCACCCGGGACGAGTTGCTGGCGCGCTTCGCCGAGCGTCTGGGCGAGCGGCAGGGGTCGGCTTCGTCCGGCGTCTGGCGGTTCCGCGAGATGGTGCTGCCCTCGGCGGGGGAGGTGGTGTCCCACCCCGAGGGGAACACGCCGCTGCTGCACCGTCCCGCGATCGACCGCTGGACCGGCATGATCCATTTGCTGCTCAAGCACGAGGGCCACAACCCCACCGGCTCGTTCAAGGACAGGGGGATGACCGTCGGCGTGACCCAGGCGCGCCGCGTCGGCGCCCGCGCGGTGGCCTGCGCCTCCACGGGTAACACCTCCGCGTCGCTCGCGGCCTACGCGGCCCAGGCGGAGATCCCGGCGCTCGTCCTGGTGCCGGCGGAAGGGGTGGCGATGGGCAAGCTGGCCCAGGCTCTCGCCTATGGCGCGCGCACGCTGCTGGTGCGGGGCGACTTCGACGACTGCCTGCGGCTGGTCGAGGAGGCGAGCACCCGGCTCGGCGTGTACCTGCTCAACTCGATCAATCCGTTCCGGATCGAAGGCCAGAAGACGATCGTGCTGGAGCTGCTGCAGCAACTCGCCTGGGCCCCGCCCGACTGGATCGTGCTCCCGGCCGGCAACCTGGGGAACACCGCGGCGTTCGGGAAGGCGCTGCGGGAGGCCTACGACTGGGGAATCATCCCGCGGGTGCCCCGGCTCGCCGCAGTCCAGGCGGCGGGGGCGGCGCCCTTCGCCCGGAGCTACGAGGAGGGCTTCACCCGGCGGCATGCCGTCAAGGCGCGCACCGTGGCGACCGCCATCCGGATCGGCGACCCCGCCTCCTACGACCGGGCCGTGCGGTCCATCCGGGAGACCGAAGGGGTGGTGCTCGCGGTGGACGACGCCGAGCTGCTCGAGGCGAAGGCGGCGGTTGACGGCTGCGGGATCGGGTGCGAGCCGGCGAGCGCCGCCAGCGTGGCGGGCGTGCGCGCGCTGGTGCGCCGGGGCGTGATCGATCCGGCGGAGCACGTCGTGGCCGTGCTCACCGGGCACGTCCTCAAGGACCCGGGCATCCTGCTGGAGTATCACCGGGACATCGACCCGCCGCCGCCCGGCGCGAACCGGCCCGTGGCGATCGAGCCCCGGCTCGAGGAGGTGGAGCGGGTGCTCGAAGGGATGGGCGGCCCGGGCTAGGGCCCGCGCACCACCCGCCAGATCCTGCCCGCGGCGTCCCTCGCGATGAACATGGCGCCGTCCGGCCCCACCGCCACACCGCTCGCCCGCATCGCCGTGGGTGTCTCTCCGATCGCGAACGTCTGGTACTCGCCCGCCGGCCTGCCCTGCTCGAATGGCACGAAGGCCACCCGATAGCCCGCCTGCGGCAGGGGAGCACGGTTCCAGGAGCCGTGAAAGGCGACGAAGAGGCCCTCGCGATACTCGGGGCCGAAGGCGTCGCCGGCGGCGAACGCGAGCGCCAGCGGAGCCCAGTGCGCCGGGAACGCCAGCACCGGGTCCCTGGCCTCGGCGCAGCGGCCCACCTTGCGTCCGTCCCCCCCGTACTCGGGGGCGAGCACCTTCTTGCGGTACTCGCTCGTGTAGTAGCAGTAGGGCCAGCCGAAGTCGTCGCCGTCCTCTACGATCACCAACTCCTCCGCCGGATTCTCGGCGTTGGCCTCGTCGCTGAAGCCCCAGTTCTCGCCCAGCTGGTCGCGCCCCTGGACCGCGGCGTACAGGGCGCCGGTCCCGGGGTGCACCGCGAGCGCGAGTGCGTTGCGTAGTCCGGTGGCGACGCGGCGGCCGTCGGCGACCTGCTGGCCCGCCCGGTCAGGGTCGAAGGCCCAGATGCCCGCGTGTCGATCCAGCTCGCGGCAGGGCTCGAGCCCCGGGCTCCCCGCGCGGCGGTCGACGCGCTGGCAGCTGTTGGTGGCGGAGCCGATGCTCACGTACATCACCCCGCCCGCGCCGAAGGCGAGGCTCTTCTCCCGATGGCTCCCGCTGTCGGGCAGGCCGGCCACGACGATCTCGGGCGGCGCCTCGGGGGCGAGCCCGGCTCGCGGCAGCGGCCAGCGGACCACCCGATCGGTCTGGGCGAAGTAGAGGTACCCGTCGCGAATCTCCACGTCGTTCCCCCCGCCCGGGCCGAACGCCGCCCGCTCCTCGGCGTGTCCGTCGCCGTCGCCGTCGCGCAGGGCGAGCACGCCGTCGGCCGCGTCCCGCACGGCCGCGTAGAGCACGCCGCTCGGCGCGACCGCGAGCTGACGGACCTCGCCCAGCCGGTCGGCGAAGACCGTCGCGCAGAAGCCGGCCGGCAGCGTGAGCCCGCCTTTCCCCGGCGTGCAGGGGGTGCGCCCCTGGGCTGCCAGCCCCTGCGGGACTGCCGGCAGTGAGAGCAGGAGCATCGTACGGGCGAGCGCGGCCGGCGGGCGGAGCGGCATGGGAGTGGGTCTGCGGGCCTGCGATGGAGGTGGTGGTGCGGGTCGGGCGCGTGCCGCAAGATAGCCCGGCAGGGGCGCCGCCCGGGCCCTCCGAGACCGAAAACGGGGCGGTTCAGAGGGAAAAACGGTCGAAAATCGCGGTTTTCCGAGGGAAAACGGCAATTTCCCTATTTGCAAGCGAGGGTCCCCGTTGTACTGTTTGTCACGGTAGTTTCGCTGGTCCGGAGCACGCAGAGTCCTCACATCCATTGGGAGACACGCGATGGCCGCCAAGAAAAAGACTGCCGCGAAGAAGTCCGCCAAGAAGAGCGCCCGCCGTCCCGCCGCCAGAAAGAAGGCGACGAAGAAGGCCGCCAAGAAGTCCTCCGGAAAGAAGCGCACTCCGAGCGCCGCGTTCATGAAGCCGATGCAGCCCGATAGCTCCCTGTCGGCCGTGGTCGGATCGAGCGCCATGCCGCGGACCGAGGTCACCAAGAAGCTCTGGGCCTACATCAAGCGGAACGGCCTGCAGGACTCCAGGAACCGCCGCATGATCAACGCGGACGACAAGCTCCGGCCGGTGTTCAACGGCAAGAGCCAGGTGTCCATGTTCGACATGAC
>DASUSR010000253.1:0-3969 GCA_036375015.1 Gemmatimonadales bacterium
GCGCGCCGCCTCTCCGGATGGGCCGGAGCGGAATGATGTCGCGGAGCACGCAGCGGGTATTCGGCATGATGAATATGTATACAGGGCAGGAGAGCGCGGCGTCAAGCCGCCGGGCGGAAGGTGAGCCACAGGTACGCCGCCGCGCCGGCACGAAGGCCGGCGGGGGCGGCCGGAACGGAATCCATGGGGCCTCCGGAGGTGCTGCAACGATAGTCCGGCCCCCCGGGCGCGGGCAGGGGTACCCCCCGGCCCGGGACGATGCCAACTTACCCCGATGCAGACCTTTCCACCCCGCTCACCCGGACCGTACGGCTTCGGCCGGCGCGACCGTCGCGTCGCGAGCGGCCCGGCCGAGTCCGTCCTTCCGCCGAGCGCCTGACGATGCCGAGCCTCGAGACCCTCATCCCCCGCTTCAAGGCGGCCGACCGTTCCACCCGGCTGGAGACCCTGCTGGACTACTCCCGCAAGCTGCCCCCACTGCCCGAGCGGCTGGAGCGGGAGCGGGAGCGGGACGAGCATCGGGTCCACGAGTGCCAGACCCCGGTGTTCCTGTGGGTGGAGATCGAGGACGGCCGGGTCCACATCCATGCCGACGTACCCAGGGAGTCTCCCACCGTGCGCGGGTTCATCTCGCTGCTCGCCCGCAACCTCGACGGCGCCGCGCCGGAGGATGTGGCCCAGGTGCCGGACGACCTGCTCGACCAGCTCGGGCTGAGCGAAACGCTGGGGATGACCCGCACCCAGGGACTCACCGCGATCCTGCACCGGATCAAGCGCACCGTGGCAGCCGCCGCCTGATGCTGGGCGTCCTGGAGATCGCCGGACGGGGCAGCGGATTCCTCCGGCGGCGCGAGGCGGGCTACCTGCCCGCCAACGGCGACGTTCACGTCGGCGACAAGGTCGTTCGGCAGTACGGTCTCCGCACCGGGGACGAGATCGACGGCGAGACCCGGCCCGGCGGCAAGGGCCGCGGTCCGACGCTCGCCCGCGTCACCCGGGTGAACGGCCGCCCACCCGAAGAGCTGGGCCAGCGCCCGGAGTTCGGCCGGCTCGGCGCGGTGCACCCCAACGAGCAGCTCCGGCTGGAGTGCGGTCTCACCCGGGGGGGCCAGCCCGACTACACCAATCGCGTGATCGACCTGCTCTGCCCCCTCGGCAAGGGGCAGCGCGCACTGATCGTGGCCCCGGCCAAGGCGGGCAAGACGATGGTGCTCCAGTCGATCGCCGAGGGGGTAAGCGCCAACTATCCGGCCGCGGGCCTGCTCATCCTGCTGGTGGACGAGCGGCCGGAGGAGGTGTTCGAGATGGAGGCGGCCGGCGTGGGCGAGGTGGTGGCCTCGAGCTTCGACAATCCGGCCGCGCAGCACGTGGCGGTGGCGGAGCTGCTGCTGGAGCGCGCGCGCCGCCGGGTGGAGCTGGGCGAGGACGTGGTGCTCATCGTGGACTCGCTCACCCGTCTGGCGCGGGCCTACAACACCGTGGAGAAGGGCACGGGACGCACCCTGTCCGGCGGGCTCGACGCCCAGTCGCTGGAGAAGCCGAAGCGGTTCCTCGGCAGCGCCCGGAAGATCGACCCCTCGCAGGGCGGCGGCTCGCTCACCATCATCGCCACGGCGCTGGTGGACACCGGGAGTCGGATGGACCAGGTGATCTTCGAGGAGTTCAAGGGCACCGGCAACAGCGAGCTGGTGCTGAGCCGCGAGCTGGCGGAGCGCCGGATCTTCCCGGCCATCGACCTGGTGGCCAGCGCGACGCGGCGGGAGGAGCTGCTGCTCTCGCCCGAGGCGCTCGCGGCGTCACGCTCGCTGCGGCAGCGGATCGCGGGGATGTCGGCGATCAACGCGATGAACGACCTGATCACCGACATGAAGCGGGCGAAGACCAACGAGGAGCTGGTGCGGGGGCTGACGGCGGGGACGTAGGCGGCGGAATCACCCGTTCCCGACACTCCGCGCGATGGCGTCCAGCCGCCCCTGGATCTCGGCCTGCGGCAGCCACCGCCCCCGCACCATCACCCCCGCGCGCTTCGTGGTGTTCCGGACGTCGGCGAGCGGATCGGCCTCCAGCAGCACCAGGTCGGCCCGCTTGCCCTTCTCGATCGTCCCGGTCTCGCGCACCGTGCCGAAGTAGGCCGCCACGTTCCGCGTGCCGGTCTCGAGCGCCTGGTACGGCGTGAGCCCCGCGGCCACCAGGCTCTCGAGCTCCCGGTGGGTCGAGAACCCCGGCACGTTGTAGACCTGCGGGGCGTCGCTGCCGAGCAGGAGGCCGGCGCCCGCCGTGTGCAGTGCCTTGATCAGCTTGCGCCGGACCTCGATCATTCGCCGGGCCGATGCCTCGCTCGAGCCGGTCTCCTGCAGCATGGTGTTCTTCGCCTCGGTCCATTGTGCCAGCGTCGCGGCGGGGACGTAGCGCATCTCCGGCCGCCGGGCCAGCTCCTCCGCGGTGCCGGCCGAGATCAGGTTCTCCATCAGCACCTGGGTGGGCACGTTCCAGACCTTCGCCTCCTTCGTGGCCCGCACCAGCGCGGGCAGCTTCGCCTCGTCCAGGTACTCGCCCAGGTTCATCCCGAAGAACGCTGACTCGCCGGCCGGCACCGGGGAGCCGTCCCGCAGCATCGCCTCGAGGTAGCCGTCCAGGTGGTCGATCGAGGCGTAGCGCGCCTCGATGGCCCGAGCGAGCCCCACGTCCTTCGGCACGTGACCCGCAAACGGAATACCGACCCGGTGCGCCGCCGCCGCGAGGGTGTCGAACACCTCACGCGAGAGCCCCGGATGGATCTTGAGCAGGTCGTAGCCGGCGGCCTTCTGCTCCCGCACCGCCGTGGCTGCGGCCTCCGGCGTGGGGATGCTGTTGCCGTTGAACGAGGGGCCCGAGGTATAGATGGTGGGGGCCAGCAGCTCGTCCTTTGCGGCCCGGGAGCGGAGCTCCAGGTGGCGCGGGTGCCCGAGCATCCCGCGCACCGTGGTGATGCCGCCCGCCACGTAGAGGAAGAGCGTACGCTCCACCATGCTGTCGGGGGCCTGGCCGCCGGGGATGTGCGCGTGCATCTCGGCGAGCCCGGGAATGAGATACTTCCCGCGGCCGTCCACCCGTACACCGCCCTCGGGCACCCGCACCCGGCCGGCCGGACCGATCTCCACGATCCGGTCGCCCCGGACGATCACGGTCTGGTTGGCGAGCGAGCGCTCCCGGTCCATCGGGATGACGGTGACGTCCACGAACGCGGTGATCCGCTCCCGGCCGGTGCCGGCGGGACCCGCCGCCGGTCCGGGACCGAAGAGCACCAGGCAGGTGAGGGCACAGGCGAGCGACGGCATGGCGGCTCCCGATACGAAGTGAGGGTGGGCTGCGGCATCCCGTACGCGCCGCGCCCACCCTCCGTTTCACCCGCGGCCGGCGGAGACCTCAGCGCGCCGCCGCCGCCCGGTTGGCCGTCTCGAACTCCTTCATGAACGCGACCAGCGCCTCGACCGCCGCGCGGGGGCAGGCGTTGTAGATGCTCGCCCGCATACCGCCGACCGAGCGATGCCCCTTGAGGCCGTCCAGCCCCCGCCGGGTGGCCTCGGCGATGAACCGGCTCTCCAGCTCCTCGGTCGGCGCGCGGAAGCAGACGTTCATCAGCGAGCGGCTGCCCGGCTGCGCGGTGGCCCGGAAGAAGTCGCTGGCGTCGAGGTAGTCGTACAGCAGGGCGGCCTTGCTCGCGTTCAGCTCCGCCATGGCGGCCAGGCCGCCCTGGGCGCGGATCCACTTGAACACCTCGCCCATGACGAAGATCCCGAAGGTGGGCGGGGTATTGTACAGCGACTTCTCCTCCGCCTGGGTCCGGTACTGCAGCATGGTCGGGAGATCCCTGGGCCCGGCGTCCACCAGGTCCTTGCGCACGATCACGAGCACGACCCCCGAAGGGCCCAGGTTCTTCTGCGCGCCGGCATAGACGAGGCCGTACTTCGACAGGTCGAGGGGCCGGCT
>DASUSR010000254.1:0-7074 GCA_036375015.1 Gemmatimonadales bacterium
CTCACCCGGCTCATCGAGACCGAAGCCCGTCTCGCCCAGGACGTCGCCGCGGCGGAGCGGGAGGCCGCGACCATCCTGGCCGAAGCGCGCGCGGCCGCGGAGCAGGCGCGCGCCGGTTCCGAGGCGTCGCTCGAGGGCGCCATCGCCGAGCTGGCCCGGCGCGTCTCCACGGAACGCGACGCCGAGATCGCGCGGATCCGGAGTGAAGCCGACACGCGGTGCCGGCGGCTGCGCGAGCTCCCGGCCGGGACGGTGGACCGTCTCGCCGCCTGGGTCGAGTCCCGGGTGTTCCGCGACGAGGAGCTCGGAGCGTCATGATCGTGCCGATGGTGCGCGTACGCGTGATGGGCCCCCGCGACCTGCTGACTCCGGTGCTCGGCAAGGTCCAGGACGTGGGCCTGCTGCACTGCGCGCCCGCCCCCGAGGCCGGTCCGCTCCGGGTGAACGCCCTCACGCCGGCCCAAACGAGGCGTCGGCGGCAGTTGCTGCGCATCCTCGACGACGTCGAGTCGGTGCTGGCCGAGGCAACGGATGCTCCGGGTACCGCCGCCGCCAGCGCTCCCGATTGCCCCCGCTGGGCGCGACTCGCCCGCGGCACCCGGCGTGCGCTCGCGCGCATGGGCGACCGGCTCTCGCGGCTGCAGGAGGAGCAGGCGCTGCTCACCCGATACCAGGGATTCTTCGCCGCCTTCGAGGCGCTGCTCGCGGCACGATCCATCCAGCCCGGGGTGAGCGCGTTCCACGTCGTCCTGCGGGCGGACCAGGCGGACGCCCTGCCGGCACTCGAGCGGGCGCTCATCGAGCACCTGGGCGACGCCTCCGAGATCCTGAGTCGGCGGCTGCCGGGCGGCGAGACGGCCCTGCTGCTGCTGGTGCCCGCCTCGCGCGCCGCGGGCGTGGAGCGGCTGCTGGCGGAGACCCGGGTGCAGGAGGTGCCCGTCCCCAGCGGCTACGGGACCTCGCTGCTCGATGCCGTGCCCCGGATGCGGGCGCGAGCCGCCGCGCTCCCGGCGGAGCTCGAAGCGCTTCGGCGCGAGCGGGACGATCTCCTCCGCGGACCCGGCGCGGAGCTCCGCCGGGCCCGCGCCGTCCTGCGCGACCAGCTGGCCCAGCTCGACGCGCTCGGGCTCGCGACGGTCACGCCGAACTTCTTCGTCCTGGACGGGTGGCTGCCCGCGGGCAGCGAGCCCCGGCTCACCCGCGCGCTCGAGCGCGAGTTCGGCGCGACCGTGGTGGTGGAGGTGGTGGACCGGGCCCACTGGGAGGGACAGGATGCGCCGGTCGTGCTGCGGAATCCCCGGCTCTTCCGCCCGTTCGAGGTGGTGACCGGCATGCTTCCGCTCCCGCGCTACGGCACTATCGATCCGACGCCGTACGTCGCGGTCTTCTTCCCCATGTTCTTCGGCCTGATGCTGGGCGACGCCGGGTACGGCGCCCTGGTGGCGCTGCTCGCGCTGGTGCTGCACCGGCGCTCCGCCCCGGGCACCACGCTGCGCTCGGTCGCCGAGGTGGCGGGACCCTGCGCGCTCTTCGCCATCATCTTCGGCCTGCTGTTCGGCGAGTACTTCGGCGATCTCGGCCACCGCTGGCTCGGCCTGGAGCCGATCTGGTTCGATCGCGAGGAGGCGATCGTCCCCTTCCTGGTGCTCACCCTCGGGCTCGGTCTGGTCCACGTGCTCCTCGGCCTCGTGCTCGGGGTCCTGGCGGGTGCGCGCGAGCATCCGCGCCACGCCATCGGCCGGGGGATCTCGGCGGCGATGATCCTGCTGATCCTGGTCGCGATTCTCGGAGCGGTGGAGGTGCTCCCGCGGGCCGTCCTCACTCCCGCGGTGGTGGCGCTGCTGGTGGCGTTTCCGGTGCTCATCGTGCTCGAAGGCATCGTGGCCGCCATCGAGCTGCTGACGGCCCTGGGCCACATCCTCTCCTACGCCCGTATCATGGCGCTGGGGACGGCTTCCGTGATGCTCGCGATCGTGGCCAACCGGCTCGCCGGCGCGATGGGCAGCGTCGTGGTCGGCGCCCTGTTCGCGCTGTTGTTCCACCTCGTGAACTTCGCCCTCGGGCTGTTCAGCCCGACGATTCACGCCTTGCGTCTGCACTACGTGGAGTTCTTCGGCACCTTTTACAGTCCTGGCGGCACCCGCTACGAGCCGCTCGGCCACTGGACCCCACGCGCCACCCCGACCGCCTAGCCAAGGAGCACCTCATGTCGATCCTGTGGGTTACTCTCAGCGCCGCCCTCGCCATCGGGATACCGGCGCTCGCGACGGCCTGGGCCCAATCGCGGATCGGCCCGGCCGCGGCCGCGAGCCTGGCGGAGAAGCCGCAGCTCAGCACCACGGTCATCATCCTCGTCGCCATTCCCGAGACGATGGTCATCCTTGGCTTCGTGGTCTCGATCCTCATTCTGCTCCGCGGCGAGCCCGCTTGAGCCCGTCATGGCGCTGACCGAGCTCCTGCAGACGCTGGAGGACGAGGCCCGACAGCGGGTGAACGACCTGCTCGCCCAGGCGCGGGCCGAAGCCGACCGGCTCCGCCGGGAGAGCGCGGCCGAGGGAGACCGGCTGCGGGGGGTGGCGCTGCACGCGCGGGAGACCGAGCTGCGGGCGGATGCGGCGCGGCGCCTCGAGGCCGCCCGCCGCGAGGCCACCCGTCAGGTGCTCGAGGCGCGCGCAGCGGCGCTCGGCGCCATCCGGGCCCGGGCGGAGGAGCGGCTCGCCGCCGGTGCCGGCGATCCGGCCTGGCTGCCCCGGTTGCGCCGTGACCTCGCGGAGGGACTGCGCTACCTCGACGCCGTTCCGGTCGTGGTCGAGGCCGACGCGGCGCTGCTGGGGGAGCTCCGCGCGGCCGGCGGCGGCCGCGAGCTGCGCTTCGAGGCCGCGACGGGGCATCACGGCCTGGTGCTGCGCTCGGCCGATGGCGCGCTCACGGTGGACGCGTCGCTGGAGGCCCGCCTGGAGCGCGCCTGGCCGGCGCTCGCCATGGATCTGGTGCGCCGGCTGGAGGAGGGACCGTGAGGCCGCACTGGGAGGATGTGAACGCGCGGGTCCGCGGCCTCGGCTCGCGGCTGCTCGGCCCGGACGCCCTGGAGAGTCTGGCGCGGAGCGCCGACCTCGAGGCGCTCGCCCGGGGGCTCGAGTCGCTCGGCGTGCTCACCGAGGAGATCGCCAAGCCCGACGCCACATCGCTGGAGCTCGCCCTCCGGCGGGCGGCGGCGCGCGAGATCCGTCTGGTGCGCCGCTGGCTCGGCCCACGGGACGCCTTCGTCGCGGTGGCGCTCGAGGCCGAGGACCGGCGCAGCCTGAGGGCGCTGGTGCGCGGCGCGGCCGCCGGCGTCGGGGCCGAAGCGCGGCTTGCCGGTCTCATCCCGACGCCGGCCCTTCCCGAGCGGCTGCTGCGGGAGCTGGCCTCCCGCAGCCGGGTCGCGGACCAGGCGGCACTGCTCCTGGCTGCCGGCCATCCCTACGGCGCACCGCTGCTCGCGGCCGCTTCGCAGGAGGCGGAGCCCGATCTCTTCCGCCTCGAGCTGGCGATCGCGCAGGCCTTCGCCGCGCGGGCACTCCGCGGCGCCGGGCGGGCCGGTGGGCTGCTGCTCGAATACGTGACCACCATGGTCGATCTCGAGAACTGCCGCTCGGCCCTGCTGCTCGTCGCGCGGGGGCGCGACGAGCCGGCGGCGCCGGTGTTCATCCCCGGCGGCCGACGGCCGGACCTCCGGGAGTTCGAGCGCGCCGCCGCCGCACCGAACGCCGGCGCCGCGGCCCGGCTGCTCGGAGCCGCGCTCGGCGGGGGGACGCTCGCCGTGCTGCTCCAGCGGCATGCCGAAGCCCTCGGCGCGCTCGAGGCGGCGCTGGACGCGGAGATGCTCGCGTGGCTGCGGCAACGCGCCCGACTCGACCCGCTGGGCCCGGCTCCCCTGTTGCTCTATCTGCGGCGCCTCCGGCAGCAGTCGGAAGCGCTCAGCGCGGTGGTCTGGAGCGTGGACCTCGAGATGCCGGCGGCGGCGCGCGCGGCGCGGGCCGCCAGGACGGCGGTGCGATGAACGACCGGGTGCGGGTCCTGTGCCGGCCGGCCGTCGCCGGAGGCTTCCGCCTCGCGGGGCTCGCGCCGGTCGAGGCCGAGGACGCGGCTGACGGGGCCCATCGTCTCACCCGGTTGCTCGACGACGAGGATGCAGGGGTAATCCTGGTGCAGGACGACTTCTATGCGGCGCTGCCGGATGCCGAGCGCCGGGCGCTCGCCCGGCGGCCGCTGCCGCTGGTGGTGCCGTTTCCCGCGCCCTCCTGGGCGCCGGCGGCCGAGGGCCCCGAGGCCTTCATCGCCGAACTGCTGCGGCAGGCGATCGGCTATCGCGTGAGGCTGGGATGAGCGGGGCCACCCTGATCCGGCTCTCCGGTGCCCTGGCCGAGGCGCGACCGATGGGTGGGGCGGCGCTATACGAGCTGGCCCGCGTCGGCTCGCGCCGTCTGCTCGGGGAGGTCATCCGGGTGCAGGGCGACGTCGCCACCCTCCAGGTCTACGAGGATACCAACGGCCTCGAGACCGGTGAGCCGGTGGAGCCCACGGGCAGCGCGCTCACCGTGCCGCTCGGTCCGGGCCTGCTCGGCGCCATTCTCGACGGGACCGGGCGGCCGCTGGCCCGCCTGGCCGAGCAGACCGGCAGCTTCATCCGCCCCGGCGCCGATGCGGACACGCTCGACGGCGCCGCGCGCTGGCCGTTCACGCCCGTGGTGCGGGCCGGCGACCGCGTAGCGGGCGGCGACGTGCTCGGCACCGTGCCCGAGCGGCCCGGGATGGAGCACCGGGTGATGCTGCCGCCGGGGATGTCCGGCGTGGTGGCGGAGATCGCCGCGGGCGAGTTCACCGTGCACGACCCGATCGGCCGCCTGGCCGACGGCACGCCGCTCCGGCTGGCGCACGCCTGGCCGGTGCGCCGGCCCCGGCCCGTGTTCGAGCGCCTCCCCGACGACCGGCCGTTCGTCACCGGCCAGCGCGTGTTCGATTTCCTCTTTCCGGTGGCCGAGGGCGGCGCGGTGGTAGTGCCCGGCGGGTTCGGCACCGGGAAGACGGTCATCGAGCAGTCGCTGGCCAAACACGCCGACGCCGACATCGTGGTCTACATCGGCTGCGGCGAGCGGGGCAACGAGATGGCGGAGCTGCTGCACGAGTTCCCCCGGCTCGTCGACGGACGCACCGGCCGCTCGATCATGGACCGCACCGTCATGGTGGTGAACACCTCCAACATGCCGGTGGCGGCGCGCGAGGCCTCGGTGTACCTCGGGATCACCATCGCGGAGTTCTATCGCGACATGGGCTACCGCGTGGCGCTGCTGGCGGACAGCCTCTCCCGCTGGGCCGAAGCCCTGCGCGAGATCGGCGCGCGGCTGTCGGAGATGCCGGGCGAGGAGGGGTACCCCACGTATCTGGGCACCCGGTTGGGGCAGTTCTTCGAGCGGGCGGGCCGGGTGCAGGCGGCCGGCAGCCCGGCGCGCACCGCGGCGCTCACCGTGGTCGCGGCGATCTCGCCGCCCGGCGGCGATCTCTCCGAGCCGGTCACCCAGGCCACACTGCGGGTAGCCGGGGCGCTCTGGGCGCTCGACCCAATGCTGGCGCAACAGCGCCAGTTCCCCGCGGTGGACTGGGCCACCAGCTACTCCCTGCAGGCCGAGCAGATCGCACCCTGGTTCGCGGGCGAGGGAGGTGCGGACTGGGTGCAGCTCCGCCGCGAGGCGCTCGAGCTGCTCCAGCGGGGCCGGGAGCTCAAGGACATCGCGGGGCTCGTGGGACCCGAGGCGCTGCAGGACAGCGACCGGCTCACCCTGGAGTCGGCCCGGCAGATCCAGGAGCTGGTGCTGGGACAGAGCGCGTACGACCCCAACGATGCCTCGTCGCCGGTATCCAAGACCTACCGGCTCGCCAGCCTCGCGCTCGCCCTGCACCGCGCCGGGCTCGCCGCCCTGGAGCGACAGATTCGTTTCGAGCAGCTCGAACTCGGTGCGGCCCGCCGGTCGGTGGCCGCGTTCCGCGCGGCGCCCGCGGCCGAGGCGGACGCGCGCCATCGGGAGGCGGAGCAGGCCATTGCCCGCGTCGCGGGAGGGACCCCATGAAGCGGACCTATCAGGGCGCCTCGGGAGCGGCCGGTCCGCTGCTCTACCTCCGCAATACCCAGCGGGTGGCCCTGGGCGAGTGGGTGACGCTGTCGCTCCCGAACGAGCCGCCTCGTCGCGGACAGGTGATCGAGGCCGGCGAGGCGGTCACCGTGGTACAGGTACTGGAGGAGACGCTGGGCCTGGCCCCCGCGGCCACGGCGGTGACCCTGACCGGCGAGGTCGCCTCGGTGGTGGTGGGGCGCGAGCTGCTCGGCCGCGCCTTCAACGGTGTGGGCGCGCCGGTGGACGGGCTGCCGGCGCCGGTCGGCGAGGCGCTGGTCCCGATCTGGGGCGCGCCGATGAATCCGGTCCGGCGGGAGCGCCCCGACGATTTCATCGAGACCGGCATCTCCACGATCGACGGGTTGAACACCCTGGTGCGGGGTCAGAAGCTCCCGGTCTTCTCCGGCCCCGGGCTCCCCGGGCTGGAGCTCGCGGCTCGGATCGTGGAGGGCGCCCGCGCGCCGAGGGACGAGCCGTTCGCGGTGATCTTCGTCGGCATGGGCATCACCGCCCGGGAGACCCGCCGGTTTCTCGACCGCTTCCGCGCCGCCGGCGCGATGGAGCGGAGCGTGCTCTATCTCAACGAGACCCGCGACCCCGGGATCGAGCGGATGCTGGCCCCGAGGGTAGCGCTGGCCCAGGCCGAGTTCCTCGCCTTCGAGGCCGGGCTCCACGTGCTGGTCGTCATGGCCGACCTCACCAACTACTGCGAGACGCTGCGGGAGGTGGCCACGGCCCGGGAGGAGCTGCCGGGGCGCCGGGGGTATCCGGGGTACATGTACACCGATCTCGCCACCCTGCTCGAGCGGGCGGGCATCCTCGAGGGCCGCGGTGGGTCGGTCACCCAGATCCCGATCCTCACCATGCCGGACGACGACATTACGCACCCGATCCCGGACCTCACCGGGTACATCACCGAGGG
>DASUSR010000255.1:0-5839 GCA_036375015.1 Gemmatimonadales bacterium
GTGGTACGACCGACCAGGCCGGTTGCCGGCCGGGAGGCTGACCTGGCCCAGACCGATCACCGGCCCGTTTCCGAGTCGCTCCGCGAGTACGGCCGTGGTGTCGCGGGGGGGTTGCTCTTCAGTCTCCCGCTGCTCTACACCATGGAGGTGTGGGAGGCGGGCTCGTTCCTGCCGCCGCACCGGCAGCTTGCGTACTTCGCCGGCACCTTCGTCCTCCTGCTGGGCTACAACCGGTACTCGGGGCTGCATCCGCTGTCGAGCTGGGCCGAGGTGGTCATCGACTCGGTGGAGGAGCTGGGCATCGGCATCGTGCTCTCCGCTCTGATCCTGCTGGGGCTCGGCCGCCTCACGACGGATCAGCCGATCGAGGAAGTGGTGGGACGGATCCTGGTCGAGGCGTTCACCATCGCGATCGGCGTCTCGGTCGGCACCGCGCAGCTCGGCGGCGATCCCGAGCACCGGGGGCTGGCGGACCGCGAGGTGGGGTTCGGCGGGCAGATCACCCTGGCCGTCTGTGGCGCGGTCCTCTTCGCCGCGAACGTCGCCCCCACGGAGGAGATCGTCGTGCTCGGCCTGGAGCTGCCGCCGCTCCAGCTCGCGGCGCTGGCGGTGGGGTCCATGTTCCTCGGGGGACTGGTCCTCTACTTCAGCGATTTCCGGGGCGCCAGCCGCTGGGTGCACCGGGGGCAGCCGCTGGCGATGACGCGGGGTGCGGTCATCACCTACGCCGTGGCCCTGGTCTCTTCCGCCATGATCCTGTGGCTCTTCGGCCGCTTCGATCATGTGGATCTCGGCGCCGTGGTGGGCCAGACCGTGGCGCTCGCGGTCGCCGCCACGCTCGGCGCCTCAGCCGGGAGGCTCCTGCTCCAGCAATGACCCGTCTCCAGAAGAACGCCCTCGAATGGTCGGTGTTCGCGGTCGCGCTGGTCCTGGTGGCCGCCGTGCTCGTCTATCTGGTGCGGGAGTCGCTGACGGCGGTGGAGGCGCCGCCGGAGGTCGTGGTCACCGTGGGCGAGCCCCGCCCGGGCGCCGGCGGACACATGGTACCGGTCACGGCGGAGAACCGCGGCGGGGAGACGGCCGAGGAGGTGCAGGTGACGCTGCGTCTGGAAATGTCAGGGGAGAGCGAGGACGCCGTGCTGGTCTTTCCCTACCTCGCCCGGGAGTCGCGGCGCTCCGGTTGGGTGACCTTTCGCCGCGACCCCCGTGGGGGAACGCTCCAGGTGGCCGGGGTGGCGTACCAGACGCCGTGAGCCGCTCGTGACGCCGGTCACCCGGTGACGGGCGCGGAAGCCGTAATATGGCCCATCAGCACCTCACCCTGGACCACGACCGAGAGGACCGAGATGACCGATCCCAACGCGTTCGACCGCGTCTCCCCCGCGGAGCAGCCGACCTGGGAAGCCGCGTGGGAGACCGAGGACAACTACTGGCACGAGAACTTCAGCAGCCGGCCCTACGCGATGGGTCCCGACTACTACGACCGCTTCCGTCCCGCCTATCGCTACGGCTTCGAATCGGGTCGCCAGCATCTCGGACGGAGTTGGGACGAGGCGGAGCCCGATCTGCGCACCGGCTGGGAGCGCTATGAGCACCGCGGCGACCAGACGTCCGCCTGGGACGAGATCAAGGACGCGGTGCGGGACGCGTGGGATCGGGTGACGGGCGGTCGGACCGCGGAATCCGAGGGCCGCCGGCCGCAGCCGCGGGAATAGGCCGGGAAGGGGGCCAATCCGGGTAGATTCCGGGCATGGCCGACAGCATTCGCGATCTGTTCTTCGGCACGCCCGCCCGTACGCTGGTCGAGGCCATCGAGCCCCGGCGGACGTTCGACGACGTCGTGCTGCCCGCGACCACGCTTCGGGCGCTGAACCACGCGCTCGCGCTGGTTAAGAAGCACGACCTCATCTTCCACCAGTGGGGCCTGGCGGAGCGCCACTCGACCGGGCTCGGCCTGGCCTTCCACTTCGCCGGGCCGCCCGGCACCGGCAAGACCATCTGCGCGGAGGCGCTCGCCTACGCCCTGGGCAAGCGCCTGCTCGTGGTGCGCTACGCCGAGCTGGAGTCCCGCTGGGTGGGCCAGACCTCCAAGCACGTCGCCAACGTCTTCCGCACCGCCGAGCGGGAGGACGCGGTCCTCTTCTTCGACGAGGCCGACGCGATCGCCGGGCGCCGGTTCACCTCCATGAACGCGGCCTACGAGCGGGAAGCGAACGCCATCGTCAACGTGCTGCTGCACGAGCTGGAGACGTTTCCCGGCGTCGTCATCTTCGCCACCAACCTCGCCGCGAACATCGACCCCGCGTTCGAGCGGCGGATCCGCACCCATATCCTGTTCGAGATGCCGAACGCCGACGAGCGCGAGCGGATCTGGCGGGTACAGCTTCACGCCCGCAAGACCCCGCTCGCCGACGACGTGGACTTCCGGGCCCTCGCGGAGGCCTATCCGCGCAGCGGCGGCGACATCAAGAACGCGGTGCTCAAGGCCGCCCAGATCGCCACCACCGAGCCCGGCCCGGACGCGCAGAAGCGGATCCACCACCGGCACTTCGTGCAGGGGATGGAAGAGGTGATCGCGGCGGAGAGCGTGATGGGCCAGTCGCTCTTCGAGTCCCCGGTCGCCGCAGCGGGCGGCCTGCTGGAGCAGATGGCGGAGGGCCAGGAGCAGCTCCGCGCCGAGCTGGGTCTGGTGGCCGAGCGCCTCGAGACCCTGGAGCATTCCCAGGTCGCGCTCGCCACGCGGCAGCGGGAAGAGGCGGAGCAGAGCCGCGCCCTGGTCGCGCAGGCATCCGCCCCCCCGCGGCGGCCCAGCGCGCTGTGGCTCACGGCGGGTGCCGGGCTCGCCCTGGCGGTGGCCGCCCTGATCGCCGCGCTCCTGTAAGCGGCGCGAGAGGCGCCGGAAGACAGGCGCCGGCGACTTGGGGGCGGCCGGTCTACATCCGGCCCCCGCGCGATCTCCGCCGCCCCCTACCGCCACCACGACCGCTTCTGCAGGTGCACGTCCTCGCTCCGCACGTTCACCCCCACCACGAGCACCAGCAGCCGCGACTCGAACCCCTTCGCGGTCACCCGCACGTACTGCGTCCGGCAGTGATCCACCAGCGACATGTCGAACCGGAACCGGTAGGACCCGTCGTCGTTCGTGAACGCCACGTACGGCGTTCCCAGCATCTGCAGGTGGGCCCCGGCGAGCGGTCGCCCGTCGTCGCCACGGAAGATCTTCCCCTCCGCCACCCCGTACTGCACCGCCGCCGCCGAGTCGCGCGGTGCGGCGGGGCCGGGAATGCACTTCGCCGGATTCTCCGGGATGTACGCCTCCATCGGACGGATCGCGCGGGGGCCGGCGCCCGGGGGCGTGGGCGCGCGGGGGCGCCCGAAGATCCGGCGGGCCTCCGATTCCATCGTGACCGCCTCACGGGGCGACGCCTCCGGGGTGCCGGCCTGGTCGCCCTCGGGCTCTTCCTCTCCCTCGCTTCGCTCCTCCTCCGGCGGCGCGTTGGGGCGGGGCTCCGGCTCTCGCCGGGCCCGTTCCGGCGGGGGCGCCACCGGGCGCGGCGGTGGCTGGGCCGCGGGCTCGCGAGGGGCCGCGGGCGGGGGTGGCTCGGGTCGAGGCGGGGGTGGGGGCTCCGGCCGGGGCGGTTCCGGGGGCGGCGGCAGGTACACCATGTCCACCCGCCGCTCCACCCGCGAGGCCTCCCGCCCCGGCTCGCCCGGCGACGCCGGCTGCCGCGACAGCACTACTGCGAGCGTCAGCAGCCCGGCGTGGACCGCGGTACTGATGGCGAGCGATGACCAGGAGCGTTGTGGGGTCTGGGCAACCGGCGGCTGGAGCAACCCGTGGCGTCCTCGAAGGGCGTGGCTGAGAGCCTGAAAGATACCCTTACGCCGCCGGGGAGCCCTCCGGCAGCGGCTCGCCGGCCGTCCAGTCGGCCGCGCGCAGCCGCTCGAGGAGCGCGCGGACCTCGCCCCGGTCCTGGTGCAGCGTGAGCACCAGCAGATCGCCCGGCCGGGCCCACTCGAGCGCCCGGAGGACCGCCGCGGGCTCGGTTCCCCCGTCGCTCACCCGGTCGGCCGGCAAGCCGAGCCGGCGCAGCTCGTCCGCGAGCAGCCCCGGCACTTCGCCGGGTGCACGCCC
Organism: Gemmatimonadales bacterium; assembly: GCA_036375015.1. Classification (GTDB taxonomy): domain Bacteria; phylum Gemmatimonadota; class Gemmatimonadetes; order Gemmatimonadales; family GWC2-71-9; genus CAVVWJ01. The sequence continues at coordinate 4,136 of DASUSR010000255.1, forward strand.
GCGGAGGTAGCGATCCAGCTCCTTCACCAGGACCCGATCGGGCTGAAGGGTGAGCGCCGCGCCGGCGAGGTCGCGGATCGCGGCGTCGCTCCGGTCCCCGGCCTGCCCCACCAGGAGGAGCCTTCGCCGCGCGGGAATCGAGGCCGCCGTCTCGGCCAGCGCGCGCATCCCGTCGGGGTTGTGCGCGAAGTCCACCAGGATGCGAAGCCCGCCCACCTCCAGCAGGTTGGCCCGTCCCGGATTGTCCGCGGGGTCCCGGCCGAACCGCAGGAGCGTATCGCGCGCCGCCTGCGGAGTCACCCCGATTCTGGAGGCCGCCGCGAGCGCCGCCAGGATGTTGGCTACGTTGTGCCGGGCCGCCCCCTGAAAGGCGATCGGGATCTCCGCCACTGGCGCGATCGGCTCGCGGGTTCCGCCTTCCCGGAGCACGACCGCGCCGTCTTCGACCGTCGCGGCCGCCGGACCGTCGCGCAGCGTCGGCCGGCGCGGGTCGGGCGAGAACCAGGCGATCGGCGCCCCGAGCCGGGCCGCCGCCGAGACGAGCACCGGGTCGTCGGCGTTGAGCACCAGCCGACCCTCGTCTCCGAGCGCTCTGGCCACGAGCAGCTTGGTCTCCGCCAGCTCCTCCAGGGTTTCGACCCCGAACTCGCCAAGGTGGTCGTCGGCGATGTTGGTGACGACGGCGACGTCGGCCCGCTGCACCGCGAGCCCCCGCCGGAGGAGCCCGCCCCGCGCCGTCTCCAGCACGGCGACCTCGACGTCCGGCTGCCGCAGCAGCAGGCGGGCCCCGCTCGGTCCCGAGTAGTCGTCCTGGTCCACCGTCCGGTCTCCCACCCGCACCGCGTCGGTGGAAGAGAGCCCGGCCACGCGGCCGGCGGCCGACGCCATGGCGGCGAGGAGCCGGACCACGGTGGTCTTCCCGTTGGAGCCGGTGACCAGCGCGGTGGGGACGTCGAACACGGCCGACCAGTCCACCGCGGCGGGGTCCGGGAGGTCCTGCTCCGGCCAGACCCGCACCCCGCGGCCGGAGCCCACCGACACCAGCTCCTCGCCGTGCAGGAAGGTGACTCCGTGCCGGCGCGCCGCGTCGCGCAAGGCGAGCAGGGCGGGGTTCCGCTCCGCGGCGATCGCCGCGCGGAGCCGGCCGATCTCCTCGGGTCCCGGGGTGGAGTCCCCACCCTCGAGCGCCGCCGCCGCGGCGGACCAGGCGCACTCGTTGAGCTCGACCGCCGCGTAGAGCGCGTCGATGGGCGCCGTGAACGCGACGCTCACCCCGGCCCCGTATCGCCGGACCCGGATCGCCGCGTCGCTCCAGCCGACCGCTGCGAGCCGAGGCGCCAGCGCCCCCCGCCACGCCGCGACCGCCGCGTCCTGCCGCGCGGGCTCGACGAGAAGGTCGATGAGCGCTCCGGGCTGGTCCAGCACCAGCCCCGGACCGGTGATTCGGCGGGAGTCGAGCAGGCGCATCGGGCGGAATAGTAACGGTGGGGGGGCGGCGGGGCGGGCGGGCAGGCGGGCGGCGCGACACACCTCATCCCGAGCGCAGCGAGGGATCTTGCCGGGGAATGACTCGAGGACGGCGGAGAAGGTCCCTCGCTGCGCTCGGGATGAGGTGCGCCGGCGTCTCACCGGCGCTCTGCCCGCCCGCCCCGCCGTCTAATCATCGGCCTCCCGCGGCAGCCACACTCCCCGCACGTCCCGCAC
>DASUSR010000256.1:0-5948 GCA_036375015.1 Gemmatimonadales bacterium
GTGCGCGGCCGGGACGTGTACATCGTCCAGCCCACCAATCCGCCTGCCGAGAACATGATCGAGCTCTTGCTCCTCATGGACGCGGCCAAGCGGGCCAGCGCCGCCCGGGTCACCGCCGTCATTCCGTACTTCGGCTACGCCCGCCAGGACCGGAAGGACCAGCCCCGGGTGGCCATCAGCGCCAAGCTGATGGCCAACATGGTGTCGATGGCCGGCGCCGATCGGGTGCTCGCGATGGACTTCCACCAGCACCAGCTGCAGGGGTTCTTCGACCTGCCGGTGGACCATCTCTACGCCGCGCCGGTGTTCGTCAGCCATTACCGGCAGAAGTCGCTGCGGGATCTGGTGATCGTGGCGCCGGACGTGGGGTCGGCCAAGATGGCCCGAGGCTTCGCCAAGCGGCTCAACGCCTCCCTCGCCATCATCGACAAACGGCGCCCTTCGGCCAACGTCGCCGAGGTGCTCAACGTGGTCGGCGAGGTGACCGGGAAGGATTGTCTCATCCCGGACGACATGATCGACACGGCCGGCACCATGGCGGAGGCGGTCACCGCGCTCAAGCGGCTGGGGGCGGAAGACGTCTACTGCTGCGCCACCCACGCCCTGCTCTCTGGGCCCGCGGTGGACCGGCTCATGGCGTCGCCGGTGAAGGAAGTGGCGGTCACCAACACGATCGCGTTGCCGCCGGAGCGCCGGTTCGACCGGCTCAAGGTGCTGTCGATCGCCGGGCTGCTGGCCAAGGCGATCGGTTACACCCACAGCGACCAATCGGTCAGCTCCTTGTTTGATTGACCTGGACCCTAGACCCTCAGGACGTATCCCATGGCCCAGTCCGCCACTCTCCAAGTCGCCTCCCGAGCCGGCAGCGGCAAGGGCGCCGCGCGCAGTCTCCGCCGTGAGGGCAAGGTGCCCGGCGTGATCTACGGACACGACCGCGCCGCCGAGTCGGTCGCGGTGGACACGGCCGCCCTCGCCAAGCTGCTGGGCGGCATCAGCGCGACGACCACCGTCGTCGACGTGACCATCGACGGCCGGGCCCCGGTCAAGGCGCTCATTCGCGAGATCCAGCGGGACGCCCTGCGCCCCGGCCGGATCCTCCATCTCGATCTGTACGAGGTGCGGGCCGATGAGGCGGTCACCGTGGAAGTGCCGGTGCACCTGACGGGCGTGCCCGACGGGGTGCGGAACTTCGGCGGGGTGCTCGACCACTCGCTGCGCGAGCTCGAGATCGAGGTGCTGCCGGGCGACATCCCGGAGCACATCGAGCTGGACGTCACGGCGCTCACCATCGGGCATTCGCTCTTCGTCCGCGACATCACGCTCGCCAAGGGCCGGGTCCTGAACGACCCGGACACGCCGGTCTGCACCGTCGTGGCGCCGCGGACCGAGGAGGCCCCGGCCGTCGTCGAGGAGGCCCCGTCCACCGAGCCGGAGCTCATCCGCAAGCCCAAGGCGGAAGCCGAGGACGAGACCGAAGCGGGCGGCTGAGCCCTGCGCGCGATCGTTGGGCTGGGCAACCCCGGCCCGGAGTACGTCGAAACCCGGCACAACGCCGGGTTTCGTCTCGCCGAGCACCTGGTGGCGCGGTGGCGGCTCGGGCCGCTGCGGCGCGAGGGCCGCGCCCGCGCGGCCGAAGGGACCTGGGGGGGCCACCCCGTCCGGCTCCTGCTCCCGACCACCTACATGAATCGCAGCGGCGCCGCCCTCGCGCCGCTGCTCGCGCTGCCCGACTTCGACCCCTCTCGCGATCTGCTGATCCTGGTAGACGAGGTCGCCCTTCCGTTGGGCCGCTTCCGGCTGCGCGGGGCCGGCTCGGCGGGAGGGCACAACGGGCTCAAGAGCATCGAGGGCGCCCTGCGGCGCCAGGACTACGCGCGGCTCAGGATCGGGGTCGGCCCCGCCCCGGACGGCCTCGACGACCTCGCCGACTTCGTGCTCGCGGAGTTCAGCCGGGAGGAGGATGAGGAGCTCGACCGGCTGCTGCCCACGATGGCGGAGGCGGTCGAGTGCTGGGTCGAGGAAGGGGTCGAGCGCGCGATGAACCGGTTCAACCGGGCCGCCGAGCGGTGACATGCTGAGACTCGGCATCGTCGGCCTGCCCAACGTGGGCAAATCCACCCTGTTCAACGCCCTCACCTCGGCCAGGGCACTGGTGGCCAACTACCCGTTCGCCACGATCGAGCCGAACACCGGCATCGTCCAGGTGCCGGACCCTCGGCTCGAGGCCCTCGCCCGCATCGTGAGCCCGGAGCGCACCGTACCGGCCGTGGTCGAGTTCGTGGACATCGCGGGCCTGGTGAAAGGCGCCAGCGAGGGCGAGGGGCTGGGGAACCAGTTCCTCGCGAACATCCGCGAGGTGGACGCCATCGTGCACGTCGTCCGCTGCTTCGAGGACGCGGATGTGCAGCACGTGATGGGGCCGGTGGACCCGGTGCGCGACCGCGAGATCATCAACATCGAGCTGGGGCTGGCCGACCTGGTGAGCGCGGAGAAGCGGCTGGACAAGACCGTGCGTGCCGCCCGCTCGGGCGACGCCCAGGCCAGGCTGGAGCAGCGCCTGCTCGAGGCTGCACGCGACGCGCTCGCCGCCGGTCGGCCGGCCCGCGTGGTGGTGCCCGGCCCGGAGGAGGCGGGGGCCTTCCGCGGCTTCAACCTCCTCACTGCCAAGCCCGTCCTCTACGCCGCCAACGTCGGCGAGCACGAGATCGCGACCGGCAACGCGCACGTCGCGGCCCTGCAGACGGCCCTGACCACCGACGGGGAGATCGCCGAGGTGGTCACCTTCTCCGCCAAGGTGGAGGCCGAGCTGGCGGAGCTCCCGGAGGAGGACCGGGCCGAGTTCCTCGAGTCACTGGGGCTCACCGAGTCGGGCCTCGACCGTCTGGCCCACGCCGCCTATCACCTGCTCGGCCTGCAGAGCTACTTCACCGCGGGCGAGAAGGAGGTGCGGGCCTGGACCATTCACCGCGGCGACAAGGCCCCCGCCGCGGCCGGCGTCATCCACAGCGACTTCGAGAAGGGCTTCATCCGGGCGGAGACCGTCGCGTACGACGACTTCGTGAGGGTGGGAGGGTGGAAGCCGGCCCGGGAACAGGGGCTCTCCCGCGCCGAGGGCAAGGAATACGTGGTGCAGGACGGCGACGTGATGCTGTTCCGCTTCAGCAGCTAGTCCCCGGCTCAGCGCGGCCCAGCCGCCAGCCGCTCCCGCCACCCCGCGGACAGGGCAGCGCACCCGGCCAGCGCCGCCGCCTCCGCCGGCCGTTCCCGGCGCTGCAGCATCGCGAGGGCAGCCCGGCGCACCGGCCACTCGGGATGCGGCCGCTCCCGAAGCTCGATCGGCTGTCCCGCCTCGACCACACCCTCCCGCAGCACCCGCAGGTACCAGCCGCTCCGGCCGTTCCGCTGCACCAGCTTGATCATGTTCGGCACCTGATGCCGGCGCGCCAGGGTGGCGCAGGGCTGCCGCGGATGCGAGATCTGGAAGACCGCGCTCCCGATGGCCAACAGGTCGCCGATGCAGCCCTCTGTTTCGGTGAGTCCCTCGACGGTCAGATTCTCGCCGAAGGCCCCCGCCATCAGATCGGGGCGCCCCCACTCGGCCCGCCACAGGGGATAGTGCGCCGCCGCGTACATCAGGAGGGCCTGGTCGGGCCCGCCGTGCACTCTGGTGTTCGCGACCCGGTCCCCCTCGAGCCCGAGGGCACCGGCCCGGACAGGACCCACCACCGGATCCTTCCAGATGGCGCTGGTGAACGCGCGCTCCATCGGGTTCTCGGCTCCCGGGGTGCCGACGGTCCGCGGCCGGCCGGCCTGGAGGCTGACGAGGTGCATGAGGGGGAGATGCGTGAAGGGTGAAAGGTGAAGGGTGAACGGGGAATATATCCGGGCCGCTTTACCCTTCACGTCGCATCGCTTCCCGGCTGCTGCCCTTCCCTTAACCTCTCTTCCCCTCTATTCTTCCGCCTCCCAAACCATCCTCCCCGGAGCCCGCACCGGCCCGGGGCGACTTGAGACCGAAGGAAGGTGTCGATGACCCGTCAGTACGAGGTGGTCTATATCTTCGACAGTGCGCTCGAAGAGACCGCCATCAACGAGCGCCTCGAGCGCTTCCACGCCCTCATCCAGGTGCCCGGTGCCGAAGCTCCCCAGGTGAACCACTGGGGCAAGCGGACTCTGGCCTACCCCATCAAGAAGCACGAGACCGGCTACTACGTCGTGGCGAAGTTCGATGCCGACGCCGCGGCGCTGCCCGAGTTCGAGCGCGCCATCAAGCTGGACGAGGGTGTCCTGCGGTTCCTGGTCGTGGTCAACGAGGGCGCCCAGCCCGTGCCCGTCACCGCGGCCAAGACCGAAGAGGAGGACGACGAATGAGACGGCCACAGAAGACCTGCGCCATCTGCGAGTCCGGGGTGCGGGTCGTGGACTACAAGGACGAGCGGACCCTGTCCCGCTTTCTCACCGAGCGCGGCAAGATCCTGCCCAGCCGGCTCTCGGGCACCTGCGCCCGGCACCAGCGGCAGCTGAGCACCGCCATCAAGCGCGCCCGTCAGCTCGCCCTGTTGCCCTACATCAAGGGCTTCGTCGGCTGACCTCGGCGCCTGCCGTCGGCCGGCGGCGCGAGCCGGGCTGGCGTGCGGTCCTGCTGCTCGCCGGATTCCTCCTGATCGCACCGCCGGTCTTCCTGCTGGGCCCGCTGGCAGGGCTGCTGCTGGTGTCCCGTCCATCCACCGGCCGGGAATGGGTCTGGCTGGTCGGGTTGGCCGCCTGGTCCGCGCTCTGGCTGTACCAGGCCGGGGGGCTGGGCGGGCAGATGGTCCGGGCGGCGTCGGTGCTCCTCACCGGCGCCTTCGTGGCGCTCACGCTCTGGCGCCCCTCCAACCGGCTGGGGCAGGCGCTCGGGGCCACGGGCCTCGCGGGCCTGGCGCTCGCGGTGTGGATGGGCCGGCTGGGCATCGATTCGGCCGCGGTCCGGCAGGCCATCGAGACCGACCTGGGCGCGTACTACCGTGCCCTCCAGGCGGAGCTCTCCGGCGCCGGATCGAGCGAGCTCCTCGCGCAGATGACCCAGGCGGGAGACACCGTGGCGCAGCTCTACCCCGGGCTCCTCGCCCTCGGCGCCATCGCCGGGGTGCGATTGGCCTGGGTCTGGTACCACCGGATCGCCGAGCGTCCCATCGGCCCTGCGCCGCTGCCGTTCACCGCCTTCGGGTTCAGCGACCAGATGATCTGGGGCTGGGTGGTGGCGCTGTTGCTCACGTTGTTCGGACACGAGAGCGCGCGGCTCGCGGGCGCCAACCTGCTGCTCGTCTGGGGCGGCCTCTACGCCGCGCGCGGACTGGCGGTGTTCTCCGCCGGGTCGGCCCGGGTGCCGACCCCGGTGGTCGCCACGCTCGCGTTCATCTCGCTCTTCCTGCTGCCGTTCGTGGTCGGCGGGCTCCTGCTGCTGGGGCTTGCCGACACCTGGCTAGATTTCCGGCGTCGGCTCGCGACGCCGTCCACCGGAGGGTTCAACCGATGATCGAAGTGATCCTGCGCGAGGACGTGAAGTCGCTCGGACGGGCCGGCGAGCTGGTCCGGGTGAAGCCCGGCTACGCGCGCAACTATCTCCTGCCGCACGGGCTGGCCTACGAGGCCACCGAGGGCAACAAGAAGCGCATTGCGGGCGAGGCCCGGGCCCGGACCGCCCGGGACCAGGCGGAGCGCGTCCAGGCCGAGCAGACGGCTGCGGCCCTCGGTGCCGTCTCGCTCACCCTCGCCGGCAAGGCCGGGGAGGAGGGCAAGCTCTTCGGCTCGATCACCGCGCAGGACATCGCCGACGCCCTGGCCCGCGAGGGGCACCAGGTGGACCGCCGGCGGATCGAGCTGGAGCACCCCATCAAGACGCTCGGACACCACACCGTGGCGATCCGGGTGCATCCCGAGGTGCACGCCGAGGTGCGGGTCATGGT
>DASUSR010000257.1:0-13256 GCA_036375015.1 Gemmatimonadales bacterium
CGCCGTCCTGGCACTGCTATGCGGCTGCAGCCCGCGGCCCGCCGCCGCGGGTCCCCGCACCTGCGCGCCCAGCACGGCCGGTCTCGATTCGAGCGCCGCGGCCGCGGCACTCGAGGGGGCGTACCGGATCCGGCTCGTCGCAGGCGCGGGACCGCGGCGCGACAGCTCCACCGACGGCACGCTGACCCTGGAGCAGCCCGCTGACGGCGCACCGGTGGAGCCTCCCCGCCGGTATGTTCTCCGCGGCTACGGCGACATCCGGCTGGACGAGGTCGGCGCCGCGGCCGACGACGTCGCGTCTCAGGACGCCGCGCGGCCGGGTGTGCTGGCGTTCGATCTCCCGGTGGGCGGGCAGAGCCGGCGGATACTGCTCCGGCTCGGCGCCGAAGCGAACCGGCAGGACGTGATGAGGGTGGAAGGCGCCTACACCATCCTGCGCGTCCGTGAGATCCGGTCGGACGGCTTCCTCGGCGACTGGACCAGCGGCGCGCCGCTGCCCGTGGCGGAAGGCCACTTCTGCGCCTGGCGTGCCGATACCACCGAGACCTGACCGGGCCCCTAAAGACACGGCGGGCCGCGTTTCAGAGCGCGGCCCGCCGTGTTTCGTGATGGAGGCGCAGGGAATCGAACCCTGGTCCGAGTAAGGATCCAGAACTGCGTCTACGTGCGTAGGTACGGCTTCTTGCCGTTGCCTCGGGCCGGTGCCGAACCGACCTTCCCTCGGCCTAGCTCCTGAGATCTCGTCGTCGGCGCCGGAGCGGCGCCGCCAACCAGCCCGGATTTGCGTTCCGGCCTACGGCGCCCCGGGCGGGCTCCGTGTGCCGGAGGTGCGTGAAGCGAGCTTAGCTCAGCTTACGCGGCCAGTGCCAGATCAGAGTTGGCAGTTGAAACGTTCCAGATGGTTTTACCAGGAATCCGGACCTGGGCACGCTGCAATTCCTTCATCAAACCCGTCGAAGCCAGTCGCCCCCGGGTTGCTTCAAATATAGCCGGCCGGGGCCCGGCTTGGCAGGTGTCGCTAAGATTTTCTCAGCAAAGCATTTATGGAGCAGAAGCCCGGCCCCCGCGCTGCCCGCCGGCCCGCTCGACCCGGTTCCGGCCGCTGCGTTTGGCCACGTAGAGCGCCGCGTCGGCCTGGGCGTAGAGCGCGTCGAGGGTGGGACTGGTGTCGGGACATGCCGCGACCCCGAACGAGGCGCTGAGCGGCCAGGAGCGGCCCTGCCAGGCCCACGGCGTGGTGCCCAGCTTGATCCTGATGCGCTCCGCGATCCGCGCCCCGGTGTCGAGCCCGGTGTCGGGCAGCCAGACCGCGAACTCCTCGCCCCCCGCCCGGGCGGCGATGTCGCCTCCGCGGATCTGCTCGCGCAGGATCCTCGCGAAGTGGACCAGCGCCGCGTCGCCGGCCGGGTGACCCAGCGTGTCGTTGAGCACCTTGAAGCGATCCAGATCGGCGTAGACCAGCGCGCCCTGGCCCCTGGCCGCGGCCGCACGGGCCAGCGTGGCATCCAGGCCCTTGCGGTTCTGGAGACCGGTGAGCGGATCGATCTCGGTCTGACCCCGGATGCGATCCGCCTCCAGCGCGGTCACCACCCGCGGCCCGGCGTTGGCCAGCGCCTCCATCAGCTCGGTCCGAACCGCGCCGATCGGCTCCTGGCCGCCCGACAGCCACAGGGCGACTCCACCGACCGCCCGCTCACCGGCGCGAATCGGCAGGAGGAGGACGGTGGCGGGCCGATGCCGGCGGTCGGCGACGACACTGCCCAGCGGATCGCCCTGGATGACGGCCTGATCCATCGACCCGGTGGCGGCGCGGGCCAGCTCGGATTCCGCCGGAAGCAGGGTGTCGAGCAGCCGGCGGTCCCCCCGTCCCGACACACCGATGACCCGCACGCGTGGCGCGGTCTCGTCGTTCGCCGCCGTGGCGTCGAGGGCATTCTCGAAGGCGGCCACGACCACCTGCCCGCCGAGCAACCGCTCGAGCTGGTACGCCAGCCGGAGCCCCACGCTCGAGGCGGACTCCAGCGACGCCTCCTGGGTCCGGGCCTGCGCCAGCTGGACGATGTGCGGGCGCCGGCGAACCCCCTCCATCAGCCGCTCGAGGTCGGCCTCCACCGCCGGCAGGCGCGCCGGCTCGTGCCCCGGCGGCAGCAGGATGGCGACCGCCACTCCGCCGCCGGCCTGGAAGATCAAGGTGCCGCTATCCATCCGTTCCACCCCGTGCTGCTCCTGGTCCCGCGCCCGCTCCACCCGGCGGTCCACCGCCACGATCTGGGCCACCGAGAGCCGGTCGGGGTCCACGATCCGCTCGGCGTGGGGAGCACCCTCGCTCGAGTCCATCTCGGTGATCCAGACCCCGAGCGCCTGGTGGCACCGTCGCAGCCACTGCAGCGCCGGGTCGGGCAGCAGGTGGGGCGACACCCCCGGCGCCGTGCCCGGCTCGCGCGGGCGCCGCGCCAGCCACCACCCGGCGGCTGCGCCCGCAACGAGCCCCACCAGGAGCGTGACGAGGCTCATTCCCGCAGCCACCCCCTCCGACGGAACCAGAGATAAATAGCCGCCGTGACCATCGCCATTCCCGCGAGGACGGCGGGATACCCCCAGCGCTGCCGCAGCTCCGGCATGTAGTCGAAATTCATCCCGTACACCCCGACCACGAAGGTGAGCGGCAGGAAGAACGCCGAGAACAGCGTGAGGATCCGCATGACCTCGCCGGTGCGATGCGAGGCGATGGCGAGCTGGACGCTCAACAGGGTGTTGGCGTCCTCCAGCAGCTCGTCCGCGTAGAAGTGATAGCTCTCCGCGTTCTCGTGCGCGTCCCGGAAGTGGGTGACCGCGCGACCGGAGGTCGGCGTCATCCGCTGGATCACATCCATGGTGCGCCACAAGAGCCGCTTGGTCAGCGTGGTCTGACGCTTGAGCAGATGGATCTCCCTCAGCTCGCGGCGGAGGTTACCCCCGGCGACGCGCTGGCCGGCGAAGACCGACTCCTCGAAGCCGTCGAGCCGGGTCTCCATCGCCTCCATGGGCTGGAGGTAGGTGTCCAGGGCGCCGTTCACCAGTCTGGTGAGCAGGTGCGCGGTCGGGTGCTCCCGCAGGCCGCGTTCTCCCCGCCGCTCGAGCACCTGCGCCGACAGCTTCGCCTCCAGGGTGCTGAGCCAGGGCTGATCCTTGCGGTGGATCGTGATCAGGAAGCCCTGGCCGTAGAAGACCGCCAGCTTGCGGGTGAGCTCCTGCGCCGTCCCGCCGCTCGGCTCGGCATGCTCGTCCCAGGAGCGCAGGATGACGAAGGTGTATCGGTCGAACGACTCGAACTTGGGCAGGTGCTCGGGATCGAGGCAATCGTTGACCGAGGTGGGATGCAGCTCGTACCGCTCCGCGATATCGTGCAGTTCCGCGGCCGTCGGCTGCACCACGTCCAGCCAGGTGAAGGCCGGCTCCTTAAGCTGGACCACGGTCCGGATGCTCACCGGCCGCAGATTCGGCTGGCCGCAGCGGCGGCGCCGAACCCGTTGTCGATGTTCACCACGGTGACGCCCGCCGCGCAGGAGTTGAGCATGCCGAGGAGGGCGGCGAGCCCGCCGAAGGACGCCCCGTAGCCCACGCTGGTGGGCACCGCCACCACCGGGACCGACACGATCCCGCCCACCACGCTCGGCAGCGCGCCCTCCATCCCGGCGACCACGATGACCACCCGGGCCTCGCGCAGCCGCTCGGTCTCCGCGAGCAGCCGGTGCAGGCCGGCCACACCGACGTCGGCGAGCCGTGCCACCGGGTGCCCGAACGCCTCGGCTACGACCGCCGCCTCCTCGGCCACGGGAAGGTCGCTCGTGCCGGCGGACACGACCAGGATGGTGCCGGTGTCCGTCCGCGGCGGCGGGGCTTCGGCCGCGGCATGCACCACCACCCGCGCGAGCGGATGCCAGACGGTGCGGGGGAAGCGGGAGGTCAGCGCCTCGGCCTGCGCCGCGGAGCACCGGGTGCCCAGGAAGCCGCCGGTGGCGGCGGCAAGGCGCTCGCAGATGGCGACCACCTGCTCCACGGTTTTCCCCTCGCAGAACACCACCTCCGGCTGCCCCTGGCGGAGGCCGCGGTGGTGGTCGATGCGGGCGAAGCTGAGATCTTCGTAGGGGAGGTGCCGGAGGCGCTCCAGGGCCGCCGGAGGGGTGAGTCGGCCGGCGGCGACGTCGGCGAGCAGGGCCTCGAGCTGCTCGGGTCTCACGCCACCTGGGCGACCGGCTCGAGATACTCGAGAAAGATCGCCTCCGCCTCCGCGATCGATTCGATCTGGAAGAGACGCTGACGCAGCTCGCTGGCGCCGTGGAGTCCCCGGGTGTACCAGCCCAGGTGCTTGCGGAACTCGACGACCGTCTTGCGGGTGTCGCCCTGCAGACGCAGGGCCAGCCGGGCGTGCTCCAGAGCCACGGCGAAACGTTCCCGCGCGCCGGGAGCGGCAGGCGCGGCGCCGCCGGCGAGCAGTGCCTGGCCGTCGCGGAAGATCCAGGGATTGCCGAACGCGCCCCGCCCCACCATCACCCCGGCGCAGCCGGTGTGGTCTCGCATGCGCACGATATCGGCGCCGCTGGAGAGATCGCCGTTGCCGATCACCGGGATGTCCAGAGCCTCCGCCACGCGGGCGATCTCGTCCCAGTTGGCCTTGCCGGAGAACATCTGGGTCCGTGTGCGGGCGTGCAGCGTGAAGGCGCGCGCGCCGGCATCCTGCATGCGCAGGGCGATGCCCACCGGATCCCGGTGCTCGTCGCTCCAGCCGCTCCGGGTCTTGACCGTGACCGGAAGGTGCGTCGCCCCGACCACCGCGCGGATGATGCGGCGGACCAGGTCGAGGTCCCGCAGGCAGCCCGAGCCGCCGTTCCGCTGGACCACCTTCTTGACCGGACAGCCGAAGTTGATATCGATGAACTCCGGACGGTAGTGTTCCGTGATGAGCCCCGCGGCCTCGGCCATGGCGTTCGGATCCGCCCCGTAGATCTGGATCCCGATGGGCCGTTCCACCTCCTCGAACTCCGCGCCCTCGAGGGTATTGCGGATTCGCCGCCGGATGGCCTCGGAGGAGAGGAACTCGGACAGGACCACGTCCGCGCCCATCCGGCGGCAGAGCTGCCGGAAGGGCGCTTCCGAGACGCCCGCCATGGGCGCCAGGATGAGCGCGAAGCTGTGCGCGGACGGGTAGGGCAACTGCATGGGCGGAAAATACTTGGCGACCGGAAGGACGGCAATGGAACCCGGCCGGGCGGGCGCTCGTACCGAATGCATGGGCCCGGCCGGTCGGGGCCCGCTCACCCTCTCCCCCCCGACTATGACACCCAGCGTCCGCGGCCTGAGCCTCTGCCTGCCCCTGCTCCTGCTCCCCGTCGGCGCGCTGGCCCAGGCGGCCGGGGCCGACCCGATCGCCGAGAGCCGGGCCCACTACCGTGAGGCGGTTCGGGCCTATCAGGCGGGCGACCACGCCGGCTTTCTGGCGCACGCGCGCCAGGCCCAGGCCCTCCGGCCCGCCCACGGGGGCGTCACCTACGCCCTGGCCTCGGCCTACGCGCTCAACGGCGACACCGCCGCGGCGCTCGGCTCGCTGCGCCGTTTCGCGGCCATGGGGTACACCGCGGAGCTCGAGGCCGACTCCGATTTCGCCGCCCTGCGGGGCAGCACGGCCTACGCGGAGCTGCAACGGCGGCTGCAGAGCAACCGGGAACCGGTGGTGCGCGGCCGCGTGGCGTTCGAGCTGCCCGAGCGCGACCTGCTGGCGGAGGGGATCGCCTACGACGAGCGCGAGGGCGCGTTCTATGTCAGCGCCGTCCACCGCCGCAAGATCGTCCGGATGGATCTCGAGGGGCGCTTCACCGACTTCGCCACGCTGGAGGGCCCCGAGGGCGGAGCGCCGCTGGGTCTGCGCGTGGACCCGGTCCGTCGGCAGCTCTGGGTGGCGGTCGCGGCCATGCCGCAGATGCGGGGCTACGTCGCCGCCGACTCGGGACGGAGCGCCCTGCACCGCTACGACCTCGACAGCGGCCGCCTCACCGCGCGCTATGCCACGCCGAACGACGGCCGCGCCCACGGCCTGGGCGATGTCATCGTGACCCGAGGGGGGGACGTCTACGCCAGCGACAGCCGCGCCCCGGTGATCTACCGGCTGCGGCCCGGCGCCGACGCGCTCCAGCCCTGGGTGGAATCACCCCTCCTCGGCTCGGCGCAGGGGATGGCCCTCGCGCCGGACGAGCGGACGCTGTACGTGGCGGACTACGCCCGCGGCATCCTGCGTATCGACGTCGCCCGGCGGACCGTGGCGGACGTGCCCGCCGCCGACAGCGTGGTCGCGCTCGGCATCGACGGGCTCTATCAGGCGGACGGCCACCTCGTGGGGATCCAGAACGGGGTGGCGCCGCACCGGGTCGTCCGTCTGCGCCTCACCGCCGGCGGCGACCGGATCGAGAGCGCCGAGGTCCTCGATCGGGCCCACCCGAGCCACAACGAGCCAACGCTGGGCGTCCTCGTGGGGCACGAGCTCTATTACGTCGCCAACAGCCAGTACGAGTACTTCGGGCAGGACGGTCGCGTGGCCCGGCCCGACAGTCTGCGTCATCCGGTGGTGCTGCGGCTCCGGCTTTGACACCTCTCCCGGGCCGGGGCTAGGTTGAAGCAACCAACCCGGACCCGTCGATGATTCCTCCCGTTCGCGCCGCCGTTCAGCTCAAGGACCTCTACTCCCGCGACGCCATCTCGCTGGACCTGCGAGCCCCGAGCAAGGAAGGCGTCCTGGCGGAGCTGGTGGGCCTCCTTCGGCTGGACGACCGGTCGGCGGAGACGCTGCTGCGGGTGCTGCATCGGCGGGAGAGCCTCGGCTCGACCGGCGTGGGCCGCGGGATCGCGATCCCGCATTCCCGCTCCCTCGTCACCAACCGGATCCGCCTCGCCTACGGCCACCATCCGGCCGGCGTCGAGTATCAGGCCATCGACGGACGTCCGGTCCACGACCTCTTCCTCATCGTGGCCCCGCCGCTCGAGGTCTCGAACCAGTACCTGCCCGTTCTCGGACGCATTGCACAGTTCGCCAAGGATGCCGACATCCCCGACCGCCTCGCCGCCCTCACCTCTCCCGAGGACTTCTTCCGGCTTCTGGACGAGCGGGGCCTCTGACGGTGTGCCCGCGGCCCTGAGGGCTCGCCGCCTCGGCCGGGCAGCGCTCGCCGCTCTGGTCGTCGCGGCGCACCCCCTTGCCCTCCAGGCCCAGTCCCCGGCCACTCACGACGTGCTCGCGCGCCTGCGCGACTCGCTCGCGGGCGTCACCGACCGTGCCGCGCTGGCCCGGTCCTACCGCATCCTGGAGCAGCGCCCGACGAGCGGCTCCGAGGTGTTGCAGCCGCTCACGCTCGGGTTGGTAGCCCTCCGGCTGGCCGAGCTGGGGCACGACGCCGACGGCGGCGAGGCCATCCAGCACTTCCGCCGTGCCTGCCGCGCGGAGCCGGGCTGGGCCTGGACCTGGTTCGCCCTGGGGCTCGCCGAGGCGCTGCGCGCCCGCTGGGAACAGAGGGACCGCCTGGCGCTCGGAAGCCGGGTCGGCGTGGGAACGCTGGAGCGTGCCGCGGCCCGCCACCGGCGCGCTCTCGACGCGGACGCCGGGTTCACCCCGGCCGCGCTCGCGCTCGCGGAGATCGCCCTCGTGCTGCGCGACACGGCGCTCCTGGGGCCGGCCAGGGACGCAGCGCGAGGCGCCGTGGCGGCCGTGCCGAGACCCGGGCCCGACCTGCTGCTCGCCTGGGGCCGTCTCGAGCGGGCGGCCGGGGCGCCGGACTCGGCTGCCGTCGCCTTCGAGCGCTTCATCCGGGCGGGCGGACGTCGGGCCCTGGGTCTGCTCGAGCGTGCCCGAGTGGAGCTCGCCGCGGGTCGC
Organism: Gemmatimonadales bacterium; assembly: GCA_036375015.1. GTDB lineage: Bacteria > Gemmatimonadota > Gemmatimonadetes > Gemmatimonadales > GWC2-71-9 > CAVVWJ01. The sequence continues at coordinate 7,898 of DASUSR010000257.1, forward strand.
CCGGGCGCGGAGCCCGTCTATTACGAGGGCGCCTCGTCGGACGACTCGATCGTGGTGGCCGGGTATCGCGCCGACCTCGAGCCCATCGCCGCCGAATCGGAGCTGGCGACCTTCGACACCCTCTCGGGTACGGCTCGGGCCGAGTTCCTGCGCGGCTTCTGGGACGAGCGCGACCGCTACGAGATGCGCGCCCGGGGCGAGCGGATTCGGGAGCACTACCGTCGCCTGCTCCACGCCCGGCGGAGCTTCGCCCTCACGGTGAGTCGCCGCTTCTACGGTGCGGCGGACGCGTACCGCTCGGGCAGCGAGGAGCTGGACGACCGCGGCGTGATCTACGTGCGGCACGGCGAGCCGGCCGAGCGGCTCCGGCCCTTCGTGTTCGGCCTCATGCCGAACGAGTCGTGGCACTATCCCCGCGCCGAGGGCGACCTGCTGTTCCACTTCAGCAGCGGCTACGACGAGAACGGCGGGGGCGACCTGTACGACTACCGCCTGGTGGAGAGCGTGCTCGACCTGCGGGGCGCGTCCGCCGCGCCGCGCGACCAGCTGCTGCTCTCCCGGCAGTCCATCTCGCCGATGTACGGCCGGATGCTCAACTGGGGAGTCTACGGATCGGCCCGCGCGCGGGCCCGGGAGCGGGGCGTCGGGCAGGCGAGCATCGCCGTCGGCACGGAGACCGACAGCTACGAGCTGAGGTTCGCGGAGCCCCTCCCCACGCTGGCCGACCTCGTCGCCATCGGTGCCCGCGGGGCCGACGGGCTGGTGCATCTGGTGATGGCCATTCCGGCGACCGCGCTCCGCGCGGGCCCCCTCCGGGTCCGCCTGGTGGCGCTCGACAGCGCCGGGCGCCCTTCCGCGAGCGTGGACACCTCGCTCGACGTCGGCCGGCCCGCGGCGCACCGGGGGCGGTACTTCGTCGGGCGGGTGGAGATGGCGCTCCAGCCCGGACGGTGGAGCTGGCGCGCGGCGCTGCAGCAGGGCGACAGCCTCGGCGTGGTGCTGCCCCGGGACAGCGTCCAGGTAGCCGCGTACGACCGCGGGCCGGCGCTCAGCAGTCTGGCGCTGGGCCTCCCCGGGGCGAGCGCCGTCTGGCGGCAGGCGCCGGGCGACAGCGTGCTGCTCACGCCCTTCGACCTGTTTCCGACCGGCTCGGAGCTCGAGCTCTACTACGAGCTCGCCGGCGCCACCGTGGGCGCGGCCTACCGGCATGAGATCGCGGTGTTCAAGGCGAAGGGGGAATCGGGGCGCACCGAGCGCCGGCCGGTCGTGACGCTCGGCTTCGAGGAGGGTGCCTACTCCGAGCTGGTGCGGGCCCACCGCACGCTGCGGCTGGCGCGGCTCAGACCCGGTCGCTACGTCGTGGAGGTGCGGGTGCGCGGCCCCGGCGGGGAGTTGCCCCCGCGCCGGCAGTCCTTCCGGCTGGTGGATGAGCGCGATCCGCCGCCTCGCCGCTGAGGCGCGCCGCGCCTCATTCCCACTCGATGGTGGCGGGGGGCTTGGAACTGACGTCGTACACGACGCGGTTGACGCCGTCCACCTCGTTGGCAATCCGGTTGGAGATCCGAGCCAGCACGTCCGGTGGGAAGGCGTACCAGTCCGCGGTCATCCCGTCCCGGCTGGTGACGGCCCGCAGCGCGATCACCTGGTCGTAGGTGCGGAAGTCGCCCTGCACGCCGACCGAGCGGATGGGCAGCAGGACGGCGAAGGCCTGCCAGATGTCGTCGTAGAGCCCGGCTGCGCGGATCTCCTCGATGTAGATGTGGTCGGCCCGGCGCAGGATGTCGAGGTTGTCGGCGGTCACGTCGCCGATGATGCGGATCGCCAGCCCCGGACCCGGGAAGGGATGCCGGCCCACCATCTCCTCCGGCAGTCCGAGCTCGCGACCGACCTGCCGCACCTCGTCCTTGAACAGCTCCCGGAGCGGCTCCAGCAGCTCGAAGGGCAGCCGCTCGGGCAACCCGCCGACATTGTGGTGGGTCTTGATGGTGACCGAGGGCCCGCCCCGGGGCGAGAGCGATTCGATCACGTCGGGGTACAGGGTGCCCTGCACCAGGTAGCCGACGTCGGAGCCCACCGACTTGGCCTCGGCCTCGAAGACATCGATGAAGGTATGTCCGATGCGGCGGCGCTTCTCCTCCGGGTCCGGCACGCCCGCCAGCCGCTCGAGGAACTGCTGGCGCGCATCCACCACGCGCAGATCGATGCCGAGATGCCGGCGGAAGGTGGCCTCGACCTGGTCGCGCTCGTGCAGCCGCAGCAGGCCGTGGTCCACGAAGATGCAGGTGAGCCGGTCGCCGACCGCCCGGTGCACCAGCACGGCGGCCACGGAGCTGTCCACCCCGCCCGAGAGCCCGCAGATGACCCGCCGGTCCGGCCCCACCACCTCCCGTATCCGCGCGATCTCGCTCTCGACGAAGTGACCGGGGGTCCAGTCGGGCGTACAGCCGCAGATCTCGAACAGAAAGTTGTTGAGGATCTCTCCGCCCCGGGGCGTGTGCGCGACCTCGGGGTGGAACTGGACCCCGAAGAGGGGCAGCTCGGCGTGCTCGATGGCGGCCACCGGCGAGTTGTCGCTGGACGCGCTGACCAGGTATCCGGGCGGCGGCGCGTCCACGTGGTCGCCATGGCTCATCCACACCGGCGTCTCCTCGTCCGGTCCGAAGCCCTGGAAGAGCCGGCCCCCCTCCACCCGCAGGATCGCCCGGCCGTACTCCCGCCGGTCCGCCCGGGTCACGTTCCCTCCGGAGAGGTGCGCGAGCAGCTGCATGCCGTAGCAGAGCCCCAGCACCGGCGGGCCGAGCCGGAGCAGCTCGGGATCCGCGGTGGGGACGCTCTCCCCGTACACCGAATTCGGCCCGCCGGAGAGGATGATGCCGCGCGGCTTCCACTCCCGGATCCACTGAACCGTCCGTGAGGGCGGGTGGATCTCGCAGTAGACGTGGGCCTCGCGCACCCGCCGCGCGATGAGCTGCGTGTACTGTGAGCCGAAGTCGATGATGAGGATTCCGTCGTGGTGCTGGGACACGCGTGGTCAGCTCCTGGTGAGTGAATCGGCTGTCATCCCGAGCGAAGTCGCGGAGTGCTGCGCGGGCAGGGCTCGCCGCACGGCGGATGAGGGCTCGAGGCCGGGCTCGCCTTCACGCGATCGCGCTCAGGGCGACACCCGCTCCCCCTGGTATAGCTCCTCCACCTCCTCCCGCGGCCGCGCCACCCACCAGCGGCCCCCGTCCACCATCACCTCGGCCGGCCGCGGCCGGGTGTTGTAGTTCGACGCCATGACGAAGCCGTAGGCCCCGGCCCCGAGCACCGCGAGGCGCTCGCCCCGTTCCAGCGCGGGCAGCGTCCGGTCGCGCGCCAGGAAGTCACCGGTCTCGCAGACCGGCCCCACGATATCGACCTCCGCCTCGTCGCGACCGTGGCTCTCCACCTCGCTCATCGCGTGGTAGGCCATGTAATGGCTGGGCCGAACCAGATCGTTCATCCCGGCATCCACGATCACCAGGTCCTTGCCGCCCGAATGCTTGCGGGAGAGCACCGTAGTCAGCATCACGCCGGCGCTCCCCACCAGATACCGGCCCGGCTCGAGCGTGAGCGTGAGCCCGCTGTCCCGCACCAGGGGGACGACCGTCGCCGCCAGCGCTTCGGGAGAGAGCGGATCCTCGTCCCGGTAGCGGATGCCGAGCCCTCCGCCGATATCGAGCGTGCTGATCCCGTCGACCCCGGCGGCGCGGAGCCGCGCCACCACCTCGAGCAGGCGGCCCACCCCCTCGGCGTAGGGGGCGGCGTCGAGCAGTTGGCTGCCGATGTGCATGGCGATGGTGTCGAGCGAAAGCAGCGGGTGGCGCGACACCGCCACGCCGAGCGCGACGACCTGGTCGAAGGGCACGCCGAACTTGATGCCCCCCTGCCCGGTCGCGATGTAGGGATGGGTCTCGGCGGTGACGTCGGGATTCACCCGGATGCCGACCCGCATCGGCCGGCCCAGGCGCGCCACGATGCCGCCGAGCGCCTCGAGCTCGGCCGCCGACTCGAGGTGCACGTGCCCCACACCGGCCTCGACCGCCGCCCCCAGCTCGTCGTCGGTCTTCCCCACCCCGCTGAACACCACCCGGTCGGCCGGGAACCCCGCGGCGAGGGCGCGCGCCAGCTCACCCCCCGAGACGATGTCCGCGCCGGCGCCGAGGTCGCGCAGGACCCGCAGCACCGCCAGGTTGCCGTTGGCCTTCACCGCGAACGCAATCCGGTGCGGCACGCCCTGGAGCGCACGATCCAGGGCACGGAATTGGCGCCGGATCACGTCGGCGTGATAGACATAGACCGGCGTCCCGGCGCCGTCCGCGATCTCCCGGAGCGCCACGCCGCCCATGACGAGGGTCCGCTCGATACGCTCCAGCCCCGCGTCGGAGAACAGCGGGGAAAATGGCACCCTCTCGGTCGTCAGTACGCCCTCGCCCACACCGCCTCCGCCGCGCTGGGACCGCCGCACCACATGCAGGTGGTCGGGGCTTCCGGGGAGCGGAACTCCGCGTCGGGCAGCACCCGGATCGTCGCCTTCGTTTGCTCCTTGATGTCGGCTTCGCATGTGGCCGAGCCGCAATACCCGGCGTAGACGAACCCTCCTCCAGCCTCCATGTGGGCCAGGAACTGCTCCTTGGTAGCCCCTCGGATGCTCGCCGCTTCCCGGCGGGCCCGGGCGGTCTCGAGCAGCTCCGCCTGCAGCTGGTCCATGATCTGGAGCAGCCGCTCCGCCAGGCCCGCCATCGGCAGCGATTCCTTCTTGCCTCCCGTGCGCCGGGCCAGCATCACGCTGTTGCCGGCGACGTCGCGGGGACCGATCTCGAGCCGTAGCGGGACCCCTCGGCCCTCCCATTCGTAGTACTTCGCGCCCGGTTTCATCCCCTCGCGCCCGTCGAGGTGGGCCCGGATGCCCGCGGCCGCCAGCTCCCGCCGGATCCGGTCGCCAGCGGCGAGCACCGACGCGCGCTCTTCCTCGGACCGGTAGATCGGCACGATCACCACCTGGTACTGTGCGAGGCGCGGCGGGCAGACCAGCCCGGCGTCGTCGCCGTGCGTCATGATCAGCGCGCCGACCAGCCGCGTGGAGACCCCCCACGACGTGTTCCACACGTGGTCCAGCCCGCCGGCCGCCGTCTGGAAGGTGACCTCGAACGCCCGGGCGAAGTTCTGCCCCAGGTTGTGGCTGGTACCGGCCTGGAGCGCCTTGTTGTCCTGCATCAGCGCCTCGCAGCTGTAGGTGCGGAGCGCCCCGGCGAATCGCTCGCTGTCGGTCTTGCGCCCGGTGACGACCGGCATGGCCATCCACTGCTCCATGAAGGTCCGGTAGACCCCGAGCATGCGC
>DASUSR010000258.1:0-3572 GCA_036375015.1 Gemmatimonadales bacterium
GCCCCGGTGCGCAGCTGCCGACGGTCCAGCTGGGAGAGCCGCCCGTAGGCGGGGAACCGCGCGATGGCGAAATAGACCGAGTCGTCCTCGCCGCGGTAGGCCACGCCCTTGTCCAGCAGTCCCTGGATCAGGGTGATCATGGGCCCGATGTATTCCGTCGCCCGAGGCTGCTCGTGCGCGGGCAGGATGCGCAGCCAGTCCCGGTCTTCCTCGAACGCCCGGGCGAACGGGTCCACGTGCGCCCGGAGTGACACGCCCTTCTCCCGTGCGGCGGCGATGGTCCGGTCGTCCACGTCGGTGAGATTCATGATGTGGAGGACCTGGTAACCGCTCGCCTCCAGCCAGCGGCGGAGCAGATCCTCGAACAGGAACGTGCGGAAGTTCCCGATGTGGGCGTAGTTGTAGATGGTGGGCCCGCAGGTGTAGAGCGAGACCCGCCCCGGCTGCAGCGGCTCGAACCGCTCTACCCGGCGGGTGAGCGTATTGTAGAGTCGCAGGGTCATCCCCCGCTCGCCGCGGCGGCGATGGACTCGGGCGACGCGGGGCCGCCATCGCTCCTCACGTGTACCGTGCGCTGCGGGAACGGAATCTCGATGCCCTCGCGGTCGAACCGGTTCTTGATCCGCCGGCGGTACTCCCGGGCCGCGTTCCACTGGGAGCCGGGCTGGGTGCGGATCAGGCTGCGGATCACCACGGCGCTGTCGCCCAAGGACTCCACGCCGGGCACCTCTACCGGGCCGTCGAGCTGGGCGCCCCAGACCTTGTCGGTGGAGAACTGGGCCGCCTCGTCCCGGACGACGGCGAGCGCGCGGTCCACGTCCTCCTGATACGTCACCCCCACGTCCACCACGGCCCGCGCCCAGCCCCGGGTCCGGTTGCTGACCACCTTGATCTCGCCGTTCGGGATCACGTGCATGGTGCCTTCGAGATCGCGCAGCACGACCACCCGCAACGTCATCCGCTCCACCACCCCGCCCTTCCCGGCGGCTTCCACGATGTCGCCGATGGCGAACTGGTCCTCGAAGAGGATGAAGAAGCCGGAGATGACGTCCTTGACCAGGCTCTGCGCCCCGAACGAGATGGCGAGCCCCAGGATGCCGGCGCCCGCCAGGATCGGCCCGATGTTGATGAACAGGTTGAACGTGAGCAGGAGCGCGACCGCGAGGATGACCACCCACCCCACGCTCCGGAGCAGCTGGGAGATGGTCTTGCCCCGGCGCTCGCGGAGCGTGGTGACCGAGTCGTCTCCGTCGTTCACCGCCTGCTCGATCCGCCGCGACGCCACGCAGACGAGCCGGTAGCTGACCCAGGCGAGGAGCCAGATCCCCAGGATGTGGCCGGCCAGCCGAATGGCCTGGTCGCCGTCCACCCGCAGGATGGCCAGCAGCCGTGCGACGGCGTCGCCCACGCTCGCGAGGAGCGCGACCTTGAGTTCAGACATGGCGATCGGGGGGGAGCATGGCCCTAACCTAGAGGCCCGGCCGCCGCACCGTCAACCGGAGATGGCGCCGTAGCCTACGCGGCTGGAGCGCACCGGCAACCGCTCGGCGGCGCAGAGAGCGAGCGCTTCTTCCGCCGACCCGAGGCCGATGGGGATGGCGTAGCGGCGGGCGCCCGCCTCGAGTGCGGGATACAGCTCGCGTAGACGAGCGGGAGGGGGAAGGTACGGCGTGCCCAGCACGACCTCGAGCACCCGGCAGCGGATCAGCTGGGCGGCGGAGAACAGGTGCAGCCGGCCGGAGTGGCGGACGACCACGTGATCGCACCGGCGGAGGAGCGTTCCCAGGTCCCGGCACAGCAGCAGGTGCCGCTGCCCCGGGGCGTGGAGCACCCGGACCCTAGGACAGTGGCGGAGCCATACCCCCGCCGTGACGAGAGGCGGAACGACGGCGAGGAGGGCCGCCAGCGGGGTGCGCGGCCCGAGCGGCACCGGGGAGCCGGGGAACATGCCCCACGATGGTCAGCCGACCGCCGGCGGCGGCACCATTTCGCCGCCCGGCGGTGCGAGAGCGCGCGGCGGCTCGTCAGCGAACCCGCAGCGGGCTCAGCGTGCCGGCCTTCCGGACCCCAAGCCGGATGGGTCTGGGCCCACCGCGCCGCGGCACGGTGACCTCGGCCCACAGCTCCTCCCCGGCCGGCCGAATGGACGGGTCGGGGACGTGCTCTGGAATGAAGTAGGCCACCGGCTCGGAGAGCGCGGCGCGAAGTCCGTCGGGCCCGGGCTCGATTCGTACAGTCGTCCCAGCCCCATCGTCGGGCACGGCGACCACACGCTCATCGCGGACCACGAGCCGCACGGCGTGGGAGGCCGCCGGGACGGAGGCCGGGCCGGATTCGAGCGGGACCTCGAGCCGGAGGCGGACGTAGCGCCCCCGGATCGGCAGGTCCGGATCGTAGGGCAGGGTTCGGGCCCACCCGCGCGGGAGCGTGGCTCGGTCGGCCAGGAGCTTGGCCCCGAGCAGGCCGAGCAGGGCCGCGTGCGCGAGGGCGAGGGCCAGCCCCGCCTGCCACCGGGTCATCCCGGCGCCTGCAGCTCGGCCAGGAGCCGGCGGCGTCCGCGCTCCAGCAGGTACCCGCCGCCCAGAAACAGGAGGCCGAGGCCGATGAGCGCCGCGGATCGACCCATCTTGTCCATGACGCTACTGAAGTAGAAAGCGGTGACCGTGAGCGCGAACCCGGCCACCCCGAGGTTGACCCGTTCGGCGCGGCGGTCGCGAATCCCCCAGCCGATGAGCCCCACCGCGAGGATCGCGAGCCAGAGATAGGCCGCGAGTCCGTCCAGGTCACCGGCCAGCGCCGCCGGCACGGCCCAGCCGATACCCACGGCGACGGGCCAGGCCTCCCGCCGCCGGAGCGCCCAGGCGACGGCCAGCGGGAGCCCCACCGCTCCCAGCCAGCCAGCCGCCTCCGACGACAGGGGAATCCCCCCGTGCCAGCCGCGCTGGTCGTTCATCATGACGAGGAAGATGGCCGCGGGAATCACGGCGAGACCGCCGATCCAGATCAGGACCCGGCGAATCCCGGATCGGTCTCCGACGGGTGACGGCAGCGCGCCAAGGTACGCCAGCGCGAAACCGAGCAACCCGACGGCCAGGATCGGGGCACCCTGCCGGTCCGCCGTGGCCGCGATCCACTCGCCCGCGAGCCAGGCCGGAGTGAGCACGGCGGCCAGTGCACCCTGGGCCCAATCCCGCCGCAGCGCCCAGCCGACCCATGCGCCGAGGCTCCAGAGCATGAGACCGCCCGGCCAGTGCTCCTGGAGGTGGAAGATCTGGCCGGCCAGGAAGATCCCGCCGCCCAGCGCGACGGTGCCGCAGCCGTGGAGGGCGAGCGCGAGACCGGGCGAGCGCTCGGCGAGCACCCCGCCCAGATGCAGGGCCGTGACGGTGACGAGGAGCAGACCGAACCGCCGGCCCGGGGAGAGCGCTTCCCAGTGGGCCGCGACGAAGAGCAGGATGCCGGCCGCGAGCAGGATCCCGCCGAGGCCGAGTGCCAGCCGGGCGGGCCAGCGGAGACCGCCGCGAGCGTGGGACGCCTCCCAGGCCCGGATGCGGGCGGCGGTCGCGGGGTCG
>DASUSR010000259.1:0-11205 GCA_036375015.1 Gemmatimonadales bacterium
AGTACGAGAGGACCGAGACGAAGCGACCGCTCGTGTACGGGCTGTTCCGCCAGGGGCAGCGCCCGGTAGCGATGTCGCGCGGAGATAACCGCTGAAAGCATCTAAGTGGGAAACTCTTCCCAAGATGAACACTCCTGGACCTTAAGGTCCCTGAAGGGCCCTGGGAGACTACCAGGTTGATAGGGCGCAGATGCACGGAGGGCAACCTCTTCAGTCGAGCGCTACTAATCGCCCGTGCAGTTTGATCTCTTCGATTTCCCCGCATGACATCATCCATCCTTCGGTTGGTCGTCTTGGCTGACGACTAGCGCGCAGGGGCCACACCCGTTCCCATTCCGAACACGGCAGTTAAGCCCTGCAGCGCCGATGGTACTGCTACCGCGAGGTGGTGGGAGAGTAGGCCGTCGCCAGCCTTTTGAAGCCCCGGGTCCGAGAGGATCCGGGGCTTCTCCATTTCTGCCACCCCCACGCCCGTCTACTTTCCCCCCATGCCCCGCACCGGTCACGTCGCCCTCGCCGGCGCTCCCAACGTCGGGAAGTCGTCGCTCCTCAACGCCCTCGTCGGCAGCCACCTGGCGATCGTGAGCCCGCGGGCCCAGGCCACCCGCCTGCCGGTGGTCGGACTCCGCACCGAGGGCGATACCCAGTACGTCTTCCACGATCTTCCCGGCCTCCTCGATCCCGCCTACCTCATGCAGGTGCGCATGCGGGAGCTGGCCGTGGACGCGCTCCGGCGCATGGATCTGATCCTCCACCTGCATCCCGCGCCCAACGCGCCCGCGCCGCCGCTGGAGCGGCTCGCCGGGCTCGACGAGCCGGTGCCCGCGCCCGTGCTCACCGTGTACACCAAGGGCGACCTGGTGTCCGGCGCGCGGCGGGAGCAGCTCGCCCGGGATGCCCTGGTCGTCTCCGCGGAGCAGGGCCAGGGTCTGGGCCGGCTGCTCGAGCGGGTGCGCGAGTACCTGCCGGAGGGCGAGTTCGCGCACGATTCCGACGACATCAGCACCCAGCAGCTGCGCTTCTTCGTGGTCGAGTACCTCCGGGAAGCCGCCTTCGAGCTCCTCGGTGACGAGCTGCCCTACGCCTTTCACGCCGAGGTCGAGGAGTTCCGGGAACACACCCGTCCGGTCTACATCCGGGCCACATTGCTCGTCGAACGGGAATCGCAGAAGCGGATCGTGATCGGCCACGGCGGCGCTACCATCAAGGCCCTGGGCGCTCGGGCGCGCGGCCGGCTGGAGGAGTTGCTCGGCGCCCCGGTGTACCTCGACTGCTGGGTCAAGGTCCTCCCCAACTGGCGCAAGAGCGCCGTCGCGCTCACTCGCTTCGGGTTCCCCGAGGTGGCCCCCGCCGGGCGCCCCCGGAGATGAGCCGGTTTCCACACGGGTGAGCGGGCGTGTACATTCGAGGCGTCCGCTCAAGGAGCCGCCATGAGCCTTGCCCCGGAGCTGCTCGAGATCCTGGTCTGCCCCAAGTGCAAGGGAGACCTGGAGCACCGCCTCGACCCCGAGGTGCTCGTCTGCCACGCCTGCCGTCTCGTCTACCCGGTGGAGGACGGCATCCCCATCATGCTGATCGACGAAGCCAAGCCCCTCTGAGCCAGCCACCCTCGCGGCCCGCCTCAACCGCGCACAGAGGTCCGGCTGCCGGCAGCCGGCGGCCTGGTCGCCATCGAGGCGTACTTTCTCTGATTTGACTTAGGGGGCGCAGTTCTCTAAGTTACGCTAGGATAAATCCTTACGAGAGGGATGGGTGCGCACTCGCCCGACGATTCTCTTCTTTTCGCCGGACGGTTGCCCGGTCCCGGCCCTCGTCCGCCAGTGGGCGGCGGCCAATGCATTCCCTCTCCTGGTCTTCAGTCGGGCCGAGGAGGTGGAGGCGATCGTCCTGCGCGGCCACCCCTGCATCCTCTTCGTGGACGGGCATGAAGCCCAGACGGAGGGGGTGGCGCTGGTCCGGCGGCTGAAGAGCGATGCGTTCACCGCCATCGTGCCGGTCACGGCGCTCGCCACCGACCACCACCCCGAGCAGGTGCAGGCATGGTTCGCGGCCGGTGCGGACGAGGTCATCAGCAGCTTCTTCTCGCCCGCGGAGCAGCGCTCCCGGTTGGACGCGATGCTGGTGCGGACCGAGCGGGATGTCTCGGTCCACCCGTCCACCCGGCTGCCCGGCACTACCGAGATCGAGCGGGAAATCCGCCGCCGGCTGGAGTCCGGCCAGGAGTTCGCGGTCTGCTACGCCGACCTTGATCACTTCAAGGAGTTCAACGACCGGTACAGCTACTACGACGGCGATCGCGTCATCTACCTGCTGTCCCGCATCCTCCACGACGTGGTCAAGGGGCTGCTCGGTCTGCGGGGGTTCGTGGGGCACATCGGCGGCGACGACTTCATCTTCATCATCCCGTCGCCGGAGATCAGCCCGGTCTGCAGCGAGATCCTGGACGTGTTCGACACGCTCATTCCACTGCAGTACAACGAGCAGGACCGGCGGGCCGGCTATTTTTTCGGGAAGGACCGCCGGGGACAGCTGCACCGCGTGCCGTTGATGACGCTCTCGATCGGCATCGTCACCAACCGGCACCGGCGCTTCACTCACCCGGCCCAGGTGAGCGAGCTGGCGACGGAAATGAAGAGCTACGCCAAGACGCTGCCCGGCTCGGTGTTCGTGGTGGACCGCCGGCAGGGCACCGACGGCGAGGAACGCCAGGGATCGGCATTCAGGGAACAGTCGTGAGGACGCGCAGATGAACGTGACTTGCCCCAACTGTGCCACGGTCTACCGCGTGGACCCGGCCAAGGTGCCCGAGGCGGGGGTGCGGGCGCGCTGCGCGGTGTGCAGTGCCGTCTTCGCGGTGCGCCCCGAGGGCGCGTCCGTGCCGGCGGCACCGGCGCCCGTCGTGAGCTCGCCGCCTCCGCCGCCCCCGCGGGCGGAGCCCGCCAGAGCCGAGCCGCCCGCCCGGCCGGCGGCGGAACCCAGGCCCGAGCCGGCGCGCCCGGAGCCGTCGCGACCGGCAGTTGCTGCAGCGACCCCGGCGGCCGCGCCGCGGCCGGCCGCGCCTCCGGCACCGCCGGCCGGCGTGCCGCCTCGCCCGACGGCCCCCCGGCCCACCGCCCCCGCGCCCGCCGGGAGCCAGCCCGCCGCGCCGGCAACGGCTTCTTTGCCGCCCGCGGCACCGGCGTCACCTGCCCGGGCGCCCGCCACCGCGGCCGCCGGCCGGCCGGTGAACCCGTTCCTGTCGCAGGACCCCTCGCTCAAGGCCCGCCGGCTGGCCCGGGCGCTCATCTCGGACATGGTGGTGTACCATCCGGCCAAGCGGCAGGAGGGGCTGCGCGACGGCACCCTGAAGGAGCTGTTCGAGGAGGAGATCAAGAAGAGCTGGGAGGAGTACGCCGATCAGGTCGGCCGGGAGCTGGCCGACTCGACCGGGTACTTCCGCGAGGCGCTGAACGAGATACTCGCCGGCGGCCGGCAGATCTTCTGAGTCGGACAGGCGGACACACGGGCAGGCGGGCAGCGAAATCGTCTGCCCGTCTGCCCGACTATCATCCAGAAGCAACCCACTGGTCCAGGAGGCTGGGGTTCATGACGGAGCTGACCGAACGACTGACCGAGCTGCAGCGTCGCCTCACCGAGCTGCGAGACTTTCTTTGACCTGCCCGCCAAGGTCGAGCGACTGAACGCGCTCGAGGCGCGCCAGGCGGAGGCGGGATTCTGGGCCAACCCGGACGCCGCCCGGACCAGCGTGCAGGAGATCAAGACGCTCAAGGCATGGGTAACGCCCTGGGAGGGACTGCACCGGCGGCTGGACGGCGCGGTGGAGATGGCGCACCTGGTCGAGGCCGAGCCCGACGCTGGCCTGGAGGCAGAGCTGGAGCGGGAGGCCGACGAGCTCGCCGCCGGGGTGCAGGCCTTCGAGCTGCAGGCCATGCTCCAGGGGCCCGAGGATTCCCGCGACGCGCTGCTCACCATCCACCCCGGCGCCGGCGGCACCGAGTCCCAGGACTGGGCCGAGATGCTCATGCGCATGTACGTGCGCTGGGCCGAGCGGCACGGCTTCCAGGTCAGCATCCTGGACCTGCTCCCCGGCGAGGAGGCCGGGATCAAGTCGGTCTCGATCGAGATCAAGGGTGAGTACGCCTACGGCTACCTGAAGGCGGAGAAGGGGGTCCACCGCCTGGTCCGGATCTCGCCGTACGACTCCCAGGCGCGCCGGCACACCTCGTTCGCCTCGGTCTTCGTGTATCCCGATATCGACGACACCATCGAGATCGATCTCCGCGAGGAGGACATCAAGATGGACGTGTTCCGCGCCTCGGGGGCCGGCGGCCAGCATGTGAACAAGACCTCCTCGGCGGTACGGCTCACTCACGTTCCGACCGGCACGGTGGTGTCGTGCCAGCAGGAGCGGAGCCAGTCGAAGAACCGCGCCACGGCGATGAAGATGCTGCGCGCGGCCCTCTACCAGCGGAAGCTGGAGGAGCAGGAGGCCGCCCGGGCCATGGTCGAGGCGACCAAGACCGACAACTCCTGGGGCAATCAGATCCGGTCCTACGTCTTCCAGCCGTACACCATGGTGAACGACCACCGCACCGAGGTGAAGGTGGGGGACGTGCAACGGGTGATGGACGGCGACCTCGACGAGTTCATCCAGGCCTACCTCAAGCGCTTCGGGGGCAAGGCCGCGTGAGCACCGTGGAGGAGCGCTCCTACGTCGAGGCGGCACGCCGGGAAAAGCGCGCGGCGCTCGAGGCCCGGGGCATCACCCCGTTCGCCTACCGGTACGAGCGCACCCACACCGCCGCCGAGGCGCTGGCGCTCTACCGGGACGAGATGGGGGAGTCCGGCCCCCGGGTCCGGGTGGCGGGCCGGCTCGACAGCCTGCGCTCGAAGGGGAAGACCGCCTTCGGGCACGTCGAGGATCCGTCGGGCAGGATCCAGGCGTACTTCCGGCAGGACGTGCTGGGCGAGGAGGGCTACGAGGTGCTCCGGCTGCTCGATCTCGACGATCACGTCGGCATCGAAGGCACCCTGTTTCGCACCAGGGCGGGAGAGGTCACCGTCCGGGCCGAGGCGCTGACCCTCCTCGCCAAGTCGCTCCGGCCCCTCCCCCGAGGCAAGACGCAGCAGACCGAGGATGGGACGGTCACCTACGGGGGGCTGCACGACCCCGAGGTGCGCTACCGCCAGCGCTACGCCGACCTGGCGGTGCATGCCGAGGTGCGGGAGGTGTTCCGGCTGCGGGCCAAGGCGGTGCGCTGGCTGCGCCGGTTCCTGGACGAGCGCGGGTTCCTGGAGGTGGAGACGCCGATCCTCCAGCCGCTCTACGGCGGCGCGGCGGCCCGGCCGTTCGTCACCCACCACAACGCGCTCGACATGCCGCTGTACCTGCGCATCGCCGACGAGCTGTACCTCAAGCGGCTGCTGGTCGGCGGGCTGGAGCGGGTCTACGAGATCGGGCACGACTTCCGGAACGAGGGGATGGACCGCACCCACAACCCCGAGTTCACCATGCTCGAGTTCTACCAGGCCTACGCCGATTATGGGGACATGATGGCCCTGACCGAGGCCATGATCGCCGGCGTGGTCGAGCACTGCGCCGGGGCCCGGACGCTGGAGCGGGGCGGCGTGGCGCTCGAGTTCGCCCCCCCGTTCCCGCGGATCCGGTTCATCGAGGGGATACGGGAGCGCTGCGGCCTGGATCTGCGCACCGCCACCGACGAGGAGATGCGTGCCGTGCTGCTCCGGGGCGGCGCCGACCCGGAGCCCGTGGGCGAGCTGAGCGGCGGACGCCTCCAGGACGAGGTTTTCCGCACCGTGCTCGAGCCCCATCTCGTCCAGCCCACCTTCGTCGTGGACTACCCGAAGCCGCTCTCGCCGCTCGCCAAGGAGCACCGCGACGATCCCGCGCTCACCGAGCGCTTCGAGCTCTTCGTGGGAGGCAAGGAGCTGGCCAACGGTTTCAGCGAGCTGAACGATCCCGACGACCAGCGCCGGCGCTTCGAGGACCAGGTGCGCCAGCGGGCCGCCGGCGACGAGGAGGCGCACCGTTACGATGCCGACTACATCCGGGCGCTGGAGTACGGGATGCCGCCGGCCGGCGGGGTGGGGGTGGGGATCGACCGGCTGCTCATGGTGATCGCGGACCGCCCCTCGATCCGGGACGTCATCCTCTTTCCCGCCATGAGGCCTGAAGGATGACGGGCGCCGGAGTGGGCAGCGGGGAGGCGGGGAAGCGGGGCGGAAAGATTCGCGAGGCGTTGCGGGATCTGGCGGGCATCTTCAGCTGGCCGACCGCCCTCGAGTGGCGGCTGGCCCGGCGCTATCTGCGCAGTCGGCGCGGGTCCCGGACCGCGTCCCTCAACACCGTCATCTCCACCGGCGGGGTGGCCGTGGGAGTGACCGCGCTCATCGTGGTGCTCGGGGTGATGAACGGCCTGCGCAACGACCTCCGGGAGCGCATCCTAGTCGCCAATCCCCACCTGCGGATCCTCACCTTCGGGGCCGGGCTGCGGATCGACGACTGGCAGCAGGTGATCGACACGATCCGACGCCATCCGGGCGTGCTGGCGGCCGCTCCGGAGGTCATCAGCCAGGCCGGCATCACGGCCGGCCAGGACTACGGCGAGGGCGTGAACCTCCTCGGCTTCGAGCCGGACACCGGCTCCCGGGCGGTGACGTCGCTCCCCCAGTCGCTGGTGAAGGGCGATCTCTCCTTCCGGACCACCAAGTCCGGCGTGGACGGAGGCATCCTGCTGGGGAGCAGGATCGCCAGCCGGCTCTCGGTGTACCCCGGGGACGTGGTCACCCTGGTGCCGGTCACCCAGGCCAAGATGAACCCGGCGCTCGGCGTCGCGGTGCCGCGCTTCTGGAAGTTCGAGGTGACCGGGCTCTTCAACACGGGCATGTTCCAGTACGACAACCAGTTCGTGGTCATCTCCCGGGAGAACGCCCAGCGCTTCACCGGGCTCGGTGACGCCGTCTCGGGGATCGCGGTGCGGGTGGCCGACCCCGAGCTCGCCCCGGAGATCGGGGAAGCCCTCGAGGACCGGCTGGGATACCCCTACCGCGCCCTCGACTGGCAGACGCAGAACTCCAGCCTTTTCAGCGCCCTCGAGCTCGAAAAGCTGGCCATGGGTCTGATTATCTTCTTCATCATGGTGGTGGCGGCGTTCAACATCGTGGGGACGCTCACCATGGTGGTCACCGACAAGACCCGGGAGATCGGGATCCTGCGGGCGATGGGCCTCACCGCCCCGGCGGTCGCGCGGGTGTTCCTGATCCAGGGCGCGGTGATCGGCGGAGTGGGCACCCTGCTGGGGCTGCTCACCGGCCTCGCGGTGGGCTACGTCGTGGACACCTCGGGCTGGATCACCATCGACCCCGCCGTCTACTTCATCGACCACCTGCCGGTGCAGATCGAGCTGCCCGACGTGGTGGTCGTGGTGCTGGCCAGCTTCGCCGTCGCGGTCTTGGCCACGGTGTACCCGTCGCGATCGGCCGCCTCGCTCACCCCGGTCGAGGCCATCCGCCACGAATGAGCGCCATTCTCGAGGCCGAAGGGCTGCGGAAGGTCTATCGCGGCGGCGACGGCATGCCGATCGAGGTGCTCGGCGGGGTGGACCTGGCCGTCACCCGGGGCGAATTCGTGGCCATCGTGGGGGCGAGCGGCACCGGCAAGAGCACGCTGCTCCACCTGCTCGGCGCCCTCGACATCCCCACGGCCGGCACCGTCCGGCTCGACGGGCAGTCCTACACGGAGCTGAGCCCCGAGGAGCTGGCCCGGGTGCGCAACCGGAAGATCGGGTTCGTGTTCCAGTTCCACCACCTGCTCCGGGAGTTCACCGCGCTGGAGAACGTCATGATGCCGCTGCTGATCGCCGGGGTGGACGCCGCGGCAGCGGGGTCGCGGGCCGAAGAGCTGCTGGCGGCCGTGGGTCTGGCGGGCCGGATGTCCCACCGGCCCGCGGCACTCTCCGGCGGCGAGCAGCAGCGGGCGGCGGTGGCCCGGGCGCTGGCGGCCGATCCGCTGGTGGTGCTCGCCGACGAGCCCTCCGGCAACCTCGACCAGGGAAACAGCGAGCGCCTGCACGAGCTGTTCGCCCGGCTGTCGCGGGAGTTCGAGACCGCGCTGGTGGTGGTGACGCACAACCGTTCGCTGGCCGGACGGGCCGACCGGGTCCTCTCACTCGAGGGGGGTCGCCTGGTGACCCTGCCCGGCGTGGAGTCGATGCCCTGATGTCCTGCGACCAGTGTCACGAACGGGAGGCGGTCATCCACCTCACCCAGATCGTGAACGAACAGGTGACGACCCTGCACCTGTGCGAGCGCTGCGCCGCGGACAAGGGTGTCGAGAGCCCCGGCGCGGTCACCAAGACCCCGTTGGGCAGCTTTCTCGCCGCCATGGGAAAGGGCTATCCGGAGGAGGCCCCGGTGGCGCGCGGCGCCGACACCTGCCCGCGGTGCGGCGCCTCCTTCCAGGACTTCCGGGAGAGCGGGCGGCTGGGCTGCCCCGAGTGCTATGGGGCGTTCGAGAGCCCGCTGCGGGACCTCCTGCGCCGACTGCACGGCTCCACCCACCACATGGGCGAGCGCTACGTTGAATCCGGACAGCCGGCCGAGGAGGAGCAGCCGCGGGTGGCCGATCTGCGGGAGCAGCTCCGGCTCGCGGTCGAGACCGAGAACTTCGAGCTCGCCGCCGAGCTGCGCGACCGCCTCCGGGTGCTGGAATGATCGACCTCAGCCTGCTGACCGACGGAGGAATGGGGTGGCTCGATGCCTCGGGGCCCTCGAGCCATCTGGTGCTCTCCACCCGGATCCGGCTGGCCCGGAACCTGGCCGGCCGGGTATTCCAGGGGCGCAACTCCGAGACCGAGCGGGAGCAGATCCTCGAGCTGGTGGAGCGGGCCGCCCGGGAGACGGTCCTGCTGCGCCGGGCCACCCGGTTCCGGCTCGACCGGCTGGACCGGACCGACCGGCAGCTGCTGCACGAGCGGCACCTGGTGAGCAAGGAGCTGGCCGGTCTCGACGCCGACGGGCGGGTCCGCTCCGGCGCCACCCTCCTGGTCCAGGACCGGATCGGGGTCATGCTGAATGAGGAGGATCACCTCCGGATGCAGGGCCTCCATTCGGGGTTCGCCCTGGAGGCTGCCTACGCCGAGGCCGACCGGCTCGACACCGAACTGGGACAACGACTTGCTTTCGCATTTCACCCGGAATTCGGTTATCTTACCTCGTGTCCGACCAACGTCGGCACCGGGCTGCGGGCCTCCGTGCTGATCCACCTCCCCGGGCTCGTGCTCACCAAGGAAATCAGCAAGGTGCTGCAGGGGCTGGCCCAGGTGGGGTTGACCTTCCGCGGCCTCTACGGTGAGGGGAGCGAAGTCGTCGGCAACTTCTTTCAGCTCTCCAATCAGACGACCCTGGGCAGCTCCGAGCACGAGCTGCTCGATCACCTCGGCAAGATGGTGCGCCAGGTGATGGATTACGAGGAACAGGCGCGGCAGGTGCTGCTCCGCGATGCGCCCGCCATCATCGAGGACAAGGTCTGGCGGGCGTACGGACTGCTGCGGTACGCGCGGTCGCTGTCGTTCGAGGAGGCGATGAACCTGCTCAGCGGCGTGCGGCTCGGGGTGGGGGTCGGCCTGATCCCCGAGGTCGGGATGTACACGTTGAACAAGCTGCTGGTACACACCCAGCCGGCTCATTTGGCCGTGGCGGAAGGGGTGACGCCCACCGAGCCGGACCTGCCGATTCGGCGGGCACGGTTCGTGCGCAAGGTGTTGGAATCCGAAGTGGGGCGCCGTGGATAAGCCGCGACGACGGCCTTCGGAGCTACGTAGGGTACCGCGATGAACGGCTACAACTTTACCGATCGGGTCCGCAAAGTCCTGCAGATGGCGCGCGAAGAGGCTGCGCGGCTGCATCACGAGTACGTCGGCACCGAGCACATCCTGCTCGGCCTCATCCGGGAGGGTGAGGGCGTTGCGGCCGCGGTGCTCACCAACCTCAACGTGGATCTCGAAGACATCCAGCAGAAGATCGAGGAGACGGTGAAGAAGGGGAAGGCGGCCGCGGCGGCCGGCCCCGACCTGCCGTACACCTCCCGGGCCAAGAAGGTGCTCGAGCTGGCGATGACCGAGGCGCGTGAGCTGAACCACTCCTACGTCGGCACCGAGCACCTGCTGCTCGGGCTCCTGCGGGAGGAGAAGGGCATCGCGGCGCAGGTCCTCACCGACGCCGGGGTGAACCTGGAGCAGTCGCGCGCGGAGACGCTGCGCCTGCTGGGCAGCGACATGCCGCAGGCTTCGGCGGGCACCGGCGGCGGCAGCCAGCCGGCGGCGAGCCCCAAGTCGGAGAAGAAGTCCAAGACGCCGGCGCTCGATCACTTCTGCCGGGATCTCACCCAGCTGGCGGCGGAGGGTCAGCTCGACCCGACCATCGGCCGGGCCAAGGAGATCGAGCGGGTCATGGAGATCCTCGCCCGCCGCAAGAAGAACAACCCGGTCCTCATCGGCGAGCCCGGCGTGGGCAAGACGGCGATCGTCGAGGGACTGGCGCTGCTCATCGCCAACGGCCTCTGCCCCGACGTGCTCCGCGACCACCGGGTGCTCTCGCTCGACATGGCCGCGGTCATCGCCGGCACCAAGTACCGGGGCCAGTTCGAGGAGCGGCTCAAGGCGGTCATGAACGAGATCGCCCAGAACAAGCAGATCATCCTGTTCATCGACGAGCTGCACACCCTGGTCGGCGCCGGTGCCGCCGAGGGCGCCATCGACGCCTCCAACATGCTCAAGCCGGCGCTCGCGCGCGGCGAGCTGCAGTGCGTCGGCGCGTCCACGCTCAACGAGTACCGCAAGTACATCGAAAAGGACGGCGCGCTCGAGCGGCGGTTCCAGACGGTGGTGGTCGAGCCGCCCACGGTGCCGGAGACGGTCGAGATCCTCAAGGGCCTGCGCAAGAAGTACGAGGACCATCACCGGATCACCATTCCGGACGCCACCCTCACGGCGGCGGCGGAGCTCTCCGAGCGCTACATCACCGACCGGTTCCTGCCCGACAAGGCCATCGACGTGATCGACGAGGCGGGGGCCCGGGCGCGGCTGGCGTCGCAGGTGCCGCCGGCCGAGGTGGCC
Source organism: Gemmatimonadales bacterium (assembly GCA_036375015.1). Lineage (GTDB taxonomy): Bacteria > Gemmatimonadota > Gemmatimonadetes > Gemmatimonadales > GWC2-71-9 > CAVVWJ01. The sequence continues at coordinate 11,136 of DASUSR010000259.1, forward strand.
GAGCTCAAGGCCGCCCTGGAGAAGGTGAACCTGCAGAAGGAGGACGCGGTCCGCGACCAGAACTTCGAGC
>DASUSR010000260.1:0-2928 GCA_036375015.1 Gemmatimonadales bacterium
CAGCCGAAGCGCTCGACGGCTCTGAGCCGCGCGATCGCCCCCATCCGGTCCGCCGCCACCGGATCCGCGAGCAGCTCCGTGACCGCCGCGGCGAGCGCCCCGGCGTCTTCCTTTTCCACCAGCAGTCCGGTCACGCCGTTCTCGACCACCTCGACGAGGCCGCCCGCTCTCGCGGCGACGACCGGCCGCGCCATCAGCGCCGACTCGAGCGCGACCAGCCCGAACGGCTCGTCCCAGCGCGACGGCACCACCACGACCGAGGCCCGGTTGATGAGCCCGGGAATCTGCTCCGGCGACTGCGGGCCCACGAAGTCCACCGCGTCGGCAACCCCGCAGGACGCCGCGAGCCGCTCCAGCCCGCCGCGGGCCTCGCCCTCACCCGCCAGCACCAGCCTGGCCCGGGGGAAGCGGGCCCGGACGGTGCCGAACGCCCGGACCGCCAGATCGAAGCCCTTGTCCTCCACCAGTCGTCCGAAGCCCAGCACCACCGGGTCCTCCCGGGGGCGGGGCCCGGGCTCGAGCGCCGGCGGCTCCATGCCGTAGTACGTCACCGACGACCGCAGCTCCATCTCGGGCACGTGGCGGCAGACATCGTCCCGCAGCGCGTGCGAGTTGCAGTTGAGCCACCGGGCCGAGCGGAGCGTCCGTCCGTACAGCGTGTCCGGGCCGACCGCCTCCCGCATGAGGGGACTGTGCAGGGTGAGCAGGACCGGGGCGGGCCACCGTGCAACCGATTGCAGATGAAATAGCACGCTCGGTCCGAGCGTGTTAAGATGGATGACCTCCGGCAGCAATTCCTGTTTGAGTCGCCCGATCCGCGCCACTGTCTCGGCTATGCCGTGGAGATCGTTCGCCGCCAAGAGCTGGTGAAACCAGTATCGGCGCACCGTCACGCCCTCGACGACCGTCACATCCGGGAGGCCCGCCCGGTGATGCCCGGCCACGACAGTGATCTCGTGCCCCCGGCGGGCGAGCGCCGGCAGCAGCCGGGCGGAGAACACCTCGACGCCGCCGATCGAGGGAAGGAACCAGTCGGTCCAGAAGAGAACTCGCATCGGCCGTGAAGAGGGAGAGCGCCGCGGTGAGGCACGTCCTCATCATACATTGCCACTATCTGCCCGTCCACAACGTCGCGGTCAAGCGGCTCGCGAGCTACGCCGCCCGCCTCCCGCGGTATGGCTGGCGGCCGGTGGTGCTGACGCGCGAGTGGCGCGGGGCTGACGAGGCCGCCCCGTCCTGGGGGCTGACCTGGGAGCCGGAGCTCGAGCGCGCGGCGGAGTACCCCATCTATCGCACCCGCGCGGTGGACGGGGCGCGGCGGTCCCGCCGAGTGCAGGCTGTTGCAGCGCAGCGTGCCCCGTCACCGCAACCCTGGCTCCGATATCAGGCGGGGAAAGCCGCGCGCAAGGCCGAGCGGATGCACCGCCTGCTGCTGGGAGGGTATCCGGACGAGTTCCGGGGGTGGCTGCGCCCCGCCCTGGCCGAAGGGGTCCGGGTCGCCGCGCGGCACCCGCTCGATGCGATCCTCAGCTACTGCCCGCCGGAAACCAACCACCTCGTGGCCGCCCGACTGGCGCGCCGGCTCGGCATCCCCTGGGTGCCGTTCTTCGCCGACCTGTACGGATTCCTCGACCCGCCGCTTCCCCCGCACTCGGTGGAGGGCGTGCTGCGGAAGGCGTGGCACCGGCGGTGCCTGGCGCCGGCCGCGGCGTGCGCGGCGGTCTCGCCCGCGATGGTGGAGTACCTCGCGACGACGTACGGGAAGCGGGTCGAGCTGGTGCTCACCGGCTTCGACCCCGACGCGTCGCAGGCGGAAACCGCGACGGCGCCGCCGCGCGACCGACTCATCCTGTCCCACATCGGCTCGGTGTATCCGGGCGACCAGCGCCCGGAGATCCTGTTCGACGGACTGGACCGGCTCCTGCGCGAGCATCCCGAGGCGGCATCGCGGCTCGAGGTGCGGTTCGTCGGCTCGAAGTGTGACGCGCAGCTCCGTGCCATGCTCGACGGCAGGCCGGCCGCGCAGGTCTGCGTGATTCGGCCCGTGGTGAACGCCGCCACCGCCGGGACGCTGCTGCGCGAGAGCCACGCAGTGCTCGCCTTCACCTGCACGGCCCATCGGGACCGGTACGGCACGCTGAGCTATCCGACGAAGATCTTCGAGGCGTTCGGCGCGGCCAGGCCGATCCTCGCGGTTCCGTCGGACGGGGACTACGTGGACGCGCTGCTGGCGCGCACGGGGGCCGGGGTGAGCGCGCGCGACGCGGCCGAGGTCGCCGGCCGGCTCGGCGAATGGCTCCACGCGTGGAGCCGGACCGGAGAGGTGCCTTACCACGGTCGCCGGGCGGTGCTCGCCGAGTTCACGCTGGATCGCCAGGTGGAGCGGCTCGCCGGTCTCCTCGACGGCGTGGCCGGCCGGTGAGCGCGTGAGCGCGTCCGCCGACCTCGCCCTGCTCCGCGCCACGGTGACGGACGACGCCGGGGCGCTCCGGCGCGCGCTGACCGACGAGGCCACCGACATCGCCGGCTTTCTCCGCTTCGCGCACCGCAACCGGCTGGGGGATTTCGTCTACTGGACCCTGCAACGACTCGGTCTGGCCGGGCTGCTCGCTCCGGAGCATCTGGCCGTCGCCAAGGCCGGTGCGCTGCTGGACCGGGTCAGGCAGGAGGAGCTCGTGGCGGAGCTCGGCCGGCTGGGCGACCTCCTCGCGGCGAGCGGGATCCGGGTGCTGTTCCTCAAGGGACCGCTGCTGGCCCAGCGGTTCTACGGCGGGCTCGAGGGCCGGGCGGCGGCCGATCTCGACCTGTTCGTCCGGAGCCGCGACCTCTCCCGGGTGGAGATGCTGCTGCTGGAGGCGGGCTACGCGCCGGCGTTCCGGGTGCTCCTGAGCCGGCGGCTCAGCCGGTACTTCGCCCACCACTTCGAGT
>DASUSR010000261.1:0-5844 GCA_036375015.1 Gemmatimonadales bacterium
TGAGGGATTGTCCGGCCCAACCGGGCGTTCCTCACAACCCCACCCGGAGCTGACCATGGATACCACCGTGCCCCCGTCCCAGGCGGCCGTCGCCGGCGCCACCACCGAGGACAAGACCGTCGCGATCCTGAGCTACGTAACCATCCTCGGCTTCATCGTCGCGATCGTCATGTACCAGAACCACAAGACCCAGCTCGGCGCTTTCCATCTGCGGCAGACGCTCGGCCTGGTGGTGACCGGTCTCCTGGGTGGGATCGTCGCGGTGGTGCCGATCCTCGGCTGGATCGTCTGGTTCTTCGTGGCCATCGGCCTGCTCGTGCTCTGGTTCCTGGGCCTCGTCTCCGCGATCCGGGGCGACATGCGGCCGGTTCCCCTCCTGGGCGACCACTACCAGCGGTGGTTTGCCGGCGCGTTCGCCTGAGACGGAGGGGCAGATGAGCAAGCTCGCGATCGGTTGCGTGGGGATCCTGGCGGTCGGCGTCGCCGGCGCCGCCGGAGCATCCTACTACGCGTACCACAAGGTGACCTCCGTCGTCGCGCCGGTCGCGCAGCTCGGCTCGCTCGGCGACCTCGAGCGGTCCGTCCGGCGGGGCCCCTACACCCCGCCGGCCTCCGGCGAGCCGAGCCGGGCGCAGGTCGAACGGCTTCTGGAGGTGCAGCAGGCGGTGCGGGGCCGGCTCGGCACCCGGGCCGACGAGTTCTACCGCCGGTACCGCAAGTACTTCGAGCCGGTGGACGGCCGGAAGGCGCATGTCGGCGGGGAGGTCGACAGCGCGATGCTCGGCCTCCGCATGTCCCTCGACCTCGCCGGCATCTTCATGGACGGGAAGCGGGCCCAGGTGGACGCGCTGGAGCGCGCCGGCATGTCGCTGGAGGAGTACCGCTGGACCCGCGCCCAGGCGTACGGGGCGCTCGGCGTGCCGTTCATGGAGATCGACATCCCCGGCATGGTCGCGGACGCGCAGGACGGCCGCGATCCGGCTCCGCAGGCTCTCCAACTGCGCGACGCCCCGACCGGCTCGCCGGCGGTGCGGCGGCTGGTCGAGCCGCACCGGAAAATGCTCGAGGAGAACGTGGGGCTGGCGTTCTTCGGCCTGTAGGCTCACCGCCGCCGGAGCTCCAGGCCCCGGCGGCGGTGCCGCGATCGCTATTGCACGGCCACCTCGTCCAGGTCGGCGGCCAGCGCTTTCGCCGCGACGGCCCGGCCGAGCGCCAGCCCGGCCTCCATGTCGAACCGATAGTGGATGCCGGCATACAGCCGGGAGAGACTCGATTCCTCCGCCACCGCCGCCAGCCGTCTCTGCTCGTCGGGGAAGACCGTCGCGAGCACCTCCGCGATCGCTCCCGAGCTGCACGAGTGCGCCGAGGGATACGAGGGATGCGGAGGCGTCGGGAAGGCGGTGACGATGCCGGGGTCGGCCTGCGGCGGCCGGATGAACCAATAGTGGTACTTCGCCTCGAAGCAGCCGATCAGCGCGTCGAACGAAGCGGCGCCCATGAGGAACATGATCCGCGCGGCCTCCGGGTCGCTCCGACGGTGCGAGACGATCAGCTCGCGGGCGATCTCCATGAACGCCGCCTGCGAGCGGCCCGACTGGTTCACGTTCCAGTACACCGCGATCGCCAGCTGTTCGGCGGTGCGGGTGTCGGCGAACTGGCGCACTTCCTCCAGCGCGGCCTGGAACCCATCCGATCCGAATGCGGGCGGCGCCCCGGGGCGGAACTCGTCCGCCGCGGCCAGGAAGACCGCTCGCGCGCCCAGGTTGCCCCGAATGATCGGACCGCCGGTCCAGATCCAGAAGCCGTCGCCGATCGGCGGAGTGCCGGGGTCGGTGAGGCCGACGCCGTCGGTGGCCGCGTACGCGAGCACCCGGGCGGCCGCGGCGCGGCCGATCGCCTCTCCCGCGGCGAAGTCCTGGTGCTTGGCCCCGGGCCAGGACCCGGCGACGGACTGGGCGTCGAGCGCCGTCTCGATCTGCCCGGCCGATGCGGGGAAGAACGCGGTGAGGATCGCCGCCGACGCCCCGCCGATGGCACCGCCGATCGGGGGGTGCGGCACGGCCGATTCCTGCGCGGCTTCGGCGGCGCGGAGCTGGGCCAGCCCCAGGTACAAGCTGAGCCGGCCGATGTCCACCGGGGTCGCCTGGGCGAGGCTCTGCGCCAGCGCGTTCCAGGCCACCGTCGCCCCCGTCTGCCAGAACTTGGCGGCCGCGACTTCCGCGGTCGCCCCGGGGGCGCTGGTGACGTCCGGCTCGGTGCCCGCGTCGCAGGCGGCGACCGCCAGCGATGCGAGAGTGGTGACTGCGAGAAGGCGCATGGGGCGCGACATAGGGTCTCCTGGTGGGCGGGGTCGGTTGCCGAGGTGGTACCGGGGCCGTAGTATCAGCCGAGCCCCCTCATGCCACCCTCTCGCCAGCCTCACGCGCGCAAGCCCTTCCGCCTGCTCACCTTGGGCGGTGGTGCCCTGGTGGATGCCGCGGGCGCGGCGGTCGCGGGGCAGCGCCGCCGCATCGCCCTCCTCGTCCTGCTCGCGTCCAGCCGCGAGCGCGGCGTGTCGCGCGACAAGCTGGTCGCCGCGCTCAGCCCCGAAAGCACCACCGAGTCGGCCCGTCACGCCCTGCACCAGCTCCTCTACTACCTGCGCCAGCAGATGGGGGACGGCGCATTCCTTGGCACCGACCCGCTGCGCCTGGATCCGGACGTCGTCGCCTTCGACGTCGCCGAGTTCGAGCAGGCGCTCGAGGCCGGTGCCCTGGAGCGCGCCGTCGCGCTCTATCGCGGACCGTTCCTCGACGGCTTTCACCTGGCCGACTCGAACGAGTTCGAGGAATGGGCCGCAGTGGAGCGTTCCCGGCTGGCGGCGAGACAGGCCGATGCGCTGGGCCGGCTGGCGGAGGCGGCCGCGGAGCGGGCGGACCACGCCGCCGCATGCTCCTGGTGGCGCCGGCTCGCGGAGCTGGATCCGCTGAGCGGGCGGGCCGCGCTGGGACTCGCCCGGTCGCTGGTCGCCCTGGGCGATCGGGCCGGCGCCGTTCGCGAAGCGCGGGTGCACCAGCGGCTGCTCCGGGCCGAGATCGGAGGCGAGCCGCCGCCGGAGCTCGCCGATCTGCTCGCCGAGCTGCAGCGCCCCGGCGGGCGGGCGGCGCTGCCGGAAGATGCTGCGCCCAGCGCGTCGCATGCCCGGGACGAGACCGTCCCCACGGCCGCGCCGGCGGCGTCCGATTCGCCGCCACCCCGGATCGCGCGCCCGGCCGTTCGACGAGGTCCGCCGGCCGCGGCGGCGACGCTCCTGGTGCTCCTTGCGGGGGCCGCCGTCTGGCTGGGCGCTGGCCCTGCCGGCGAGGACACCGGTGACACGAACCTGCTTGCGGTCGCTCCGTTCGAGGTGCTCGAGCCGTCGCTCGAGATCTGGCGCGAGGGGATGGGCGACGTGCTCTCCCGGACGCTCGATGGTGCCGGCCCGATTCGCACGGTCTCGCCGACCGTGGTGCTCCGGCGCTGGAGCGGCCGGGCGGATCGCGCATCCGCCGAGGCGCTGGGCCGCCGCACCGGCGCGGGGCTGGTCCTCTACGGCGCGGTGGTCCCGCGGGGCCGGGACTCGGTGACGCTCCGCGCCGCCCTGCTGGATCGCGCCGGCAGCATGGGAAAGACGGACCTCGAGGTCTCGGGCGAGGCGGGTCGGATCGCCGACCTCGCCGACTCGCTCGGCATCCGTGCGCTGGGAGTGCTCTCCGCCGGGCGGCCGATCGGCTCGGTCCGCCACATGTCGATCGGCTCGAGGTCAGTGCCGGCCCTGAAGGCATTCCTTCAGGGTGAGCAGTTCTACCGACGAGGGCAGTGGGATTCCGCATTGACGCGGTACGACCAGGCCATCGCCGCCGACAGCACCTTCGCGCTCGCGCTCATGCAGATGGGCAGTGTGCTCCAATGGAACCCGCCGACGGCGGGCGCGTACCGGCCCAGCAATGAATATTTGCGGCGTGCGACCCTGCACAATCACGGTCTCCCGGCGCGTGAGAGCCTGTTGATCGCCTTGGACTCCCTCAGATTTGCCGCGCTGGAGGCGGCGGACCCCGACTCGTTTGTCGGCCTGAGATTCCGATCGATGGCCGCGGTCGAGGAGGCCGTGCGCCGGTATCCCAAAGACCCCCTGGCGTGGTACTGGCTCGGCGAGGAGCGCCATGACGCGCCGTGGCCCATTCAGACTCCCCCGTCCACGGCAATGGACGCGTTCGCCCGCGCGATCGCGCTGGATCCTGGCTTCGCCCCCGCCTACGAGCACGTGCCGAGTCTTCTGGTGCGACTGGGTCGCCCGGAAGAGGCGAGCCGGAATGCCGAGATGCACCTGGCTCTCGATCCGACCTCCCCGAACAGGTCGGAGACCCGCCTCGCGGCGCTGTTGCTGGACCCCCATACCGCTGGGAGTCCGGAAGTGGAGCGATTCCTCGATACCACCTCGGTGTTCACGCTCTTCCGCACCTTCGAAAATCTGGCGTTCTGGACCGACACCGGCGAGACAGTCGTCCGGCTGATGAGGCGCCTGGCCGAGCCGGGCCGGAGCGCCGGTGGAGGCCGCCCTTGGCACATGGACACGGTGATGTGGCCACACTACCTGGCTCACGTGCTCGCGTTCCGCGGCCACCTGCGCGAGGCCTCCGCCGTGGACGAGCGGCTGCTGCGCCAGCCTTCCGCCTCGCGGTGGAGCGGCTTCCTCGACCCGTTCCTCGACCTCAGCCTGCTCGGGATCGTTCCGGACTCGCTGGCCCGCGCGACCTTCGGTCGCTCCCTCGAGGCAGCCGCCGCCTGGGAGCCCTATACTCCCCGCCACTTGAGGGGGCTGCCCTGGTGGCTGTCGCGCGGCGACACCGCCGCCCTGGCACGCTTCGGCGCCCAGGCGGCTCGCACGGCGCGGGCACCCGCCACGCCGAGCGTGGCCCTCCGAGCTCGACTGCTCGGAGAGACGAGTGTCGCATTCCTCGATCTGGCACGGGGGGACACCGCTACGGCGATCTCGAAGCTGAGCGCGATCCCCGACACCCTCTGCCTGGCCGACGAGTACGCCGCCAACTGCTTCCACCTGAACCTGACCCTGGCGCGACTCCTGGCAGCTCGCGGTGACGATCGGCGCGCCGCCGCCTTGCTGGAGCGCTGGCGGTGGAGCGGCGGCAGCACGCCGTCGTTCGTGCTCGCCACGCTCGAGCTCGGCCGGATCGCCGAACGGCTCGGGGACACGCGGAAGGCGGCCGAGTGCTATGACTTCGTGATGGCAGCCTGGCACCGGCCGGATCCGGAGCTGCTGACCTACGTGGCGGAAGCGCGTGAGGGGAAAGCGCGACTCGGCCCGGACTGAAGGCCTCGACCTCTCGCGTCGCGGCTGGCGGCGCCTCAGTCCGCTCGACACATTTCCAGTGACCCCCTTCAGGCAGTGGCGCCGACGCAGGTCAACCCGGCTCTCGCCGATGCCCTCCGCGACCGCTACGCGATCGAGCGCGAGCTCGGCCGCGGCGGCATGGCCACGGTCTATCTCGCGCGCGATCTCCGGCACGACCGCCCCGTCGCCCTGAAGGTCCTCCACCCCGAGCTGGCGCAGGTGCTGGGCCCCGAGCGGTTCGTTCGGGAGATCCGGCTCGCCGCCCGCCTCGACCACCCGCACATCCTCCCCGTGTACGACTCCGGCGAGACCGCCGGCCGCCTCTGGTTCACCATGCCGTTCGTGGACGGGGAGTCGCTGCGGCACCGGCTGGCGCGGGAGCCGCAGCTCCCGCTGGCCGAGACCGTGCGGATCACCCGTGAAGTGGCGGCGGCGCTGGGGTACGCCCACCGGCAGGGGATCGTCCACCGCGA
>DASUSR010000262.1:0-7376 GCA_036375015.1 Gemmatimonadales bacterium
CTGAACAACGTCGTCCGCGTCGCCGTTCAGGCGCTGTCCGCGGTCCTGGGCGGCACGCAGTCGCTTCACACCAATGGGTACGACGAAGCCTTGGCTCTGCCGACCGCGGAAGCGGCAACGCTCGCTCTTCGCACCCAGCAGATCCTGGGCTACGAGAGCGGGGCGGCCCAGGTGGTGGACCCGCTCGCGGGCAGCTACTACGTCGAGACGCTGACCGACGAGATCGAGGCCGGCGCGCGCGCCCTGATCGAGCAGGTGGACCGACTCGGCGGCGCCGCGCGGGCCATCGAGCGCGGTTTCTTCCAGGAGGCGATCGCGCGGAGCGCGTACGAGCACCAGAAGGCGGTGGAGTCGGGTGAGCGGGTGGTGGTCGGGGTGAACCGGTTCACCGACGATTCGCCGCCACTCGCCATCGAGACGCCCGATTTCACCGAGCTCGAGCGGCGCCAGGGCGCCCGCCTGGCGGAGGCACGCCGTCGCCGCGACGCCGGTCTGGTGGAGCGCTCGCTGCGGGCGGTTCGCCTGGCTGCCCAGGGCGCCGATCCCCTCATGCCGCCGATCCTCGAGGCCGTTCGGGCCCGCAGCACCCTGGGCGAGATCAGCGACGCGCTCCGGGAGGTCTGGGGAGTGTACCGGCCGGCGTGAGCGTCGGCCGGTGATGCGGGATGGCGGTCCTGCCCTCCGGCCGCGTTCGTGAAACCGGCGTTGGGGGTGTCGCACGCGGTCGTGGGCGCCGCGATCGGGGGAGCAAATGGCCTCGTTGCCTTTGTGCCTCCGCGGCAAGCTGCCGCCCGGACCGTCGCTCCTTGAACCGCTGCGCCGAGCCAGCTAAGTTGAAAGGCTAACGTCGTTTAACCCCAGCGAGCCCCCATGCCGACCTATGAGTACCAGTGCCCCGAGGGGCACGTGTTCGAGAAGTTCCAGAAGATGACCGACAAGCCGCGCGCCAAGTGCCCCAGCTGCGGAAAGCCGGGTGCGCGGCGCATCTCGGGCGGCGCCGGGCTCGTGTTCCGGGGCAGTGGCTTCTACATCACCGACTACGGCAAGGACGGGAAGGGCCCGCGCAAGCCGGAATCGGAGAAGCCGGCGGAGAAGGCCGAAGCCAGAAGCGAGGGCGGCAAGGCGGCGGACGGGAAGCCGGCCAAGCCCGACACCAAACCGGCCCCGCGCAAGCAGGGCAAGGCTGCCGGCGAGTGAGCGAGCTGCTCCGGGCCGAGCTCGTCCGCGTCGCGGAGCGGCTCGGCGCCGATGGCATCGAGTTCGTGCTCGAGCGCCCGCGGGACGCCGGCCACGGCGACCTGGCGACCAACCTCGCGATGGTGCTCGCCCGTCGGGAGCGCGCCAACCCGCGGAAGACCGCCGAACGGGTGGTGGGCGCGCTCCAGCTCCCCGCGGGCGTGGTGGCCCGCACCGAGATCGCCGGGCCGGGGTTCATCAATTTCTGGCTGGCGGAGAACCAGCTCGTGGCGGCCCACCGGCGCATCCTGGCCGAAGGCGGCCGGTACGGCTGGGCCGAGTCCGGTCCTGGCCTCAAGGTCAACGTCGAGTTCGTGTCCGCCAACCCGACCGGCCCGCTCCACGTGGGCCATGGCCGTGGCGCGGCGCTGGGCGATGCCATCGCCTCCCTGCTCGAGGCCGCGGGTCAGCGCGTCACCCGGGAGTTCTACATCAACGACGCCGGGGTGCAGATCGACCGGGTGGCGCAGAGCCTCTGGGCCCGGATCAGGCAGGAGACGGGGCTCCCGGCGGAGATACCCGAGGGCGGCTATCACGGGGAATATCTCCGGGAGAACGCCCGCGCCGTGCTCGCCGCCGAGGGCCCCGAGTTCGCCCGGCTGCCGGACGATGAGGGGGTGCGGCGCTGCCGGGCCCTGGCGCTGCGGATCCAGCGGGAGGAGCAGGACCGGGACCTGGCCGACTTCGGCGTCCGCTTCGACGTGATGACCTCGGAGCAGGCGGTGTACGCCGCGGGCCGGGTGGACCGGGCGCTGGACCTGCTCGCCGAGCGGGGATTGACCTACGAGTCGGAAGGCGCGCTCTGGCTCCGGACCACGCAGTTCGGCGACGACAAGGACCGGGTTCTCCGCAAGAGCGACGGCAGCCTGACCTATCTCGTGCCCGACGTCGCCTACCACCTGGACAAGGCGGACCGCGGGTTCGACCGCGCCATCGACGTCTGGGGCGCCGATCACCACGGGTACATTCCCCGGATGCGGGCGGTGCTCCTGGCGCTCGGTCTGCCGCCGGAGTTCTTCGAGGTGGAGCTGGTCCAGCTGGTCAAGGTGGTGCGGGGCGGGGAAGAGGTGAAGATGTCGAAGCGCTCGGGCGAATTCGTCACCCTGCGGGATCTGGTGGATGAGGTCGGTGTGGACGCCGCCCGCTATTTCTTCCTGATGAAGAAAGGCGCCACCCCGCTCGACTTCGACGTGGACAAGGCCAAGAAGCAGACCGAGGAGAATCCGGTCTTCTACGTCCAGATGGCCCACGCCCGCCTGAGCGGCATCTTCCGGACCGCGGAACGGGAGCCGGAGTCGGTGACCGGCGACCTCGATCTCGGCGCGCTCTCGGCGCCGCAGGACACCGAGCTGCTCAAGACCATCGTCGCCTTTCCCGAGGCCGTGGCGAAGGCGGCCCGCGAGCGCGAGCCGCACCGGATCACGGCCTACCTGCACGACGAGCTCGGGCCCGTGGTGCACGGATGGTACCACCACACCCGCGCGGTCGGCGCCCCCGAAGGCCCCGCCACCGAGCAGTCCCGCCTTCTCCTCGCCCGCGCCGCCCGCATCGTGCTGGCGAACGCGCTCGGGCTCCTGGGCATCTCCGCCCCCGACCGGATGTGATCCGATGAGCCTGCTCGTCGTCGGCAGTATCGCGCTCGACTCGATCTTCACCCCGTTCGGCGAGACGGCCGACGCGCTGGGCGGATCGGCCATCTACTTCAGCGTCGCCGGCTCGCTGCTCCACCCCGTGAAGGTGGTGGGCGTGGTGGGCAGTGATTACCCCTCCCACGAGCTCCAGCGGCTCGCGCCCCGGGGCATCGACTGGTCGGGCGTGGAACAGGCCGACGGCGAGAGCTTCCGCTGGAAGGGCAAGTACAGCTACGACCTGCAGAGCCGGGAGACCCTGGAGACCCGGCTGGGTGTGTTCGCCGACTTCCAGCCCAAGCTGCCCGACGGCTTCCGGGGGTCGGAGTACCTCTTCCTCGGCAACATCGACCCCGAGCTGCAGCTCGGCGTGCTGAGCCAGATCGAGCGCCCCCGCCTGGTGGTTTGCGACACCATGAACTACTGGATCCAAGGCAAGAAGGCGGCCTTGATGGAGCTGCTTGGCAGGGTGGACGTGCTGATGGTGAACGACAGCGAGGCCCGGGAGCTGAGCGGCGACTGGAACATCCATCGTGCCGGCCGCTGGATCCTGCGCCAGGGGCCCCGCCGGGTGGTGATCAAGCAGGGAGAGTACGGCGCCCTGCTCATCGAGCCGAAGCGCACCTTCTACGTCCCCGCCTTTCCGCTGGAGACCGTCTTCGATCCGACCGGCGCGGGCGACGCGTTCGCCGGCGGGTTCATGGCCTATCTGGCCCGCACCGGCGAGCTCTCCGAGGAGAACATCCGGCGCGCCATGGTGTACGGCGCCGCGATGGGCTCGTATGCGGTGGAGCAGTTCGGAATCCGCGGCTTCGAGCAGATCACGTTGTCCGATGTGGAGGCGCGGGTGCGGGCCTTCCAGGACCTCACGCACGTGCGTTTCGCCGAGGCGCTCCCGTGACCCGGCAGTACGCCGCGGCCGGCGTGGACCTCGCGGGCGCCGATCAGGCCAAGGCGCGGATCGGAGGGCTGGTCGCCGGCACCCGCACGGCGCTCTCCGTCGGCGATGTCGGGGCGTTCGGGGGAATGGTGCGAGTACCGGGCGGCATGCGGCGACCCACCCTGGTCCTCAGCACCGACGGCGTCGGCACCAAGGTCCTGGTCGCCCTGCAGGCCGGGCGGTTCGACACCGTGGGTGAGGACCTGGTCAACCACAGCGTCAACGACATCCTGGTGCACGGCGCCACGCCGCTCGCGTTCATGGACTACATCGCCGGCTCGGGACTCGGCGTCTCCCAGATCGCCGAACTGGTGGAGGGCATCGCGCGAGGATGCCGGTCCCACGTCATGGCGCTCGCCGGCGGCGAGACCGCGCAGATGCCCGGTCTCTATCAGCCGGGCACGTACGACCTGGCCGGCACCATCGTCGGGATCGTGGAGGAGGAGTCGGCCATCCACGGGGATCGAATCGCGCCCGGCGACATCCTCCTCGCCTACGCCTCGACCGGGCTGCACACCAACGGATATACCCTCGCCCGCCGCATCCTGTTCGAGGAGATGGGGCTGGGCCTGGCCGACCGTCTGGGGGAGACCGGGCGGACGGTGGCGGAGGCACTCCTCGCGGTGCACCGGAGCTACTTCCACGCCGTGATGCCGGTGATCTCGCGGGTGCACGGGCTGGCCCACATCACCGGGGGCGGGATTCCGGGCAATCTGGTGCGGGTACTGCCGACCGGCTGCGAGGCGCTGGTGGATCCCGACTCTTGGGAGCTGCCCCCGCTGTTCGGTACCCTGCAGCAGGCGGGACGGGTCGAGACCGAGGAGATGCGCGACGTCTTCAATCTCGGGGTCGGACTCATCGCGGTGCTGCCTCCCGATGCGGTGACGGCGGTGCAGGACGCCGCGGCGGCGGATGGGGTGCACACCTGGCCGATGGGCGAGATTCGCGGGGGCGATCGTGGCGTCCGGTTCGCGCGACCCTGAGGAAATCCCGCCGATGCGCCGCGCGCGCCGTCTCACCGCCGCGCTGATCCTCGCCGCCGCCCTGCCGCTCCAGGCCCAGACTCCGGAATGCGCGCCCTATGCCGGCGCCACCGGACGGGTGTGTGCCGCCGCGGTGGACGGCACCCGTGCGTTCCATCCGGTCGTCGGCCTGCTCACGAGCGGCGGCAACCCCGTGCTCGGGACCGCGGGTACGCTGGGCGGGCTGGGCCGCTTCTCCGTGACGGTCCGCGGCAATGCCGCGCGCGTCGTGCTGCCGGAGACCGGGTACGACGGCACCAGCGCGACGGTTCCCGCCAGTGACGACTTGTTCGCCCCGGTGCCGCTGGTGGAGGCCGCTGCGGGGATCTACGAGGGCCTGCCCTCGGGGCTGCTCGCCATCGATCTGCTCGCCTCGGCCCAGCTGTTGCCGACCGACCAGTTCGACCGGCTGGCCGTGGATCAGGACGCCAGGCGGGTGGGGGACGTGGCGCTGGGCCTCGGTTACGGCGCCCGGATCGGCATTCTGGCGGAGCAGGGAGCGGTTCCGGCCGTGTCGGTGAGCCTCATGCGACGCGACATCCCCGAGCTCGCCTACGGCGACCTGGATGAGGGAGACCAGTACCGGTACGCGGTGGACCTCCACGCCACGAACCTCCGGCTGGTGGCCAGCAAGCGGCTCGCGACCGTCGAGATCGCCGCCGGGCTCGGCTGGGACAAGTACACCGGCGACGCGGTGATCCAGTTCCGTGATTCCCCCGTGGGCGGGGTGGAGCCGGCGATCGCGCTGGAGCTTGACCAGTCCCGGGCGCTGCTCTTTCTGGATGCCGGACTGGACCTGGGGCTCTTGCAGCTGGTGGGAGAGCTCGGGTACCAGACCGGGAAAGACCAGAACCTGTCCACCGACTTCGAGGATTTCGACACCGACGGCGGCAGGCTCTTCGCGGGGCTCGGCCTGCGCGTGGGCCTCTGAGCCCGTGAACGAGCGGGAGGCGATGGCCCGAGCGTTGGACCTCGCCTGGCGCGGGTGGGGGCGGGTGCATCCCAACCCCATGGTTGGCGCCACCGTGCTGGCCCAGGGCGCGCTGGTCGGCGAAGGATGGCACGCCGAGTTCGGCGACCGGCACGCCGAGCCGATCGCGCTTCGCGACGCGGGCGATCGAGCCCGTGGGAGCACACTGGTGGTCACGCTGGAGCCGTGCGCCCATCGCGGCAAGCAGCCGCCCTGTACCGAGGCGATCGTCCGCGCCGGGGTGCGCCGGGTGGTCGTCGCGCTGTCCGACCCCGACCCGCTCGCTGCCGGCGGGGCGGACCGGCTCCGCGCGGTGGGGCTCGAGGTGGACATCGGTCTCCTGGCCCAGGCCGCCGCCGACCAGAACGCCGCGTTTCTCCACCGGGTTCGGGTCCCCGATCGGCCGTTCGTCGCCCTCAAGCTGGCCACGTCCATCGACGGGCGCATCGCCGATCCGGCGGGCCGGTCGCGCTGGATCTCGGGCCAGCCCGCCCAGGAATACGTGCACTGGCTCCGCGCGGGGTTCGATGCCGTGGCGGTGGGCGGGCGCACCGCCCGCGCCGACGATCCCCAGCTCACTGTGAGGGGACCCGTGGAGCCCCGGGTCGAGCCCCGCCGGGTCGTCTTCGACGCCACCGCCGATCTCGACCTGGACCTGGCGCTGGTGCGAACCTCGGGCCGGGTGCCCACGTTCCTGGTCACGTCCGCCGCGGCGCCGACCGATCGGGTGGAGCGTCTCGCCCAGGTGGGTGTCACCATCGTCCCGGCGGGCACGCTGCCGGAGGGCATGACCCAGTTGCGCCGTCTGGGCATCGAATCGCTCCTGGTGGAGGGTGGCGGGCGCCTTGCCGGCGCGCTGCTGGGCCAGGGGCTGGTGGACCGCTACTACTGGGTCCAGAGCCCGCTCTGGCTGGGCGAGCGCGGCGTCCCCGCCATCGCCGGATTGCCGAGCGAGCCGATTGACCGGGCGCCGAGATGGCGGGTGGTGGAGCGCCGCGCCCTGGGCGACGACACCCTCCTGGTCCTGGACCGGGTCTGATGTTCACCGGCATCGTGAGCGCGGTGGGAACGGTCCGGGAGGCGCGCCGCACGGAGAGCGGGCTCGAGCTGGTGGTGGAGGCTCCCTACGAGGGGCTGGCCCCGGGCGAGAGCGTCGCCGTGGACGGCGCCTGTCTCACGGTCGAGCGGGTGGTGCCCGGGGGCTTCGAAGCCCACGTCATCCGCACCACGCTGGAGCGCACCCGGTTCGCCGGCTACGCTGCGGGTCAGCGGGTGAACCTGGAGCGCGCCCTCCGGGCGGGCGATCGGCTGGGCGGTCATCTGGTGCAGGGCCATGTGGATGGCGTCGGTACGGTGGAGCGGGTCGCCACCCGGGACGACGCCCGCCTTCTCGACCTCCGGGTGCCGCCCGAGGTGGCCCGGGTGACGGTGCCGCTGGGCTCCATCACGGTGGACGGGGTGAGTCTCACGGTGAACGCCGTCCCCGCCCCCGACGCAATCCAGATCTCACTGATTCCGTTTACTTTACACCATACCACACTCGGCCTCCGCCGCCCGGGCGACCAGGTCCATCTGGAGGC
>DASUSR010000263.1:0-5523 GCA_036375015.1 Gemmatimonadales bacterium
AAGCCCTCTTCCCCGAGCCCCTCCTCCAGCAGGGTCCCGAGCTTGTGGTCGTCCTCGACGACGAGCAAACGCATGCGCGGAAACTGGCCGGGCGATTATGAAGAAACCATGAGAAAACTCGGAAGCCCCGCGGTGAAGACACCTTCAGGTCTCCTTCACACCCGATTGTGGCGGCCGGGGGCATCATGCAGGGGCAACCAGGGAGAGAGTCATGAGATACCTGCTGAGCGCCGTACCGGGTCTTCTGCTGGCCCTTGCCGGGGGGCCGCTGGCCGCACAGATCGCCGAAGACGTGACGGACGTGGTCGTCCGGGTCAACGGTCCGCTGATGGTGGCGCCCGGCCAGGAGGTGTTCACCGCCGTCGTGGTGGGCCACGACGCCGAGATCGGGGGCACCGTCCGCGAGCAGCTGCTGGTGGTGAACGGCACCGCGCGCGTTACGGGCAGCGTGCTGGGCAACGTGGTGGTGGCCGGCGGCCGGCTGGAGCTGGGGCCCGACGCGACCGTCGCGGGTGATGTGGCCCTGCTCGGCGGCACGCTGGCGCGCGACCCCGCGGCGGTCGTGGGTGGCAGCGTCCGCGAGCACGGGCTCGCGGTGAGCGGCCAGGTCCTGCGACTCCTCTGGGCGGCCATGACGTTCATGATCGTGGTGGCCGCCGTGCTCTTCGCGGCGACGGGCGGGCGCCAGTTGAGCGAGTCGGCCCGGCTGCTCACCGTGCGGCCCGTCGAGACCCTGCTCGCGGTGGCGGCGCTCTGGATCGCGGTACCGCTGCTCACCGGGCCGCTCTTCCTCAGTGTCGTGGGCGTCCCTCTCGCCGTCTGGGTGCTGCTCTTCCTCCTGCCGGCGCTCTGGTTCCTGGGCTACATCGTGGCCGCGACCGCCGTGGGCACGGCGCTGCTCCGCTCGGCGTGGGACCCGACGCGCCCACCGATGCGGGAGGCCGCCGCCGGCGTGGTGGCGCTGCAGCTCGCCGCGTTCATTCCCGTGCTCGGCCTGGTTCTGGTGCTGATCGCGGGCCAGGCCGGGGCCGGCGCCCTGGTACTTCGGGCCTGGCGGGGCTGGCAGGCCCGCCGCCGGGTCCCGCCGACCGTGATGCAGGAGGCGTATCTATGATCGCCACGACTTCCGTCCGCCACGTCTCAGAGCAGGAGTTCCCCGGGACCCTTCCGCTCGAGGAGCAGCTTCACTTCCTGGTGCGGTACGCCGTGCTGGCGCCCTCCGCCCGGAACGCGCAGCCGTGGCGCTTCACGCTGAACGGGGACACCGTGCTGCTCCGGGCCGACCCCGAGCGCTGGCAGCGGGTGGCCGATCCGGATCAGCGGGAGCTCTACCTCAGCCTCGGCTGCGCGCTGGAGAATCTCCTCGTGGCCGCGGAACATTTCGGGTTCCGCCACTCGACCGCCTACTTCCCCGATCCCTCGGACGAGCGCCTGGCCGCGGCCGTCACCTTCGGTCCGGGCGGCGTGCCGTCTCCCGAGCGGTCGGGACTCACCCTGCAGGCGCTGCTCGCCCGGCGCACCGCGCACGGTCCGTTCACCGACCGGGCGCTCCACGTTTCCGAGCTCCGGGCCCTGGAGCAGAGCGCGCGAGACGGCGAGGTCGTCGTGACCTTCAGCGAGGCGCCGGGCCGCCGCCACGCGGTGGCGGCGCTCCACGAGCGCGCCTGCGAGGTCCTCCTGGGCCGGGACGACTACCGCCGGGAGCTGGCCGAGCTGGTCGGTCAGGGCAACTTCGGGATGCCGTGGCCGCTCGCGAAGGTGGGCCGGCTCGCCCTCTCCCGCGAGAGCATCGCACACTGGCTCGAGCGGGCCGAGCTGGCTTCGATCCGCAGCACGCCGGTGCTCGCGCTCATCAGCGCGCCCGGCGACGACCACCGGGCCCACCTGCGGAGCGGGCAGGTGCTCGAGCGCCTCTGGCTCGCGGCCACCGCCCGCGGCCTCGGGCTCCAGCCGGCGAGCGCCGCCATCGAGCTGCCCGAGACCCGGGTCGAGCTGGCGGCGGTTTTCGGGATCGGCGAGAGGCTCGTGCCCCAGGAGCTGGTCCGGATCGGCGAGACCCGCGGCCCGCGCGGGTTCCTGACTCCGCGGCGACCGGCCGGGGAGGTCGTCGGGAGCTGACATGACCGCCCTGCTGCGCGACACGCCGCCCGCGGCCCCGCCCGAGGCGGTGCTGCGGACGGTCGGGCTGACCAAGATCTACCGGATGGGCGAGTTGGAGGTGCCCGCGCTCCGCGGAGTTGACCTCGACCTGCGGGCGGGGGAGTTCCTGGTCCTGCTGGGTCCGTCCGGCAGCGGCAAGTCCACGCTGCTCAACATCCTCGGCGGGCTCGACGTCCCGACCGCCGGGCGGGTGTACTACCGGGGCGGAGAGCTCACCGGCGCGAGCGAGGCGGAGCTGACCCGCTACCGCCGCTACCATGTCGGGTTCGTCTTCCAGTTCTACAACCTCATTCCCAGTCTCACGGCGCGGGAAAACGTCGCGCTGGTCACCGAGATCGTCCCCCGGCCGTTCGCGCCGGAGGAAGTGCTCGGCCTCGTGGGCCTGGGCGACCGGCTCGACCACTTTCCGGCCCAGCTCTCCGGCGGGGAGCAGCAGCGGGTGGCGATCGCGCGCGCGGTGGCGAAGCGCCCCGACATCCTGCTCTGCGACGAGCCCACCGGCGCCCTCGATTGCGAGACCGGCAAGCTCGTGCTCATGGCCATCGAGACCGTGAACCGCGAGCTGGGGACCACGACGGCGGTGATCACCCACAACGTCCCCATCGCGGCCATGGGCGACCGGGTGGTGACCCTGGGTGACGGCCGCATCGTGCGGGAAGAGCGGCACCGGACCAGAGCCGCGGTGGAGACGCTCCAGTGGTGAAGGCGCTCGACAGGAAGCTGCTGCGCGACCTGGCGCAGCTCGCGGGCCAGGTGATCACCATCGCCCTGGTGGTCGCCTGCGGCATCGCCTCGTACGTCACCCTCCAGAGCACCTGGGTCTCGCTTGGCCGCTCGCTGGAGGAGTACTACCTCGACTACCGCTTCGGCGAGGTGTTCGTGCACCTGAAGCGCGCGCCGGAGGAGGTGCGGCGGCAGCTGGAAGAGATTCCCGGAGTGGCCCTGGCCTACACCCGCGTGGTCGAGGGCGTCACGCTGCCGCTCACCGGCCAGCCGCAGCCGCCGCTGGCGCAGGTCGTCACGCTCCCGGGCGACGGCGAGCCGCCCCTGGCCCGGATCTCGCTCGAGGCCGGCCGCGCGGTGGAGCCGGGCCGGGCCGACGAGGCGATCCTGCTCGCCAAGTTCGGCGAGCGCCACGGCATCGCGCCGGGCGACACGCTGCCCGTGGTGCTCAACCAGGAGCGCCGCCGGCTGGTCATCGTGGGGCTGGGGACCTCGCCCGAGTTCATCTACCCGATCCCGGCGGGCGGCGCGGCCGGCGTCGACGACGAGCGCTTCGCCGTGCTCTGGATGGACCGCGAGGCGATCGCCCCGGCGTTCCAGATGGAGGGGGCGTTCAACGACGCGGTGCTGCGCCTGCAGCCCGGCGCGTCGGAGGCCGCGGTGTTGCGGGAGGTGGACCGGGTGCTCGACCCCTACGGGGGCTTCAGCGCCATCGGGCGCGCCCGCCAGGCGTCCCACGACGTGCTGGACGACGAGATGGAGCAGCTCCGCACCTTCGCCACGGTGGTGCCGCTGATCTTCCTCGCGGTCTCGGCGTTCTTGGTGAACGTGGTGCTGGCCCGGCTGGTACAGCTCCAGCGTCCGGAGATCGCCGCGCTCAAGGCGCTGGGTTACCACGATGCGGAGGTGGGCCTGCACTACCTCAAGCTCGTCACCGTGGTGGTGCTGCTCGGGGCGCTGCTGGGCGTGGCGGTGGGCCGCTGGCTGGGCGCGGGCCTCACAGGCGTCTATGCCGACATCTTCCGCTTCCCGGTGTTCGACTACCGTCTGGGACTGCGGGTCCCGCTGGTGGCCGTGCTGTTGAGCTTCGGGGCGGCGGCGGCCGGCGCGGTCGGCACGGTGCGGCGAATCGCCCGGCTGCCCCCCGCGGAGGCGATGCGCCCGCCCGCTCCGGGTATATACCGGCCGCTCCTCACCGAGCGGCTGGGCCTGCCCCGGCTCATCCCGCCGGCCTGGCGGATGGTGGCGCGCGAGCTGGAGCGGCGCCCCATGCGCACCCTGCTCTCGGTGCTGGGCATCGCGACCGGGATCGCGACCCTGATCGTGGGGCAGTTCAGCGGCGACGCGTTCGAGTATCTGATCGACGTCCAGTTCTCCCGGGTCAACCGGGAGACGCTGAGCGTGGCCTTCCATGACCCCGTGCCGCAGCGGGCCGTGGCCTCGCTGGCGCAGCTGCCCGAGGTGCGGCGGGTCGAAGGGGTCCGCGCGGCCACGGTACGGATCGAGCACGGTCACCGCTATCGGGAGGTGCCGCTCATCGGGCTGGCCGACGAGTCCGAGCTGCAGCGGGTGGTGAGCCGGAACACTCTCCAGCCGGTGCCGCTCCCGCCGGGGGGACTGGTGCTCACCCGTACGCTGGGGGAGATCCTCGGCCTGGAGCCCGGCGACACGGCGGTGGTGAAGGTGCTCGAGGGAGCCCGGGAGACCCACCGCGTGACGGTCGCGGGACTGGTGGACGAGCTGATCGGTCTTCAGGCCTATCTGCGCCTGGAGGAGCTCAACCGGCTGCTGCGCGAGACGCCGACCATCAGCATGGCGCTGCTCGCCGTGGACCACGGGGGCGAAGCCGAGGTGATCCGCCGGCTGGAGGAGATGCCGCTCGTCGCCAGCGTGACCCGCCGGGAAGAGGTCATCCGCAGGCTCCGGCAGCAGAGCGGCGAATCCATGGCGGTGGTCACGCTGGTGCTCACGGTCTTCGCCGTCACCATCGCGGTCGGGGTGGTGTACAACAACGCCCGCGTGGCGCTCTCGCTGCGGGGCCGCGATCTGGCCAGCCTTCGGGTGCTGGGGTTCACCCGGGCCGAGATCTCGCGGATCCTGCTCGGAGAGCTGGGGCTGCAGGTGCTGCTCGCGATCCCGGTGGGACTGCTGCTCGGGACCTGGCTCACCGCATGGGTGGTCAGCACGATTCACCCCGAGCGGTACCGGTTCCCGGTGGAGCTGTCGCCCCGCACCTACGCCTTCGCCGTGCTGGTGGTGCTGATCTCCTCGGCGGTCACCGCGCTGCTGGTGCGCCACCGGCTGGACCACCTCGACCTGGTCGCGGTGCTCAAGACTCGTGAATGACGGGAGTGGTTCCATGAGGGACGAAGCCACGTCGGGCGTGCTGCCCCGACCCGAGACCCCGGCGCCGGTCCGGCAGACGCTGACACCGACGCTGCACCGGAGCGCGTTGCCCGCGCCGCAGCCCGAGGGCTCAGGGCGGAGGTGGCTGCTCGCGGCGCTGGCGGCCGCGCTGGTGATCGGCGGCCTGGTGCTCGCCTGGCGGCCCGAGCCGGTTCTGGTGGATCTGGGCGCCGCCGAGCGCGGCGCGCTGGTGGTGACGGTGGACGAGGACGGACGCACCCGGGTGAAGGACCG
>DASUSR010000264.1:0-17681 GCA_036375015.1 Gemmatimonadales bacterium
CGGAAGAGGTCGTTGATCCGTCCCATCGAGGCAGCGCCCCGCTGCACCAGGTTGACGGCCCACCCGAGCGCGATCATCGGCCAGACCAGGAGCCCGAGGTACACGCCGAAGGCGACGAACTCGCCGACCGTCACCCGGCCCGCCATGATGAGCCGCCCGCCGATGTACAGCACCACCAAAGCGCTGAGCCCGCCCAGGAGGGTGAGCAGGGGAAAGAAGAGCCCCTGCACCCTGGCCAGGCTCAGGTTGCGGATCAGGTACTCCCGGCTCAGGTCCCGAAAGGCCGCGATCTCCGCCGCCTCCTGCCGGTAGGCGCGCACCACCCGGACTCCGGTGAGGTTCTCGTGGGCCTGGCTGGTCAGCTCGCTGAACTGCGCCTGAATGGCCTGGGTCCGGCGGTGGACCCGCTGGCCCAGGGTCACCATGACCACCGGCAGGCCCAGGAGGGGCAGCAGGGCCAGGAGGGCGAGCCGCGGGCTGATGGCGAACATGACGGGTGCAATCAGGAGGGCCCGGATGCTAGTATCCACCAGATACATGAGCGCGGGGCCGGCCACCATGCGGACCGCGAGCAGATCGTTGGTCGTGCGGGCCATCACATCGCCGGTCGGGTATCGGTCGTAGAATTCGGCCGACATCCGCTGCAGATGCAGGTAGAGCTGGTCCCGCAGGTCGGTCTCGACGCGACGGCTGCCGCTGTTGAGCAGTTGGCGCATGCCATAGCGGGCCAGGCCGCCAAGGAGGGCCACGGCCAGGATGCCCGCCGCCGCGAGCTGCACCTGGCGGAAGGGCTCTCCGGCGCGGAGGGCATCGATGCCGCGCTCCAGGAACCGGGGGCCCAGCGTCGTGAAGATGTTGGAGACGACGACCAGCAGGAGACCGAGGGCGTAGGTACGGCGGTAGGGCTCGAGATAGGGCAGCAGCGCCCGCAGTTCGCTCATAGGCTCCGGGGAATGTCACCGGCTCGTGAGACCCGGGCAAGTCACACTCGAAGGAGGAAACGATGTCCAGAACGCTTCTCGCGGCTCTCGCGCTGGCGGCCCTCGCCGGTTGCGGCGGCGGGGATCGGCAGGAGGTCGCGGCGGCGGACAGCCTGAGCCGCGACCTCCAGCTCGCCCCGGTGGATACCACAGCCGAGCTGAACGACGAGGCCGCGCCCGTCGCCGAGCCGGAGCCCCCGGCACCTCCCGCGACCCCGGCCAGGAAGCCGGCGGCCAAGCCGCGGCCTCAGCCGGCGCCGTCCCGGCCGGCGGCCGAGCCGGCCCCCGCTCCGGCAGCGGCGGCGGCGCTCGCGGCCGGCACCAGCTTCAGCGCGGCGACCGACGCCGAGATCCGCTCCAACAAGAACAAGGTGGGCGACGAGATCACGGCGACGGTGGCGACGGATGTGAAGGACGCCTCGGGCAGAACCGTCATCCCGGCGGGCGCCAAGGTGTCGCTGCAGGTCACCGCGATCAAGCCGTCCGACAGCAAGAGCGACACGACCGGGACGCTGACGCTGAAGCCCGTGAGCGTGTCCATCGACGGCGAGTCCCGCCCGCTCGCGGCGTCGATCTCCGGCGTGCAGACCAAGCTGGAGGGCCGGGGGACCGGCGTGAACGAGATCGCCAAGGTCGGCGCCGGCACCGCGGCGGGCGCCGTGGTCGGACGGGTCCTCGGCGGCAGCAGCAAGGGCGCCATCATCGGCGGGATCATCGGTGGCGCGGTGGGCACCCAGCGCGCGATCGAGACCAAGGACCGCGACGTCGTGGTCCCGCAGGGTACGGCGCTGACGCTGACGCTGGACGAGAGGTTCGCCCAGAGCTGATCGCCTGGCGCGGCAGGAGCACAGCAGGACAGGGGGCGGTCCGGGCACACCGGACCGCCCCCCTTGCCTTCACCCCGCTGCCCCGCCGCCTCGCTGCCCGCCGTCGTTCAGTATCCTGCCCCGCCCCCGCCCCGCCTGGGATCGCTCACCCCCTGCCAGCCGCGGCCGGTCCGGATGATCGCCTCCACATCCCCCCAGTACCCGCGGGCCGAGACGGCGTGACCCAGCGAGCGCAGCGAGTCGAGCGTCGCGGGGGGGAAGCCGCCTTCCTCGACCCGCAGGCTGTCCGGCAGCGCCTGGTGATGCATGCGCGGCGCGGTGACCGCGTCGGGGAGCGGCATCCGGTGGTCGATCACGTTGGAGATGACGTGGTAGACCATGGTGATGATGCGCGGGCCGCCCGGGGTGCCGGTGACGAGCAGCAGGCTGCCGGTCGAGTCGAACACCAGGCTCGGGGTCATCGCGGAGAGCATCCGCTTGCCGGGCGCGATCGCGTTGGCTTCCCCCTGCACCAGGCCGTACAGGTTCGGCTTGCCCGGCGCGGTGGCGAAGTCGTCCATCTCGTCGTTGAGCAGGAACCCGGCTCCGGTCACGGTCACGGCGCTGCCGTAGCTCTCGTTCAGCGTGGTCGTGCAGCTCACCGCGTTGCCCTCGGCGTCCACGACCGAGTAATGGGTGGTGGACGAGCCGCCCCGCGCGGCCGGGTCGAAGCGGGGCGTGGGCGAGGCGCGCTCGCCGATGGAGGCGCGCAGCTCCGCCGCGTACGCCTTGGACAGCAGCCGTTCCGTGGGGTTCCGCACGAAGGCGGGATCGCCCAGATAGGTGTTGCGGTCGGTGAAGGCGCGCCGCATCGCCTCCGCCTCGCGGTGCAGCAGGGCGGGGGAGCCGAACGGCGGCAGGGGGTCGTAGCCCTCCATGACGTTCAGGATCTGGCCCATGGTCACCCCGCCGGAGGAAGCGGGCGGCATCGAATAGATCGTGTGGTTGCGGTAGCGGATGACCACCGGGTCGCGCCAGATGGCCCTGTAGGCGGCCAGATCCTCGTGGCTGATCAGGCCGCCGCCGCGCTCCATCTCCGCCACGATCAGGTCCGCCACGGGCCCGCGGTAGAATCCCGCCGCCCCGTGGTCCCGGATGGCCTCGAGCGTGGTCGCGAGGTCGGGCTGACGGAGCGTGCTCCCCGGCACGGGCACCCGGCCCTCCGGCAGGAAGCTCGCGCGCGACCCCGGGAACGTGCCCAGCCGTGCGCTGTCGCTCGCGATCGAGCGGCTGCGGTACTCGTCCACCACGAACCCGTCCCGGGCGAGCGCGATGGCCGGCGCGATGACCTCGGCGAAGGGCAGGCGTCCGAGGGCGCGGTGGGCCTCGGTCAGCCCGGCCACCGAGCCCGGCACCCCGGCGGCGAGATGGCCGGTCACGCTCAGCTCGGTCGGCTCGCCGGCCTCGTCGAGGTACATGTCGCGGGTGGCGCGGCCGGGGGCAGTCTCCCGGTAGTCCAGCGTTCGCACCGCGCCGTCGGTGCGGATCACCATGAACCCGCCGCCGCCGATGTTGCCGGCCTCGGGGTGCACGACGGCGAGGGCGAATCCCACCGCCACCGCCGCGTCTACCGCGTTGCCGCCCCGGCGCAACAGATCGCGCCCGATCGCGCTGGCGAGGGGATGCCCGGAGACCACCATCGCCGACTCGGCCTCGGTCACGCGCGCGCGGCCGGTGTGCGGCCAGTCCGGCGCGACGCCGGCGAGCGGAGCGGGCGTCTCGGGTGCGGTGCGACAGGCCAGTGCCAGCGCCAGCGCCACGACGGCGGGCGACGAACGACGAACGAACACGCGGACCTCGCTGCAGTGCGGAAGAGTGGAGTTGCCTCGGGCGAGCCGAGCGGTCTAATTTAGCCGCAGGCTGACGCTTGGATACTCCTATCATCCCCGTGCGTGGCTGACGACTACCTCGACACGCGCCTGACCGAACGGCGCAACCCCCGCAGCGCCACCATCGACTCCGCCTCCGCCCTCGAGATCGTGGATCTTATCGGGGCCGAGGACGCGACCGTGCCCATCGCCGTCGCCGCGGCGCGGGAGGACATCGCGCGCGCCGTGGACCTGATCGAGGCGGCCTTTCGCGCGGGCGGGCGGCTGCTCTATGTGGGCGCCGGCACCAGCGGCCGCCTCGGCGTGCTCGACGCGGCCGAGTGCCCGCCGACCTTCGGAACACCTCCGGAAATGGTGGTCGGAATCATCGCCGGCGGCCTGCCCGCGCTGATCCGCTCGGTGGAGGGCGCCGAGGACGACGTGAACGCCGGGATCGGGGAGATGGACGCGCGCCGGGTGGGCCCCACGGACGTGGTCGTGGGGATCGCCGCCAGCGGCACCACTCCCTTCGTGCGCGCGGCGCTGTCCCGGGCGCAGACGCTGGGCGCGGGCAGCGTGCTGGTCTCCTGCTCCGAGCCGCCCGCGCTCCTGCGGGAGACCTGCGACGTCTGCATCACCGTGCTGGTCGGTCCAGAGATCGTCACCGGCTCCACCCGGATGAAGGCGGGCACCGCCACCAAGCTGGTGCTCAACACGCTCACCACCGGCGCCATGATCCGGCTCGGCAAGGTCTACGGCAACCTCATGGTGGATCTGCGCGCCTGGAACGACAAGCTGGTGGACCGGAGCGAGCGGATCGTCATGGAGACGACCGGACTCGACCGCGCCCGGGCGCGCTCGGTCATCGAGGCGGCCGACGGTCGGGTCAAGACGGCCATCGTGATGGCGCGCCGCCAGGTCTCCCGCGAGGAGGCCGACCGGCTCCTGGCCGAGCACGAGGGGCGGCTCCGGACCGTGGTCGGCGATCCTCCCCCGGTGCACGGCGCGTGACCGAACGCCCGGTCCTCGCCGTCGGACTCATGTCGGGGACCTCGCTCGACGGTGTGGACGCCGCACTGGTCCGCCTGGACGGTCCCACGCACGCGGCCCTGCTCGGCTTCGTCACCCGGCCCTACACCCGCGCGGAGCGATCCGAGATCCGCGCCGCGCTCGATCCCGAGCGGCCCGCCGGCAGCCCGGCGCTCGCCCGCTTGCACGTCCGCCTCGCGCAGTGGGCCGCCGACGCCGTCCAGATCCTGCTGGCCCAGACCGGCGTGCCCGCGTCCGACCTGGCCTTCATCGCGTTCCCGGGACAGACCATCTGGCACGAGCCGCCGCTGGTGACCTGGCAGCTCGGCGAGCCGGCGCTGCTGGCGGAGCGCTTCGGCGTGCGGGTGGTCAGCGGTTTCCGGGCGCGCGACGTGGCGGCCGGCGGCCAGGGCGCGCCGCTGGTGCCGATGGCGGACGTGCTGCTCTTCGCCGCGCCCGACGGGCCGCGGGTTCTTCTCAACCTCGGCGGGATGGCGAACCTCACGTACGTGCCCCGCCGCGCGGAGGAGCACGGGGTGCTGGCCTTCGACACCGGCCCGGGTGTCGCGGTGATCGACGGGGTCGCCGCGCTGGTGGACCCGCGCCGCTCCTACGACCGCGACGGGCGGCTCGCCGCGCAGGGCGCTCCGGACGAGCACGTGCTGGCCGAGCTGTTGACCGATCCTTACTTCGCGGAGCACCCGCCCAAGAGCACGGGCCGGGAGCGGTTCGGCGAATCGTACGCCATCGCGCTGCACCAGCGGGTCCCGGGAGTGCACGGCGTCGCGACGGCGGTGGAGCTCACCGCGCGCAGCGTGGCGGCGGCGATCGGACGCTGGCTGCCGCCAGGGGTCGAGGTGGTCGCCTCCGGCGGCGGCTGCCACCACCCCGGCCTCATGCAGTCGCTCGGCACGCACCTGCACGCGCTCCCCGGCGCCCCCGCGCTGCGGCGCTTCGACGAGCTGTTCTTCCCGGGTGATGCCAAGGAGGCGGTCGCATTCGCGCTGCTCGGCTACCTCACTCTGCACGGGCAGCCCGGCAACGTCCCCGCCGCGACCGGTGCCGCCGGTCCCCGCGTGCTGGGCACCATCACCCCCGACTGAGACGCATGAGCGACCGACTCGCCTCCGGACGATTGATCCTTCCGGCGCTGCGCTGGCGCCCGGACGGCGGGTACGGCCATGAAGCCGGCGCCATCGCCGACGCGCTCGAGCTGGGCGTTGGGGGCTTCATCGTCTTCGGCGGAACCGTGGAGTCGGTCCGCAGGCTCACCGCCGACTTGCTCCGCCGCGCCGGGCGGCCCCTCCTCATCGCCTCGGATCTCGAGCGCGGCGCGGGGCAGCAGGTGACCGGCCTGACCGAGTTCCCGCCGCCCGCCGCCCTCGCCGCCCTGGGCCAGCCGGCGGTCGTGCGCTGGGCCGGGGCGGTCACCGCGCAGGAGGCGCGCGCGGTCGGCATCAACTGGGTGTTCGCCCCGGTGGCCGATCTCGACCTGCTGCCCGACAACCCGATCGTGCAGACCCGCGCCTTCGGCGCCGATCCCGACCGGGTCGCCACCTTCGTGCGCGCCTGGATCGAAGGCTGCCAGGGCGCAGGGGCACTCGCCTGCGCCAAGCACTTTCCGGGGCATGGCCGCACCACCGTGGACTCGCACGTGGAGCTCCCGGTAGTCGAGGCGGAAGCCGACGATCTGCTGACCGGCGATCTCCGTCCCTTCGAGGTCGCGGTGGAGGCGGGGGTCGCCTCGGTCATGACGGCGCACGTGGCCTATCCCGCGCTCGATCCCGCCGCCGTTCCGGCCACAGTCTCCCGGCCGATTCTGGCGCGCCTGCGGGAGGGGATGGGCTTCGACGGGCTGGTGGTGACCGATGCGCTCATCATGGACGCGGCGGTGGTCGGGCGCCGGGAGTCGGACGCTGCGGTCGAGGCGGTGCTGGCGGGGGTGGACCTTCTGCTCTATCCCAACGATCCCCGCCGGGTGCGGGACGCGCTGGACCAGGCGCTCGCGAGCGGTGCGCTTCCCGCCGACCGCCTGGACCAGGCGCTCCGGCGCTACGCGGCGGCCCTCCGCGCCGCCACCGCCTCCACTCCGCCCGTCATGCGGGGCCCGTACGAATCGGCCGACGTGCTGGCCGACGTGCTGCTGGCCCAGGGGATGCTGCGCGGGAGCGCGCCCGAGCTGGCCCCACCGCTCGACCTGGTGGTCGTGGATGACGACCTGGGCGGACCCTATCCGCCGTCGCGGAGCGACTGGACGGCGCAGGCGCTGGGCCCGGACCTGGTGGATCGCTACGGCGGCGGATCGCGCGTGGTCCTGGTCTTCGCGGAGCCCCGGGCCTGGAAGGGAAGGGCCGGGTTCGGCGAGGAGGCCCGGACCGCCCTCGCCGCCGCCGCGCCCGGCGCCGATCTCGTGGTGCTGTTCGGCCACCCGAGGCTGGCGGAGGAGATTCCGACCGACGGGCCCATCCTGCTCGCCTGGCACCGGCAGCGGCTGATGCAGGAGGCGGTGGCCCGGTGGCTGCGCGGCCGCCTGGGGTAGCCTCCGGAATCAGTCGCGGGCGGCCGCGCGGCCGAGCCAGGGGAGCAGCGCGAAGGCAGGGAGGGCGAGCGCGAAGGTGAGGAGGAAGTAGTCGGCGTAGCCCAGCCGGGTGGTGAGCACGCCCGACACGGCGCCGGCGGCGAGCCCGCCCACGCGGTAGAGCGCGCTCATCAGGGCGAACTGCGTGGCCGCGTAGCGCCGCGACGACAGGGTCATCAGGAACGTCAGGAACGCCGCCGTGCCCATCCCCCCCGTGAACTGCTCCACCACTGCCGCGCCGTACATGAGCGTGGTGGGCGCACCGCCCATCGCCGCCGCCCAGTAGGCGAGGTTCGAGAGCGCCTGCACCAGGCCGAGCACCCAGAGGGCGTGGAAGGCGCCGAGCCGTCGCGTCGCCACCCCTCCGACCAGGGCCCCCACGATCGACGCGCCCACCCCGAGCGTGGTCTGCACCCAGCCGATCTGCTGCACGCTGTAGCCGCTGTCCACCCAGAACGGCTTGACCATCGGGATGAGGGCCAGGTCGCCCAGCTTGAAGGTGAGGACGAACAGCGCCGCCACCAGAATGCCGGGCCGGCCCAGCAGCTCGCGCACCGGCTCCAGCACCGGCTCATGCACCGAGTGCTCGGAGCGGGTGGCGGGGAGCAGGGTGCTCAGCGCCGCGAACGCGAGGAAGATCGCCGCGGCGATCAGCAGCGACCCGGTCCAGCCGATCCACGCCGAGCCCGCCACCAGCACACCGCCGGCCACGATCATCCCGATCCGGTAGGCGGTCACCCGGGCCCCGTTCGCCGGCCCCAGCTCGCTCCGGTCCATCACCTCGATGGTGTAGGCGTCGACGGCGATGTCCTGCGTGGCCGACAACGCCACCAGCGCGAGGAGGAGCGCGAGATACCCGGGTGTCACCGTCGCCCCGCTCAGTGCCAGGCCCAGTACGGCCACGGCGAGGCCCAGCTGCGACGCGGCGATCCACCGGCGCCGGGTGCCCAGCCGGTCTACCGCGGGCGCCCAGAGGAACTTGAGGGCCCAGGGCAGGGCCAGGGTGCTGAGCAGACCGATCTGCGCCAGACTCGCGCCGCGGGCCCGGAGGAGCACGGGGACCAGGTCGTTGAACAGGCCGAACGGGAGGCCCGAGGCAAAGGAGAGCGCCGCGACCCAGGAGAGCCGGACCCGCAGCGGGGCGTCAGGTCCGGTCACGACGGCGCTTCAGAGCAGCAGCGTCAGGATGAGGGCGGCGAGCGCGACCAGCGCGGCGATCACCATGATGCCGCGCGACCGCCCCATCGCGGACTCGGCGGCGTTCGTGCCGGTGACCGGGGCGGGGTCTGAGCTCGGCGGCGGGGGCTCCGGCTGCTCGCGGGGCTCGGTGTCGGGCTCGGGCAGCTCGTACACCTGGTAGCCCACCCCTTCGGCATCTCCCGGCTCGGGGAGGGCGTCGCCCTCGAAGCGCGCCGCGACGACGGTGATGTTGTCGGGTCCGCCCCGGTCGTTGGCCGTGTCGATCAGCGCGCCGCAGAGCGCCGAGAGCTCGGGATATTGTCGCACCATCTCCGCGAACTCCTCGCGCTTCACCAGGCCGGAGAGGCCGTCGGAGCAGATGATGAGCGTGTCACCCCGGCGCAGCGTCTGGTGGGTGAGATCGACCTTGACGCGGGGGTCGGGCCCGAGCGCCTGGAGGATGATGTTCCGCCGCTCGCTCTGCTCGGCCTCCTCCTCGGTCAGCTCCCCCGCGTCCACCAGCCGCTGCATGAGCGACTGATCCTTGGTGAGCTGGATGGCTTCGCCGTTGCGGACCAGATAGCCGCGGCTGTCGCCGATCTGGGTGAGGTAGAGATCGTCGCCGTATACGCCCGCCGCGGTGACCGTGGTGCCCATGCCGCGCAGCTCGGGATGCTCCCGGGCGTAGGTGAAGATCTCCCGGTTGGCCAGCTCGACCGCTTCCTTCATCCGGTAGGCGAAGCGGCTGGCGGTCTGCTCCGCGTCCTCGGTCCAGACCGTGTTGAGATGGCGGAAGATGATGTCGGTCGCCATCGCGCTGGCGATCTCGCCCGCCGCCGCGCCGCCCATGCCGTCGGCCCCCATGAACAGACTGCCCCGCGGGCCCACCTCGTGCTCCCGCACGGCGGGCTGCAGGCTCGCGTTCCCGGTGGACAGGTCCGCCACGAGGAAGGTGTCTTCGTTGTGATCGCGAGTGAGGCCGAGGTCGGTCTTGCCGAAAACGGAGACTCGGACACCGCTGGCCATCAGGCGGTCTCCGGCACAACGTGGCAGCTCTCGTGACCGTCTGCAGCCAGGCGAGCGACGGCGAGAGTCACACGGACCATTCCTTCCTCTGTTCCGGTCGTCGAGTCGGGAGTGTGACGAAAATACGGAGCGCTCTCGGGAGCGTCAACGTCAGCTTGGCGTAAGTTGTAGCCACCGTGTACCTTGCAGCCATGCATCCTGACCGATGCGCCGCCCTGGTCGGAATCGCACTCCTGACGGCGGGTTGCGCCTCCCGTTCTACCCCCGCGCCGCCGCTCGCCCTGCCGCCCGCCGACACGGTCACGTCGCCCGCCCCGCCCGCCAGGTCGCTGCCGCCGGTGCCCGAGGTGCGGGGCCCGCTGGCACTGCGGGTGGTCTATCCGCCGGCCGACGCGGCCGTGCGGGCGGGCGACTCCAGTTTCCTCTTCGGCAGCGTGGGCACCGGCGGCGCCAGGCTCGCAGTCAACGGAACGCCGGTCCGGGTGTGGCCCAACGGGGCGTGGCTCGCCTGGGTGCCTTTCCCGCAGGATAGCGTGGTCCAGCTCCGGATCGAGGCCACTACCGACACCGAGTCGGTCTCGCTCCTCCACCGGGTCCGGCGGGCCGGGTGGCGCCCGCCGCCGCCGCCGGGGCTCTGGATCGATACGACCTCCCTCGTGCCCCGGGGGCCGGTCTGGTGGCCGAAGGAGGAGTATCTCACCCTCCGCGCCCGGGCCGCCGAGGGGGCGCAGCTGCGGCTCCTGCTGCCCGACGGCGCTGTGGTCCCACTGGCGCCGGTGGCCGCACGGGAGGAGGTCGAGGCCTCGGTGCGGGCGTTCGATCGCGACACCGCGAACCTGGCGACACCGGCGGCCCGGGACCGCTACGCCGGGGTCATACGGGGCCGCCCCTTGGGCCCCGATCCCGGCCCGCTCTTTCCCGTGGCGGCGCCGGTTCCGCTCGCCTCCTCGGGGCCGAGCCGCTGCGTCTCGACCGGAGGTTGCGGCTCCGGCGCGGTCACGGCGCCGGCGGATTCCCAGTGGGCCGTGCTCGAGGCCGTCCTGGGCACCGATACCGTGCGGAGCCGGTGGCCGCTCCAGCTCGCGCTGCTCGACACCCTCCCGCTCCTGGCCGAGCTGGACGACGACACGACGGGGCTCGGTGCCACGGACGGCCTCGTCGTGGGGCGGGCGCTGCCCGGGGGCACGTACCACTGGTTCTTCGCGACCGGGACCAGGGCCCCGGTGAGCGGCCGGATCGGCCGCGACCTCCGGCTGCGGCTCGCGCCCGGCATCGAGAGCTGGGTGGCCCACGCCGAGGCCCGTCCGGCGGGCGGTGCGCCTGCGGAGCCGGCGGTGGCGGGCTCGCTGACGCTGACCCCGCGCGAGGACCGGGTCTCCGTGCGCGTGCCGCTCGACCGCCGGGTGCCGCTGCGGGTGTCCGAGACGGAGCACACCCTGGTGCTGAGGCTGTACGGCTCCGTGGGAGACGTCAACTGGATCCGGTACGGCGCCGGGGACTCCCTGGTGCGGCAGGTGAGCTGGGCACAGGCGGAGGACGAACAGGTGACCCTCACCTTCGAGCTGTCCCGCCCGGTGTGGGGCTATCGGGTGCGCTGGGAGCGGAACGATCTCATCTTCGAGATCCGCCGGCCGCCCGAGCTCGACAAGGGCCATCCGCTGCGGAACCGGCTGATCGCCGTGGATCCGGGCCATCCGCCGGCCGGCGCCACCGGCCCCACCGGGCTGCGCGAGGCCGAGGCCAATCTGCTGGTGGCGCTCGAGGTCCGCCGGCTGCTCGAGGAGGCCGGCGCCCGCGTGCTCATGACCCGCACCGCCGACGTTCCGCTCGACCTCTGGCCCCGCATCCGGATGGCCGAATCGGCCGGCGCCGACGTGCTGGTGTCGGTGCACAACAACGCCCTGCCGGACGGGGTCAACCCGTACACCAACAACGGCACCAGCGTGTACTACAATCATCCCCGCAGCGTGCCCCTCGCGCGCGCCGTCCAGGAGGAGCTGGTGCAGCACCTCGGGCTCAGGGATCTCGGCTTCGGGCGGGGCGATCTCGCGATGGTCCGCGCCACCTGGATGCCGGCGGTGCTGACCGAGGGGCTGTTCATGATGGTGCCCGAGCAGGAGGCCGCGCTGCGGACGCCCGACGGGCGGCGGCGGTACGCCTCGGCGATATTTCACGGGCTGCGCCGCTTCCTCCGGGACCGTGCACGGGAGGAGTAGCCGCGGTGTGGTCCGTGGAAAACCCGGCACGTCTCCTAGGGCGGATCCCCACCCCATGGCTCGCACGCAGGCACCGGCACGCCGGCGGGTCGTGACGCCTTCGGATCGTTGGATATGAGGATCGCATAGATGTTCGCCCCTTCCTCCCCCCTCCATGCCAGCGGATCGCCCTCGGCGCCTCGGTCCGGCGGCGTCCTGCGCCTGCTGCTGACCCTCCTGCTGCTCGGGCCCGGTGGGCTGGCGGCGCAGTCGCCCGGGCAGCGCAGCGAGATCGAGCGGTTCCGCGACTCCCTGGCCGCCACCTCGGACTCCACGGGGTTGCTCGCGCTGGAGCGTCGCCTGATCGAGCAGGCCAAGGCCGACCGCAGCGACGCGATGATGCACCTCAAGCTCGGCTTCCTCTCGCTCCGCCTGGGCGACCTCGGCGGCCAGAGCCACTACGAGGACGCGGCGTCGGAATTCCAGTGGGTCATCGATCTGCAGCCGGACTGGCCCTACGGACATTACGGCATGGGCTTCGCCGAGTACGGCGTCGGCGACTCGCAGATTTCGTTCGTCACCGGGATCAAGACGATGCTCGGGAAGGACGCGCTGACCCGGTCGGCGATGGCGTTCGCCCGATCCGCGCAGGTGGACCCCGGGTTCGATCAGGGGCTGGTGGACCTGGCCAGCACGGCGTTGCGCCAGCGGGTGAACATCAAGCTCGATGTTGCCCTGCAGGCGCTCCGCCAGGCGGCGGCCACGCCGGCGGCGTCGCACCCCGAGGTCCTGCTCTCGCGGGGCCGGGTCGAGCGTGAGGTGGGCGACGGCGACTCGGCACTCGCGGCGCTCGAGGGCTACCTCGCCTCGGGCGAGAATCGGGCGCTGGGCCTGCTGGAGGTCGCCCGCACCCGGTTCCTGCTGGGGCGCTACGACGGGATCCAGCCCTATTACGAAGGCGCGGCGATGGACGACAGCACGGCCGTCGCCGCCTATCGCGCGGACCTGGCGAGCATCGCCGAAGACAGCGTGCTGGGCGAGTTCGACCGCACCCGGGGCGAGCACAGGGCGGCCTACCTGCGCCGGTTCTGGTCCGAGCGGGACCGCGTCGAGCTCCGCGCCGAAGGCGAGCGGCTGCGGGAGCATTACCGGCGGCTCTTCTACGCTCGCAAGAACTTCTATCTCACCTCGCTCAACCGGCACTACGACATCGTGGAGCGCTACCGGTCGGGCAGCCGCGACTTCGACGACCGCGGGGTGATCTACATCAGGCACGGCGAGCCCTCGAGCCGGGCCACCTATGCCGCGCCGGGGCTCGACCCCAACGAGTCCTGGAGGTACAGCCGGCCCGAGGGCGACCTGATCTTCCATTTCATGGCCCGGGAGGACGTGCAGGACTTCAAGCTGGTGGAGAGCCTGTTCGACGTGCTGGGCTTCAGCAACGCCCTGGCGCTCCGCGGCGGGCTGGCCGGCTCCGAGGGGGATCCCGTCGCGCAGGAGCTCCTGCTCTCGCGCGAGCGGCTGGCGCCGATCTACGGCCGGTTGCAGACGGCCGGACGGATTGCCACCGGCCGGTTCCAGGACGAGGAGCGGCAGGTGGGCCAGGCCAGCATCGCCCTGGGCACCACGACGGACAGCTACGAGCTCCGCTTCGCCGACGAGCTGAAGGTGCGCACCCAGGTGCTGGCGGTAGGCCGCGACTCGAGCGGGAGCCAGGTGCAGATCGCCTACGCCATCGCCGGCTCGAGTCTGGAGCCGGTCACGGTGACACAGGGCTACCTCTACTCGGTGCGGGTCCGGTTCGTGGCGACCGACCGGCTGGGGCGGGTGGCCGCCACCCTCGACACCACCCGGCACTTCGTGGCGCCCGCGCCGGTGCCCGAAGGCGAGCACCTGGTGGGCAGGGTATCGGTCCCGGTGCCCGCCGGACAACACCAGTACCGCCTGGCGATCCAGCAGGGCGAGGAGGCAGGCATCGTGCTGCCGCGCGACACCGTGCGGGTGGGCCAGCCGACCTCGAATGCTCTCGCGCTCAGCGACCTCGTCATCGGGAGCCGCAACGCCAACCTGTACTGGCCGCGCGCGGAGCGGGATACGGTGATGTTCAACCCGCTGCGGAGCTTCCGCCGCAACGAGGATATGGAGCTCTACTACGAGGTCGAGGGGCTGGCGGAGGCCGCCCCCTATACGGTCCGCATCGCCGTCCGGCGGCAGGGCGGGAGCGGCGGGCTTTTCCGCAAGATCTTCGGCGGCGGCGGCGCGGCGCTCAGCCTTAAGTTCGAGGAGCAGGGCACGTTCCCGGTCGCCTCCACTCATCGCAGCCTCAAGCTCGACCGGCTCAAGCCCGGCCGGTACACCCTTGAGGTGCTGGTGGACGACGGCCAGGGCCGGACCGACCGGCGCACCGCCGACTTCGACGTAGTGGAAGGAGAGGGACCGCCCGACGAGGACGACGGCGACGCGGCCGAGGGATAGAAGCGCGACGGCCCTCCGGTGATTCGGAGGGCCGTTTCATGTCCCATTCCGGCGGTAGCGTCGGCCTACAGCGGCCAGGCCCCCGGCCGCTCGTGGGTCAGCACCAGCAGCGGCTGCACCAGGGTCTCGGCCTTCACCAGCGCCTCCACCTGCACCAGGTGCTGCGTCACCCCGGCGCTCGTATCGAAGGTCGCGATCTGCATGACCAGCGACGCGAGCGGCCGGTCGGCCGCGGGCACCTTGCTCCCCGTCGCTCCGGGCACCGTATCGCCGGGATTGAGGGTGATGCGGGCATGACCGAAGAGCCAGAGGGTGACCCCGTCCACTGATTTGAGCAGGCGCTCACTCAGAGCGAGGCTCTCACCCTGCAGCGTGATGAGCCCGAGGGTGGGGCGGTCGTTGTGCCGGCGCGAGTGCACCACGAACCCATAGTTGAATCCGGGCTCCTGCCCGGAGGTGCGCCGCAGGGCCGCGCGCAGCTTCTGCTGGCTGAAGGCGATCGTGTGGTACGGTACCACGGTGGCTCCGAAGATGGCGGGGGGACCGTGCAGGAAGCAGCATCAAATGTGCCAGAGGGCAGCGGAGCGGTTGGGTAGCGGGGCAGCGAGGCGGGTTTCCGAGGGAGAGCGAGGGGGCGCGGGGCAAAAGGGCAGGGTGGAAGCGGGCGGCGGCGGTCTCGGATCGGCCCTTCCATTTGCGACTGCTCTCGCGATCCGCCACGTCTGTTTCAGCTTGACTGTCCCCGGCGCCAGGGTAGCTTGCGCGCATGTTCTGCTCCAGGTGCGGCAGTGAGATCACGGACAAATCCAAGTTCTGTCCGTCCTGTGGTCTCGACCTCATGGCGACCACGCCGGTGCACGCGATCGCGACGGGAGCGCTGCAGGAGACTGATCTCGTGCGCGAGGCACTCGCCGCGGAGTACGAGATCATCGAGGAGCTGGGCCGGGGCGGGATGGCCATGGTGTACCGGGCGCGCGATCGCCACCTCGAGCGCGAGGTGGCGATCAAGGTGCTGCCCTTCTCGCTGGCCTTCGATTCCGAGTTCGTGGAGCGCTTCCAGCGCGAGGCCAGGACCGCCGCGCAGCTCGAGCACCCCAACATCATCCCGATCTACCGGGTCGGCCGCGCCGGCCGGGTGATCTACTTCGTCATGAAGTTCCTCCGGGGCGGCTCGCTCTCCACCGTGCTGGCCGAGCGCAAGCGACTCACCCCCCCGGAGATCCGTCGGCTCCTGCTGGAAGCGGGGAGCGCGCTGGGCTATGCCGCCCAGCGCGGCATCGTTCACCGCGACATCAAGCCCGACAACATCATGTTCGACGAGTTCGGGCAGTGTCTCCTGACCGACTTCGGCATCGCCAAGGCCGCCTCGGGGCAGAAGCTCACCGGCACCGGGATGTCCATCGGCACCCCGCACTACATGAGCCCGGAGCAGGCCCGGGCCCAGGCGATCGACGGCCGGAGCGACATCTACAGCCTCGGCGTGGTGGCCTACCAGGCGCTCGCCGGCGGCGTGCCCTACGACGGCGAGGACAGCTTCTCGATCGGCTACAAG
This sequence comes from Gemmatimonadales bacterium, assembly GCA_036375015.1. Lineage (GTDB taxonomy): Bacteria > Gemmatimonadota > Gemmatimonadetes > Gemmatimonadales > GWC2-71-9 > CAVVWJ01. The sequence goes on from DASUSR010000264.1 coordinate 15,689, forward strand.
CACATCACCGAGCCGGTGCCGACACCCCAGCTCATCACCGCGGACGAGCGTCGGCTGTTCGAGGTGATCAAGCGGATGCTCATGAAGGACCCCAACGACCGGTTCCAGAGCTGTGAGGAGCTGGTCGCTTCGATTCAGGGACAGCCGATCGCGGCGGCGGGATCGGTCCGGGTGTCGCTCGCGGCCGTGGGCGCCGGCGCGGCCGGCTCGAGTGGCGCCGGCCCGGTGCTCGGTAGCCCGCCGCTCATCGTGAGCCAGCCGACGACACCGCTGGACTCGCCCCTGGTGGACCGCCGGGCCACCCCGCGCGAGCGGCGCGACCTGCCCCGGCGGGTGGCCGACCGCTCCGTCGCCATGCGCGGCGGAGCGTCGTCGTCCTGGGCCTGGCTCTGGGTGGTGCTCGCCGTGCTGGGCGCCGCCGGCGGCGCCTACTATTACTACCGCGCCCGCGGCTTCGCGCCGGGGCCCGCGGCCGCCGCCGATTCGGTGCCGCCCGGGGGAGTGACCCCCGTCCCGGGCGACAGTGCGCCGCCAAGCGTCGTGTCCGACACCTCCCCGGCCCGGGGGGCGGCTGCTCCGGCCGATACCGCCGCCCCGTCGCCAGCGGCGACCCCGGCGCCGACGCGCGCTCCGGCCCCGGCGCCGACGATCTCGCGCCCGCCCGATCCGGCGCCCGCCGCCGATCCCGCGCCGGCCGAGCCGGCGCCGGTGGACAGCGGGGGCATCCGGCTGGTCGGGCTCCCCCGGGGCTCCACGGTGCTGATCGACGAGCGGCAGGTGACCGAGCCGCTCACCCGGCTCCCGCCGGGCCGGCACGCGCTCGCGATCTCGGCACCGCGGTTCAACTTCTACTCCGACACCATCGTCATTCACCCGGGCGAGGTGCTCGAGCTGACGCCGCAGCTCACTCCCATCGGGGCTCCGGCCGCCACCACGCCGCGGGTCGCGCAACGGGCCCGGGCCCGCTGCTCGCCGGGCCCGGGCTACAACGCGGACGGCTCCTGCTTCGACGAGCGCCCCAAGCCGGTCAACGCGCCGTTCGTGCCGGTGCCGGAAGGAGTGGAGGGGAGTCCCCGTCCCTCGCTGCTCTGGGTGAAGGTGTCGGCCGAAGGGCGCACGGTGGACGTGCAGCGGCTGCGGCCCTCGGACGACGCCGAGTACGAGCGCGCGGTGCGCAACTTCGTCTGGACCGTCACCTGGCATCCGGCGATCAAGGGGGGCTCGCCGGTCGAAGCCTGGACCCAGATGCTCTTCCCGCCCCAGCGGCAGTGATCCATCCGACCGCCTTTATCGCGCCGACCGCCGCGGTGATGGGAGACGTGACGCTCGGTGCCGAGTCGAGCGTCTGGTACGGCGCCGTGCTGCGCGGCGACATGGCAGGGATCTCCATCGGAGAGCGGAGCAACCTTCAGGACGGCACCATCGTGCACGTGGACGAGGGCGTGCCCTGCCGCGTCGGCGCCCGGGTCGGCGTCGGACACCGCGTCATCCTCCACGGGTGCCTCGTGGACGACGACTGCCTCATCGGCATGGGCAGCGTCCTGCTCAACGGCGTCCGGATCGGCACCGGCAGCGTGGTCGCCGCGGGTGCGGTGATCCCCGAAGGCATGCAGATCCCGCCGGGGTCCCTGGTGATGGGCGTCCCGGGCCGCATCGTGCGCCCGGTGGACGAGGCGCTCACCCGCCGGATCGCCGAGACCTGGACACATTACGTGGAGCAGGCCCGGGCCCATCGCGCCGGCCGGTTCCCGCTGCACCCCCTCCCGTCTCGCACGACCTCCTGAGCCGCTCCCGAGCGGCCGCGACCATCATCCCGAGCGAAGCGGCCGGACATGGTTCGAGCCATTCCCCGGCAAGACCCCTCGCTTCGCTCGGGATGAAGTGGTGGGGGGGAGCCAGGACCGACACGCTGCTGTCTCAGCACTGGTGTGAGGGCTGTCACTACCCACATATCGTCCACCGACTATCCACCTTATCCACATGGCGATGGTTC
>DASUSR010000265.1:0-6607 GCA_036375015.1 Gemmatimonadales bacterium
AAGAGTCAGCGGAGCCCGCTCGCCAGCGTCAACTTCGTCACCTGCCACGACGGGTTCACCCTGCACGACCTGGTGAGCTACGAGCAGAAGCACAACGAGGCCAACGGGGAAGGGAACCGCGACGGCACCGACAACAATCTCAGCCGGAACTGGGGCGCGGAGGGCCCGACCGACGCGGTGCACATCGTCCGCATGCGGGAGCGGATCAAGCGCAACCTGCTCGGGACATTGGCCTTCTCGCAGGGCGTGCCCATGATCTCGCACGGCGACGAGCTGGGGCGCACCCAGCAGGGCAACAACAACGCCTACTGCCAGGACAACCCGCTCACCTGGATCGACTGGCGGCTGACCCCCCTGGAGCAGCAGCTGCTGGAGTTCACCCGTGCGGTGTTGGCCATCCGCGGCGCCAACCCGGTGCTGCGCCGGCGCACCTTCTTCCGCCACGAGGCCCGGGGGCCGGGGAGCGGCAAGGACCTCGCCTGGCTCCGGCCGGACGGCGAAGAGATGACGGACGTCGAGTGGAACGACGGCTCCAACCACGTGCTCGGCATGCTGATCCGGGGGGAAGCCACGGACGAAGTGGACGAGCGGGGCCGGCGGCTGCTGGGGGAGGCGATCTTGCTGCTGGTGAACGGCGGAGCGCGCTCCAAGTCGTTCAGGCTGCCGACCCTCAACGGGCCCGGCACCTGGAGCGAGATCGTCAACACCGCCCACCCGACCTCGCGACCGGTGCGCCAGAACGCCGTGAACCTGGTGGCCCACTCGCTGATGCTGCTGCGTCACCTGACGTCGGAGTGAGCCGATGCCCGACGTGCGGGCCACCTATCGCGTGCAGCTCCACGCCGGGTTCACCATCGCCCGCCTGCTGGCGCTGGTCCCCTACCTGAGCCGGCTCGGCATCAGCCACCTGCACTGCTCACCGATGCTGCGGTCGCGGACCGGCAGCACCCACGGCTACGACGTGGTGGATCCCACCGCGCTCGATCCCGAGCTGGGTACGGAGGCGGAGCTCGCCGAGCTGCACCGGGCGCTCGCGGACCGGGGGATGGGGCTCATCCTCGACATCGTTCCCAACCACATGGCGGCCGCTTCCGAGAACGCCGCCTGGGAGGACGTGCTCGCGCATGGTCCGGCGTCACGCTATGCGCGGTGGTTCGACATCGACTGGCGCGCCAGCGAGCGTGAGCTCCGTGCCAGGGTGTTGCTGCCGGTCCTGGGAGAGCCGCGGAGCCGGGTGCTGGAGCAGGGTGAGATGACCCTCGTCCTGGACCATGGGCTGCCGCGCCTGCGCTACTTCGAGCACGGCTTTCCGCTGGACCCGCTCACCATGGCGCCGGTCCTGGCGGCGGCGCTGCCGGCTTGCGAGCGCGAGCTCGGGGCGGGGCACCTGCCCTGCGCCGAGTTGCGCGAGGTGGCCGGTGCGCTCCGCGCGCTGCCGCGGCGGCTCGCGACCGCCCCGCGCCTGGTCGCCCGGCGGCGGGAGGAGTCCGCCGCGGCCCTGGCGCGGCTGCGCGAGCTCCTGGGGGCCCACCCCGCCCTCGCCGCACTGCTCGCCCGGGAGCTCGAGGCCTACGGCGCGGGCGAGGCCGGGCGGGTCCGACTCCGCCGTCTGCTCGACGCGCAGGTCTATCGGCCGGTGCACTGGCGGCGCGCGGCGCGGGAGATCAACTACCGTCGGTTCTTCGACGTGAACGATCTGGTCGCGCTTCACATGCAGGATCCCGAGGTCTTCGCCCAGACCCACGCGCTGGTGCTCGAGTGGCGCCGGCGCGGATGGGTGGACGGATTCCGGATCGATCATCCCGACGGGCTGCTCGACCCGGCGGGATACTTCGAGCGCCTGGCCGCGGCCCTCGGGGAGGCCGGCGGACAGCCCAGGGTGTACGTCGAGAAGATTCTGAGCCATGGCGAGCGGCTGCGGACCGACTGGCCCGTCGCCGGCACGACCGGGTACGACTTCCTCAACGAGGTCGAGGCGCTCTTCCTCTCTCCGGAGGGCTTCGCCGAGCTGGAGCGGGAGTACCACCGTGTCATCCGCCAGCCGCTCGACTTCGCGGCGACGGCGCGCCACGGCAAGCGGCTGATCCTCGAGTCGGGACTCTCTGCCGGGGTGCGCCGTCTGGCCGAGCGGTTGCTCAAGCTGGCCGGTCCCTACCGCCCGCTCCCGCCGGTGCCGATTGCGGCCCTCGGCCGCGCGATCGTCGAGACGATCGCCGCGCTGCCGGTCTACCGCACCTACGTGGACGACCGGCATCCGATTCCGGAAGGTGAGGACCGGCGGCTGCTGGAGGGTGCGCTGGCCGAAGCGCGCGCCCGGGGCAGGGCGCGGAAGGAGGCGCTCGATCTGCTGGAGGCCGCCCTCCTGGGCGCCGAGGGGCCCATGCGTGCCCCCGGCGTGGAGCAGTTCCGGCTGCGCTTCGTGCAGCGGTTCCAGCAGCTGAGTGGCCCCGCCGCGGCCAAGGGTGTGGAGGACACTGCGTTCTACGACTATACCCCCCTGCTGTCCCGCAACGAGGTGGGAGGCGGTCCGGAGATCCCGCTCTCCGGCGCGGTGGCCGACTTTCACGCCGGCAACGCCTACCGCGCCGCCCGCTTCCCCGGCGCGATGCTGGCCGCCACCACCCACGACACCAAGCGCACCGCCGACGTGCGGGCGCGGCTCGACGTGCTGAGCGAGATTCCCGCGGAATGGGCGGCTCGCCTCGACTACTGGCGCCGGCTCAACCAGGCGCACAAGACCACGGTGCGCGGGCGGCGGCTTCCCGATCCCAACACCGTGCAGCACTTCTGTCAGGCCGCGGTCGGCATCTGGCCGCTCGCGTCGCTCCGGGTGGGGGACCTCGAGGTGCTGCGCGAGCGGCTGACCGAGTACATGCTCAAGGCCGCGCGCGAAGCGAAGGTGCGCACCAGCTGGACCGACCCCGATCCCGAGTTCGAGGACGCGCTCCGCAAGGATGTCGAGGCGCTGCTGTCGCCCGAGCTCGCCCCGCGCTTCCTCGACGATCTCGAGCGGTTCGTTGCCCGGGTGGCGCGGCCGGGCCTCTGGAACGCCCTCGCCCGGACGGTGCTCCAGCTGAGCTCGCCCGGGGTGCCGGACATCTACCAGGGCGACGAGCTGTGGAGCCTCGCGCTGGTGGATCCCGACAACCGCCGGCCGGTGGACTTCGAACGGCGGCAGCGCGCGCTGGAGACGGTGGAGCAGGGAACCACGGGCGAGGACGACGTCCGCCGGAGCTTCCTCGAGGAGATGGTGCGTGAGGTGGAGAACGGACTCCTCAAGCTCCACGTGATCCACGCCGCCCTCCTGGCCCGCCGGGATCGGCCCGAGCCCTTCAGATCGCGGGAGTACCTGCCACTGGCCGCCGAGGGCCCGGCGGCGGATCGGGTGGTCGCGTTCGGCCGGGGTGGGGAAGGCGGGCGGCTCATCGCCGCGGTGCCGCGCCTCCTCACAGGGGCGCTGGCGGAGGGGGCGATTCCGACCGACCCCGCGCTCTGGGCCGGCACCGTGCTGCGGCCCCCCGCCGGCTGGCCCACCCGGTGGACCTGTGCCCTGAGCGGGGAGCGGCTCGAGGTTCCCGGGGACGGGGCGATCCCGCTGGCCGACCTGTTCCGGCGTATCCCCGCGTCCGTCCTTCTCGATTGCCCCGGACCCTGATCGCGGAGCCCGCCATGCCCCTTGCCCCGTTGCTGTCCGGTGCCACCATCACCCTGCGCGACCGCGACGCCCGGCTACCCGACGACGACGAGCACTCCAAGAGCGATCTCCGGGAGCGGCTCGCGGGGCTGACCCGGAAGCTGGACGAGCTCCAAGCGGCGTTCCATGCCGAGGCGTCTCGTGCCCTCCTCGTGGTCCTTCAGGGGCGCGACACCGCCGGCAAGGACGGCGCGATCCGCGGCGTGTTCGGCCCGCTCGATCCGCAGGGCATCGTGCTCACCACGTTCAAGGTTCCCACCCCGGATGAGCTGGCCCACGACTTTCTCTGGCGCATCCACCGGGCCGTCCCGCCCCGGGGGACGATCGGGATCTTCAACCGCTCGCACTACGAGGATGTGCTGGTGGTGCGGGTGGACAACCTGGTGCCGGAGCCGGTCTGGCGGGCGAGATACGAGCAGATCAATCAGTTTGAGCGGATTCTCGCGGAGAACGGCGTCACCATTCTCAAGTTCCTGCTCCACATCTCGCGCGAGGAACAGCGGGAACGCCTGCTGGCCCGGCTCCAGGATCCCGGCAAGTACTGGAAGTTCGACGACGGGGACCTGCGCAAGCGGGAGCAGTGGGATGCGTATACCGAGGCCTACGAGGAGGCGATCTCCCGGACCAGCACGCCGTGGGCGCCGTGGTATCTCGTGCCCGCCGATCGGAAGCCGGTGCGGGACGTGCTGATCGCGGAAGTGCTGGTGGAGACGCTCGAGCGGATGGCGCCGCGCTACCCCGGCGCGCCCGCGCATCTGGAGCGGTACCGGGGGGCGCTGGCGGCGGGCTAGATCCTGCCGTCCGGCCCCACGATCACGTAGGTGAGATTGCCCCCAATGATGAAGAACGGGGCCTTGTTGCCGAGGTTCTGCGCGAGCACGGTGGTGAGGCGGGTGTTGCTGGAGGTGAGCACCACGCCGAGCTGCATGCCGCCGCTGGGGCCGCCGCCCGGCGGCACGAAGTTCTCCCAGTCCAGCGTGTACTCCGGCTTGGCGAAGGAAAAGCTGCCGGCGAGATAGGGGGCCAACCCCGGGGGCACGATCCCGGCTCCCACCTCGCCGGGCCAGACGCCGTTCTCGTACCAGGCGCTGTAGCCGGCCAGACGGATGGCCTCCAGGTCCGCGATCGCCTGGGCGGACATCGCCCGGTGCTTGAGGTCCATGTACTTGAGCAGCCCCAGGCCGGCGAGCAGCCCGATCACGATCATGACCACGAGCAGTTCGATGAAGGTGAACCCCGCCCGCGTCCGCCTCATCGGTGCCTCCGCGCGATGACCTCGAAACTGTTGCCCAGGAACTTCGGCAGCGGATCCACGGACGTCAGCGTGAGCCGCAGCGGGCCGTTCTGCCCCACCATCCGCCAGTCGTTGCCGACCCGCTCGAAGGCGTAGCCGTCCGCGTGCGCGCCCGCCTCCGCGAGCGTCGTGGGCCACCGGCCGGTCCGATGCCGGAACCGTTCCACGTGCTGCGCGGCGTTGGCCATGGCGATCCGCAGGCTGGCCTCCTTCACGGCCACGGATTCGGGGATCGCCTTCATCGGAAAGGCCCACTCCGGCTGCTCGACCCAGAGATAGGCGCCGACGAAGAGGACCAGCGCGGCACAGGCCCATAGGACCGGGCGGCTGCGGGCGCGGGCCTGCCGGCGCGCCTCCTCCACCTGTCGCTCGGCCTCGCGCTGCTCGGCCTGGGTCTTGAGGACGGTGTCGAAGGCCTCCAGCAGGGCCTTCTTTTCCGGCGTAGCGGTCTCGTGAGTCATGACGGTCCTGCCGTGGGCGTCAGACTCAGGACGGACGGTCGCCGTCGCCGAGCGCGCATTCCACCTCCAGTGGGAAGTTGCGGATATCGATCGGCTTGGTGATGTAGCCGTCGAACCCGGCGTCCAGGGCCCGCTCGCGGTCGCCGCTCATCGCGTGGGCGGTGAGCGCCAGCACCCGGAGCCCGCCATTTGCCGAGCCGCGAATCTCGCGCAACAGCGCGAAGCCGTCCTTGCCCGGAAGCTGAATGTCCATCAGCACCAGATCGGGCGCCGAGCCGCCGATCGTCTCCAGCAGCCGCTCGCCTCCCGACAATCCGGTCACTTCGTGGCCCCGAGCGGCGAGGAGCGCGCGAAACAGCTTCATGTTGTCGGGGCTGTCTTCGACGATCAGGATTCTGGCCACGAGTCGTCCCCGGAAGGGCAAGAAGCACGCCAGTATGGGTGCAAAAGCGAGGCCACTTTGGCACGCGCGCTTGCGGGCGGCGGGGCAACAGGGCGTCCGCGGAGGGCTTACCCGCTCGCGCTTTCCCCGCGCCGGCAGGTCCGGTCACGCCACCTGGCGCCGTGCCGCCGTAGCTTGCAGTCGGCCTCGATGGGGCGCGAAAGGGGAGCGGCGGCGGCGCACGAGGTGGCGGCAATCGCGTTGAGAATCGGTTCCCATATCAGTACAATGCGGGCCGTCCCCAAGGCAACCACGGCGGCCGGCTGCCGCCTCCACGAGGCAGGCGCATGCGCTCCGTGTCGTTTTCCGTCCGAGGCTGATCCGTGCGGCCATCGTCCCTGGCCGTGATCGGCCTCGGCGCCATCGGTGGCTCGCTGGCGTGGCAGGCCAGGCTCGCCGGCGTGCCCAGGGTGGTTGGGTTCTCCCCCTCCCGGGCCGAAGGGGTTCAGGCCCTCACGGCCACGGCGGTCACCGATCTCGCCGACAGTCCGGCCAAGGCGGTCCGCGGCGCCGACCTGGTGGTGCTCGCCGTGCCTCCCCGCTCCACCCTCGAGCTGATCGGTCGGCTCGCCGGCATCCTGGAACCCGGCGCGGTCCTGACCGACGTCTGCAGCGTGAAGGAGCCGGTCGTCGCGCGCGCTCGGGAGGCAGGCCTGGGCGACCGCTTCGCGGGCGGACATCCGCTGGCCGGCACCCACGCGTCGGGGTTCGCGGCG
>DASUSR010000266.1:0-10864 GCA_036375015.1 Gemmatimonadales bacterium
CACCGGGGCGATCGCGTCGTAGAAGGCGAGCGAGGCGGCGCCGAGCCGGCGGGCGATCGCCTCGGAGAGACGCTCCGAGGTGAGCGGACCGGTCGCGACGACGCCGGGCGACGGCAAGTCGGCCGCCTCCTCCCGGAGGACGGTGACGTTCGGGTGGGCGGTGACCCGCTCGTGCACCAGCCGGGAGAAGATCTCCCGGTCCACCGCCAGCGCCGTCCCGCCGGGCACCCGGGCCTCGTCGGCGCAGGGCAGCAGCAGGCTTCCGAGCGCGCGCAGCTCGGCCTTGAGGAGACCGTGCGCGTTGGTGAGATCGAGGGACTTGAAGGAATTGCTGCAGACCAGCTCGGCGAGCCGGTCGGTGTGGTGGGCCGGGGTCCGCACCACCGGGCGCATCTCGACCAGCGTCACCCGCACTCCGCGCTCGGCGAGCGCCCAGGCCGCCTCCGAGCCGGCGAGACCGCCGCCGACGACGGTGGCGTTCACGCCAGCGCCACCTCCTCGGGCTCGGCGAGGACCATCTTGTGCCCGCACTTCATGCAGGTGCGGGTCTCCCCTTCCGCCTTGCTGACCTTCTTCTCCATGCCCACCCAGCCGCACTCGGGACAGGTCTCGGGCACCGGCCGGTTCCAGGTGGAGAAGTCGCACGCCGGGTACCGCACGCAGCCCCAGAACGACTTGCCGCGCTTGGTACGCCGCTCGGCCAGGTTACCCTCGACGCACTTGGGGCACTTGATACCCATCGGGATGGCGCGGGTCCCCTTGCACGCGGGGTACGTCGTGCAGGCCAGGAATTCGCCGAACCGACCGGTCTTGATCACCATGGGCGAGCCGCAGAGGTGGCACTTCTCGTCGGTGGGACGGTCCGGCGCCCTGGCCTTGCGCAGCGACTTCACGTAATCGCAGGTGTCCTTGTACTTGACGCAGGCCAGATAGGGGCCGAACCGCCCGGTCTTGAGCTCGATCGCCGAGCCGCACTTGGGGCAGCGCTCCTTGGCGATGTCCTCCGCGGAGATGCCGTGCGCGTCGGCCACCAGGGCGTTCATGTCCACCGCGTCGAGCGCCTTGGTGAACGGGGCGTAGAAGTCCTGGAGCACCCGCTGCCAGCCGAGCTCGCCTTCCTCGATCCGGTCCAGCTCGTTCTCCATCTCGGAGGTGAACTCGACGTTGAAGATCTCGGGAAACTTCCCGATCATGATCTTCTCCACCGTCTCACCCAGCTCCGTGGGGAAGAAGCGGCGCTGCTCCACCCGCACGTACTCCCGAGCCGCCAGGGTGGAGATGATGGCGCTGTAGGTGGAGGGCCGGCCGATGCCGAGCCGCTCGAGCTCCTTCACCAGGCTGGCCTCGGAGAAGCGCGGCGGGGGCTCGGTGAAGTGCTGCGAGGGGGTGATCTCCCGCACCTCCACCCGGTCGCCCTGGACCAGCGGCGGAATCGGCGCCAGGTCCTCGACCCCACGGCCCTCGTCGCCCTCACGCCCCTCGGTGTAGAGCACGTGGTAGCCGTCGAAGATCATGACCGACCCTGTGGCCCGGAACAGATAGCGGCCCAGGTCGAACTCGACCACCGTCATGTCGTACACCGCCGGCATCATCTGCGAGGCGACGAAGCGCTGCCAGATGAGCTGGTAGAGCCGGTACTGGTCGGGCTCCAGGTAGCGCTGCACCTGCTCCGGGCGGCGGCGCACGTCGGTGGGCCGGATGGCCTCGTGGGCGCCCTGCACGCGGGCGTTCTTGCGATCGCTGTACAGGTTGGGCGATTCCGGCAGGTACGGCTTTCCGTACTGGCTGCCGATCAGGTCCCGGGCCGCGGTAACGGCCTGGTCCGACACGCGCACCGAGTCGGTCCGCATGTAGGTAATGAGGCCGACCGGCCCGTCCTCGCCCACGTCGAGTCCCTCGTAGAGGTCCTGCGCCGCCCGCATGGTCCGCCGCCCGGAGAAGCCGAGCTTCTTGGCGGCCTCCTGCTGCAGCGTGCTGGTGGTGAACGGCGCGGACGGGCGCTTCCGCCGCTGGCGCTTCTCCACCTTGCTGACGGTCCAGGTGCTGCGGTCCGGGCTCACGCTCCAGCCGGCGTCCTCCGCCGGCGGGCCGGAGGCGCCCAGGGCCTCCAGCACGGCCCGCGCATCCGCCTCGCTGTGGAGCTGGGGCTTGTGCCCGTCCACCTTCGCCAGCGACGCCTCGAAGGTCTGGCCGTCCTTGGCGCACAGGGCCTCGATGCTCCAGTACTCCTGGGGCTTGAAGGCGCGGATCTCCCGCTCCCGCTCCACGATGAGCCGCAGGGCGACGGTCTGGACCCGGCCGGCGGAGAGTCCGGTCTTGATGGTGCGCCAGAGAATCGGGCTCGCCTTGTAGCCCACCAGCCGGTCCAGGATGCGACGGGCCTGCTGCGCGTTCACCTTGCGCTCGTCGATGGCCCCCGGCGACTGCATGGCGGCGAGCACGGCGTCCCGGGTGATCTCCTCGAAGAGCACCCGATGGGTCGGCACCTTGACGCTGATCTGATCGGCTACGTGCCAGGCGATCGCCTCCCCCTCGCGGTCGGGGTCGGTCGCGAGGTACACCTCGGAGGCCGTCTTGGCGGCCTTCTTGAGCTCCGCCAGCGTCTTGGTCTTGCCCTTGATGGTGACGTACTTCGGCTCGAAGCCGCGCTCCACGTCCACCCCGAGCTCCCGGGTGGGAAGATCCCGGAGATGGCCGACGGTGGCCTTCACCTCATAGCCCGCACCCAGGTACTTGCCGATCGTCTTGGCCTTGGTGGGGGACTCCACGATCACGAGCGCGCTCCCCCCGCGGGCCGTCTTCCCGTTGGTGCGGGCGGGGGTCCGGGAGGCCTTGGCGGCCTTCTTTCTGGCCGGTTTCGACGGGGAACTCTTGGGAGTGCGCTTGGCTCGTTCGGGCATGTGCTCAGTGTAACTGCTCGGGAAACCCACGGGTAAAATCGGAAGGTAACAAAAACCTGCCCGGGCCATCCAAGGCAAGGCGCGTCAGTGCAAGTTTGTGAACTACAGCGATTTATGCTGGTGCCCGGGCCCGGTTTCGCCCGGTGACCCGGGCCAGCCCGCGTGTCGCCGGGCCAGCGCGACCACCTCGCCGGCCACCGCTTCCGCGGGCCTGGGGCCCGCGTCCACCTCATAATCGGCGAGCCGGTACCAGGGTTCCCGGGCCTCCAGGAGGGCCCGCATGCGCTGGACCGGATCGGCCCCCACCAGCAGGGGACGCACCTCTCCCTGGTCCAGCCGCCTGGCGGCGGCCTCGGCGGCGCACCGCAGATAGACCACTATAGAGGAAGGGCGGGCGGCCTCGAGCTGCCCGGGCTGCGCCGCCCACCCGCCACCGGGCACGATGACCGCCGGCTCGCCGGCCCCGGCCGCCGCCACCGCGTCGCGTTCCATTTCCCGGAAGGCGGCCTCACCCAGCATGCCGAAGAGCTGGGCCACTGGCCGACCCATCTGGCGGACGATCAACTGGTCGATGTCGAACAGCGGGGCCCCGAGCGCATCCGCCGCCAGCTTGCCGACGGTGCTCTTGCCCGACCCGGGAAGGCCCACGAGCACGACGTGCCGCGGCATCAGCCCTCCGCTGCTTCCCGCCGCGCGCGCCAGCGGGAACCCAGCGCGGCCACGTAGCCGGCATAGTTGCGCCGCATCTCGTCCAGGCTGTCCCCGCCGAACTTCTCCAGCATGGCGTCCGCCAGCACGATGGCGACGAGGGCCTCGGCGATCACGCCCATCGCGGGGACCGCCGTGACGTCGGACCGCTCGCTCTGGGCATTGGCGGCCTCCCCGCTCACCAGGTCCACGGTCGGCAGCGGCGACATGAGAGTCGAGATCGGCTTCATGGAGAGCCGGGCCACGACCGGCTCTCCGGTGGTGATCCCGCCCTCGAGCCCGCCCGCGTTGTTGCTGCGCCGCCGGAAGCCTCCTCGCGGGTCCCCCCCGGTCGGCGGATGATCCGTTCCGGCTTCGATCCCGTCGTGGACCGCCGAGCCGGGCCGCCGCGCCGCCTCGACGCCGAGCCCGATCTCGACGGCCTTGACCGCGGGGATGGACATGAGCATGCCGGCGAGCCGGCCGTCCAGCTTCCGGTCCCAGCTCACGTGGCTTCCCAACCCCACGACGACGCCCCGGGCGACCACCTCCACCTCACCGCCGAGCGTGTCGCCGGCGCGCTTGGCCTCGTCGATCCGGCGAACGATCTCCGGCTCGAGCGAGCGGTCCAGGATCCGGACCTCGGAGCGGTCGGCGACTTCGTTGAGCGGTGTCGGAAGCTCGGCTGGAGGCGGCACCACGACCCCCCCGAGCGACACGACGTGGCTGCCGATCTCCACCCCGAACTCCTCGAGCAGCCGTCGAGCCAGCGCTCCTGCCGCCACCCGCGCGGTGGTCTCCCGGGCGCTGGCCCGCTCCAGAATGTCGCGCGCATCGAGCCGGTCGTACTTGAGGATCCCGGCCAGGTCGGCGTGGCCCGGACGCGGGCGCGAGACCCGCCGGCGGCGCAGCTCCCCGGGATCGAGGGCCTCGTGGGCCATGACGTCTTCCCAGTTGGGCCAGTCACGATTGGGGATCAGCATGGCAACCGGCGAGCCGAGGGTCTCGCCCGCGCGGATGCCCGCGAGCCACTCCACGTGGTCGCGCTCGATCTTCATCCGCGCGCCGCGACCGTAGCCCTGCATCCGCCGGACCAGCTCGCGATCCACCCCGTCGGCGGAGACGGGCAGGCCCGCGGGCAGGCCCTCGACGACGGCGACGAGGGCGCGGCCGTGGGACTCGCCGGCGGTGGTGAAGCGCAGGTGCATGGGACCCCGGGCGGTAGTACCGAACGACCGAACGGCGGAACGTGACCCCGTTCCGCCGTCCGGTCGTCCTGCTGGCTGGCGCTGCCGCGATTACTCGGTCGCGCCGTCGTCGGTGATGCGGGGCGTGACCAAGATAATGAGGTCGCGCCGGTTTTCCTCGTCCTTCGAGAAGCTGAACAGCTTGCCCACGATCGGGAGGCCGCTGAGCAGCGGGATCCCGGAGCGGTTCTTGGTCACCGAGGTGACGGTCAGGCCGCCGATCACCGCGGTCTCGCCGTCGTTCACCAGGAGCTGGTTGTCGGCCTTCTGCTTCTGGAAGATGAAGCCCAGATCGGCCGCGGCCAGCGGCTGGATCGCCGAGCGCTCGGTGTGGAGCTGCATCAGGATCTGCCGGTTGTTGGTCACGTGCGGCGTGACCGTGAGCCGGATACCGGTCTCCTTGAACTGCACGTTGGCGCGGGCCACCCCACCGGTACCGGTGCCGCTGGAGGCGTCGATGACGCGGACCGGGGTCTCCTCACCCACGAGGATGTCGGCCTGCCGGTTGTCCAGCGTGGTGATGACCGGCTCGGCCTGGATGTCGGCCAGCTCGCTCTTCTCCAGCGCGCTGAGGAAGGTGGTCAGCGAGAACCCGCCGATGCTGGTCGAGTAGATCAGGTCGAGCGCCGACCCGGTGATCTGCGCATCGGCGTTGCCGATGGCCGAGACGCTGTTGCCACCGAGGTCGATGATGTTCACGTTCCGGTCGAAGCTGCCGCCCTGCCCGTCGGGACGCTGCACCAGCTTGTTGAAGAACTGGTTGCGGTCGCCCAGATCGTACTTGATGCCCAGCTCCTCGACGTCGGTACGGTCGACGAAGATGATCTTGGCCTGGATCGACAGCTGCGGAGTGCGGACGTCGAGCCCCCGCACGAAGTCGGAGACGTTCTGGATCCGGCTCCGGGTGTCGGTGATGATGAGGGCGTTGGAGCCGGTGTCGGCCACCACCCGGCCGCGGCCCTTGGTCAGGATGCTCTCGACCGTCTTGGAGAGCGAGCCGGCCTGGGCGTAGTTGATCCGCACGATGCTGGTCTCCAGCGGCTCGAGCGAGTCGAGCGCCGAGAGCACCGAGGGAGAGTCTACCCGGATGATGCCGCCCGCCATCTCCTGGGCCGAAAGGCCCTGGCTGGCGAGCACCGCCTGGAAGGCCATCGGCCAGGGCTGGTTCTTCACCTCGGCGGTGACCTCGCCCTTCACGTCCTTGCCGAGGATGATGGTGCGGCCGCTGAAGGCGGCGAACCCGGCCACCACGTCGGCGATGCTGGCGCGGTCCCAGGTGACGGTGATCCGCGGCTCCTCCGCGCGGGTGGCGCGGGAGAGACCGGCCGACCGCAGCGGCTGTTTGGGCAGCACCGGCGTCACCGGCGTCGGCTCGGCCGCCAGCTCTTCGGCGGTGAGGCCCTGGTCGGCGTCGGTCGAGGACCAGGCCTGGAAGCCGCCGGCCGCGCCGAAGCTGACCCGCACGGACTCGTCGGTCCGCTCCACCTGGTACGCCTTGGGACCGTCGAGGTCGAGCACGATGCGCACGACGTCGGGACGGAACTGGGAATAGCGGAGGTTGAGGACGCCGCCCCGCTTCACCCCGTCGTAGAGGGCGGGGGCGCCGTTGCTCAACCTGGCGCCCACCACGTCCAGGACCAGCCGGTCCGGCGAGGCGAGCATGAAGTCCTTGACCTCGACGGCGCCGCGGATCCCGATGACGACCTCGGCCTTGCCCGCGGCGGGCGTGAGGCTCACGGCCGTGACCTCTCCGCTGCCGGGCTCGGCGGCCCGGGCGGGGCCCGCGGCGGCGAGACTCGCCGCCAGCACCAGCGAGGGGAGGATCATGCGATACAATCCGGTCATGGCGTCTCGACCTCCTGCTTCCGCAGCGAGAGAGTTTCCTGGCGCTCGTACCCGAAGTCCTGAATCGTGAACACCGCGTCACGGGGCCGGATCTGCACCAGCCGCGCGCGTCCCACCTGGTCGCCCACCCGCAGCTTGTGCCGCTTGGCGGAGACCTTTTCCCGCAGCACGATCACGCTGTTGGAGCGGGACCGGAGGTCCTGGTAGATGCCGACCAGCTCCAGCTCGCCGAACTCGGGGCCGGCGCTCGTCAGATTGATGAGCGACACGAACGGGTCCCGGGCACCCCCGCCGTAGGCGAAGGTCTCACGCATCACCTCGATCTCACGTGCCTTGCGGATCGAGTCGGCCAGGAGGCTCTGCGCCTCGGCCGCGGTGATGGTGTCGGCCAGGGTGCGGGTGCTGTCCGCGCCCGGCGTGGTGGCCGCCAGGGTGCTCTGAGCGGCTGAATCGACGGGCCGGGCGGCGCTGTCCGCCTGCGCGGCGCGGAGACTGTCGTTCTTGGCGCGAAGGGCGGCCAGCTGCGCCTCGGCCGCCTGCGCCGCCGCCTCGTCCTCGCCGGCGGAACAGCCGCCGAGCCCCAGCAGGGCGACGAGCGCGATCGCGAGCAGAGCGTTAGGAGCCATGGGTCTCTCCCTCCGGCGACGGTGACTTGACGAAGGTACGGATCTGGAACTTCGCCTCGAGCAGCGCGCCGGTGGTGTCGCCGAGCGCCTTGGCCGCACTGACGCTGGCCTGGTCGAGCGTCAGGTCGTAGGGCACGATGATCCGCTGCAGGCTCGCCACGTCGGCGAGGAACTGCCCGATCTGATCGTAGCGGCCGATCACGGACATGTTGTACTTGTAGGTGTCGAACGGCACCGGACCGGCCTCGACCGGGAGCGGCACCACCTGCGAGAGCGTCACCCCGCGGATCCTGCTCCGGCTGGAGATGTCGTCGAGCAGGTTGGGCACCTCGTTCCGCTCCGGCACCAGCCGGCGCAGCAGGGCCAGGCTCCCGCGGTAGGTCTCCAGCCGCTTGCGGAGATCCTCGACGGTGCCGCGGGAGAGCTCCCGCTTGGCGCTGTCGGTGGCCGCCTCGAGCCGGGCGATGGTGTCCCGAACGGCGACCACCTGCTCCTGCCGGGCACTGAGCCCCTTCATGCCGACGGCGTCGATGACCGCGCCGGTGTAGCCGATGTATCCCGTCAGCCCGGCGAGCAGGATCACCAGGACCGGAGTGGCTTTCTGCGAGGACGAGAGTGCCATGGCCGTCTTACCTCACCGACTGGCTGAGGGGAACCGTGCGGATGTACGCCGAGTCCGCCAGGCGATAGGTCGCGCGGATGGTGAATGCGGTCACCGGGCGCTCCTTCTCGATGACCGTCTGCGCCGCCACCGGCGTGACATCGGTGACCCAGGGCGAGGCCTCGAGCTGCCGCAGGAAGCGGGTGTAGGCCTGGATGTCCACCGTGCGGCCGTTGACCGTAAAGGCCACCGGCAGGTGGACCGGCGGTGTCGCGGTGGTGTCGGCGCCGGTCTTGGCGCCGGCCGCCGCCCGGGGCTGCTGCGTCTGGGCGACCGGGGCAGGCCCGGCGACGCCGAGATCGACCAGCCAGGTATAGGCGGGCAGCGCCTTGGTCACCTCGTCCATCAGGTGGGACCAGACGTACCGGTCGCCGTCCACCCTGCGGATCACCCCGATCTGGGAGACCAGGGAATCGCGAATGTTCTCCTGGTGGCGCTTCTCGGCGAGAAACGCCTTGAACCGCTTGTGCTCGGCCCGGGTCTGCTCCAGTTGCGGCTCGAGGGCACTCAGCTCGCGCGTGGTGCTCAGGAAGACGAAGCCGAGGAAGCCGACCGCGCCGACCCAGCTGACCGCGGCAAGGAGGAGCAGCGGGTCCTTGATTCCGGCACCCAGGCTCAGCCCGCGCAGACTCTCCCCTAAGCCCCGCAGGGGGGAGCGCGCGCGCTTGCGCTTGAGGTTCGGGCGAAGATTGACGTTGATCATCGGCGTCGGGTCCGTGGTCGGGGATCAGGCCGCGCTGCGTAGCGCGAGGCCAATCGGGAGCATCAAGAGGGGCGCCACCTCGTCCACCGGCATGGTGTCGAACACCCCGTCGGCCACCTGGAGCTTCTCGATCGGATTGGCCAGCTGCACCGGGATCCGGAGCCGGTCGGAGAGCACCTTGGTGAGCCGCGGGATTCGCGCGCCGCCGCCGGTGGTGAAGATCCGGGAAATGCCGCCGGTCGACCGGCTGGCCGACTGGAGGAAGGCCGCGGCCCGCTCGATGCCGACGGCGAGCTCCTCGCCCCGGCTCTCGAGCAGGGCGTCGAGCGCCTCGCTCGCCTCGGTGCCCTGGAGCACGCGGTCCGCGTCTTCGGCGGAGAGCCCCCGTTCCCGCTGCAGGTCTTCCTTGAGGCGGCGGGTGCCGATCGGGATGTCGCGGGTGAGCACGGGGATGCCGTCGTCCAGGATGTTGATGTTGGTGGTCTCGTGGCCCATGTTGACCAGGCCCACCACCCCCCGCATGGCCTCGGGATAGTTCACCTCGAAGGCGTTGTGCAGGGCGAAGGAGTCCACGTCGATCACGCTGGCCTCGAGCCCGATCTCGGAGAGCAGGGCGACCTTATGCTCCACCAGCTCGCGCTTGGCCGCGACCAGGAGCACGGTCATCTGCAGCCCCTCACCCTCGGGGTCGAGGATCTGGAAATCGAGCTCCACGTTGTCCATGTCGAACGGCACGTGCTGCTCGGCCTCCCAGCGGATCACTTCGCGGGCCTCGGCCTCCTTCATCCGGTCCATCGAGATCTTCTTGATGATCACGTCGCGGCCGCCCACGGCAGTCACGACCTTCTTGGCCTTGATGCCGGCGGAGGCCATCAGCCCCTTCACCGCGTCGGCCACGATGCCGGGGTCCATGACCTCCCCGTCCACGATGGCGTCGTTGGCCACCGAGGTGAACGCCACCTTGGTCAGGACCGGCCCGCCGGAAGCGTGGGAGATCGCGACGAGCTTGATGAGCCCGCTGCCGATATCCAGGCCCACCGTCGTCGTGTTGCGCCCGAAGAGTCCCATACGAGTCCGCTGGTTAAGGGTCCCGAAGCCGAGGCGTGAGATAGTCCGCACGTGAGAGGGCAACCGATGTGCCACACAAATTGCAGCCGCCTAAGTCGTCAGCGGAGAGCGTTTTAATGCAGGGTCTACCGGGGGAGCGCAGGGCCGGGTGGCGTGCCCTTCTTCTCTTTCGCAACTCGTCTCTCGGGATGCACTAGCTCGAGGGGGTGCGCTGATGCTGCAACATCTGGCATTTCACGGTCTTGGCCGACCGCAGGGGAGGGAAAAAGAGGGGCCGAAGCTGGCGCTTCGGCCCGCTCTGGAAGAGGCATTTTCAGGGGAGGTCGGCCGAGAACAGCTGGACCCATCCCCGCTCCGCGAGCGACTGCAGCACCGCGGACCCCGCCACCGCGCGCTCGATGGCGCAGGAGGAGTAGTTCACCATCGCGTTGCCGGCCAGCTTGCTGTCGTCGAGCGTGACGTCCTGCGCGATGACGCCGCCGTAGAACTTGATGTCGTCGGAGCCGGTGCCCCGGATGTTGACCGCGCCGGTGGCGATGATCGGACCGTAGAAGTCGATCCGGCCCTGCACGTCGAGACTGCCCTCGACCAGCAGGATGCCCTGCCCGTATCCCGACCCCGAGATGCTGAGATCGCCCTGGTGATAGACGATCGGGAAGTAGTTGTAGCAGGGGCTCAGCTGGTTTACCGGATCGCCCCAGTTGCTTTCCACTGACATATCGCAGCGCGGCGGAACGGTCGCGGTGAGCACCGGAGCCAGGCCGCTGACGTTCCCGGTGAGAACCAGGGTGGCCAGGCCCTTCAGCTGCTCGAACGTGGCGTCCGGCCCCAGGATGTTGTCCGCCGTCATGGTCGCGTCCTTGTCCAGCGGCGGATCGCCCTTGATCACCGCGCTGCCGCTGCGGGTGGCCTGGTCGGTGTAGCGAATGCCCGTGACGTCCTCCTCGGGAGGGCAGTCGAGATCGGGGTCCAGCGTCCAGGCCGGGGGCGTCAGGTCGTGGCCGTCCACCGTCGAGTTACCGGTCACAGTCACCCGGCCGATGGCGGAGAGGGCCGCCTTGACGCTGATGTCGGGCCGGTTGAGCCGGCTGAGGCTCCCGACGGTGCGGGTGGCCAGGAGGTTGCCG
>DASUSR010000267.1:0-18461 GCA_036375015.1 Gemmatimonadales bacterium
GAAGACGCTGCTGGCCAAGGCGGTCGCGGGCGAGGCCGGAGTGCCGTTCTTCTCCATGAGCGGCTCGGAGTTCGTGGAGATGATCGTCGGGGTGGGGGCCGCCAGGGTGCGCGACCTCTTCAAGCAGGCGCGGGAGAACGCCCCCGCCATCATCTTCATCGACGAGCTGGACTCCATCGGGCGCGCCCGGGGACAGGTGGCCATCGGCGGCTCGAGCGAGCAGGAACAGACCCTGAACCAGATCCTCACCGAGATGGACGGCTTCTCCAGCCGCGAGGGGATCATCGTGCTCGCCGCCACCAACCAGCCCGACGTGCTCGATCGGGCCCTGCTCCGGCCCGGCCGTTTCGACCGCCGGGTAGTGGTGAACCTGCCCGATCGGAGCGGGCGCGAGGCCATCCTGAAGGTGCACACCCGCAACGTGCCCCTCGCTCCGGATGCCAGCCTCGCCGAGATCGCGGCGGCGACGCCCGGCCTCTCGGGGGCGGACCTGAGAAATCTGGTGAACGAGGCCGCGCTGCTGGCGGCCAGGCGGGAGCAGGACCGCGTCCGGCAGCGGGACTTCCTCGACGCGCTGGAGAAGATCGTTCTCGGCCCCGAGCGCCCGCTCCTCCTGAACCGGGAGGACCGGGAGCGCATCGCCTATCACGAGGGCGGCCACGCGATTTTGGGCCTCGTCGTGCCCGGTGCCGACCCGGTGCACCGCGTCAGCATCGTCCCCCGGGGGCAGGCGCTCGGCGTGACGTACCAGCGGCCCGAGAGCGACCGCTACAACTACCCGGAGGACTACCTGCGCGCGCGGATCGTCGGCATGCTGGGGGGACGGGCGGCGGAGGAGGTCGTCTACGGCACCCGGACCACCGGCGCCGAGAACGACATCGAGCAGGTCACCGCCCTGGCCCGGAACATGGTGACTCGCTGGGGCATGAGCGACCGGCTCGGCATGGTGCAGCTCGCGCCGCGGGAGAACCCCTACCTCGGCGCGCTCAACGGCCAGGGCGGCTCGCGCCCGTTCAGCGAGGACACCGCCCGCGCCATCGACGCCGAGGTGCTCCGCATCGTCACGGAAAGCCACGACCAGGCGAGGCGTCTCCTGACCGAGCACCGCCGTCAGCTCGACGCGCTGGCCGAGGCGCTGCTCGCCAGGGAGACGCTCGACGAGCAGGAGATCCTCGAGGTCACCGGGCTGCCGCCGGCGCCGGCGCTCGAGACCGGCAAGGCGCCGGTGTGACCCGGGCGACGGCCCTCGAGGACAAGGTGTTCCTCGTCCTCGTCGTCCTGGTGACGGTGGCCTTCGCCTGGATCCTCAGGCCGTTCTTCGGGGCGGTCCTGTGGGGCGTCATCATCGCGATCGTGTTCGCCCCGCTATATCGCCGCCTGCTGGGCTCGATGCGCGGCCGACGCACCCTGGCCTCGCTCGCCACGCTGGCGATCATCCTGGTCGTGGTCATCCTCCCCATCACCTCGCTGGCGACGCTGCTGGTGCAGGAGGCCGTCGGCGTTTACGAGCGCGTCCAGTCGGGGGATCTCCACGTCGGGCGCTACTTCCAGCAGGTCTTCGCGGCCACGCCGGCGTGGATCCGGAACCTGATGGACCGCGTCGGACTGACCAGCCTGGTGGAGGTCCAGGACCGATTGTCGGCGGGTCTGACGCAGGCGATCCAATTCGTTGCCGCGCAGGCGCTCAACATCGGCCAGAACGCAGCCAGTTTTGTCGTGAGCCTGTTCATCATGCTGTATCTCCTCTTCTTCCTGCTGCGGGACGGCGAGAGCCTGCTCCGGCGGATCCGGGCCGCGATTCCGCTGCGTCCGGATCAGCAGGGTGATCTGGCCCGCCGCTTCACCATCGTGGTCCGTGCCACCGTCAAGGGCACCATCATCGTCGCGCTCGTGCAGGGAGCGCTCGGCGCGCTCATCTTCTGGTTTCTCGGCATCCCGGCTCCGGTGCTCTGGGGGGCGCTGATGGCCGTGCTCTCCCTGCTGCCGGCAATCGGCGCGGGCCTGGTCTGGCTCCCGGTCGCGGTCTACTTCCTTGCGACCGGTTCGATCTGGCAGGGCGTCCTCCTCACCGTGTACGGCGTGCTCGTGATCGGCCTGGTGGACAACATCCTCCGTCCGATCCTGGTCGGGAAGGACACCCGGATACCCGACTACGTCATTCTGATCTCCACTCTCGGGGGCATCGCCGTGTTCGGCCTCAACGGCTTCGTCGTCGGGCCCCTGATCGCGGCGATCTTCATTGCGGTGTGGGATATGGTCGCCTCCCAGCGGACCTCGGTGGGCGCCGAGCCGGCCGCGCTCCAGCGGGGGGAGCCCTGATCCACGGGAAATTCACCTCGTCTTCACTGATCCTTCGGTTCCTCGTACCTACATTCGAGGGGCCGGACCGGGAGGGAGACACTCGCGACGGCGCCGCATGCCAGGTGCGGCCCCCGGCCCCACAGGGGCAACACCGTACAATGGGAGGACACCGTGAAGGGATACATCGCGAACATCGAAGCGCGGACCGAGGAGAACCGGGACTACCGCCGGGTACTCTATACCGGCCGCAACATCCAGCTGGTGCTGATGGCGCTCCAGCCGGGCGAGGAGATCGGTGAGGAGGTCCACGGGGACGGCGACCAGTTCTTCCGGGTGGAACAGGGGGCGGGCGAAGTCTGGATCGACGGCATCAGGACGAGGGTCGAGAGCGACATGGCCATCGTCGTTCCCGCCGGAGCCAGGCACAACATCCGGAATACCGGCGAGCAGCCGATGAAGCTCTACACGCTCTATGCCCCGCCGGAGCACGCCGACGGGACCGTCCACGCGACCAAGGCGGAGGCCGAGGCGTCGGAGGAGCATTTCGCCGGGCGGACCACCGAGTAGCCTACCGGCGGACTCCCGTGCCGGTCACACGATGCGGTCCATCGCGGCTCGCGCCGCACGCTCCTCCAGCTGCGCCTCGTCGGCATTCCCCAGAGCCGAATAGGCCCGAGCGAGGAGGAGCCTGGTCTGGGCGAGCTCGATCGGCAGATCGACTTCTGCCCACAGCCGGCACGCTCGGCGAAGATGCACCATCGCATGCTCGGCCTGACCGCGGGCGAGCTCGATCCGCCCCCGCGCGAGAGCGGCCGAGGCCACGAGCGCGGGCGAAGTGTAGGTCGTGGTGATCGTCTCCAACTCCGAGACGCCGTCCGCGGCCGCGGCGATCTCACCGCAGGCCACTCTCACCTCCACCAGCGCCGGCAGCAGCTTGGCGCGGTCGAGGGCCGCGAGCCCGGGCTCCACGATGACCCGTTCGAGCATGGTGCGCGCTGCCTCGGACCTCCCCTCCGCCAGCCGCAGCAGGGCCAGCCCGGGCTGCGGGTCCCTGCCTCGGGCGTGCGCTTCCGCGAACATGTGCGCGGCACCCGGCATGTCACCCATGCGCAGACGGATCTTCCCGAGCTCGTAGTACGCCTCTCCCGCGAGATCCGTCAGGAAATCCCCCAGCTCCTCGGTGGCGCGACGGGCCTCCTGCTCCGCTGCCGTCAGCGCGCCCCGCCGCCGGAGCATCCCGGCCCGGTGCACGCGGCAGATGCCCGGGTATCCCGACTCGGCGTGGGGCCGGGACCAGGCGCTTGCGACCTCGTACCACTCCGCCGCGCGGCCGACGTCTCCCAGGCGCACGCAGGTGCTCATCATGTTGCAGTAGGCACGTCCGGTGGTGCGAGGCGTCAGCTCGCCGGTGGCGGCGGCGGTCATCGCCTCGTCGATGAGTGCCATGCCGTCGGCCACCCGTCCAAGCGCCACCAGCGCCCGGCCCCGGTCCTGCAGGGCCAGCATCTCGAGATCGGTGTCACCCACCCGCCCGGCGATCTCGAGCGCCCGGTCCGCATATTCCATGGCCTCTTCCGGCTTCCCTTCGGCCTCCAGCGCGATGGCGAACCTGAGCCGGCAGAGCCAGCCGTGCTCCGGCGCCTCCAGCAACCCCTCCAGGTGGTGTTCGGCCCGTCGCAACCAGCCCTGCCCGATGGACCGGGCCAGTCGGTGGAAGTGGTCCTCCGCCAGCGCGAGCGCGACCGATGCCGCGCAGCGAGGCTCGCCCTGACGCAGATACCGCCGGTAGGCCCGCTCCCGCGCCTGCACGCACGCGCCCCCGTCGGACAGCCACCAGGCGGCCTCGGCCAGGCGCTCCAGATCTTCAGCCTCCAATTCCCCCGCCGCGTCCGCCGCGCTGAGACCGTCGAAGGCTTCCCGCCATGCGGCGCGCGCGAAAGCCGCACGCGCCCGCTCGATATCGCTGACAGCGGGCGTCCGCGGCGCTCGCTGGGGTACCGGCGCGACGGCTCCTTCCGCCGACCAGCGCATCCAGTCCGGCTGCCCGGCCGGTTGCAGGACGTCGCTGAGTGCTTCGGCCGAGTCCCAGCGGTCCGCCGGCCGCTTGCGCAGGCACCGGGCGATCATGGACGCCAGCGTCGGCGGCACATCCGATCGCCGGCGGGCGATCGACTCCGGCTCGCGGCCCGCGTGGGCCGCCAACAGGCCGCCGAGCGGGAGATTCGCGAAGGGTGGCTCGCCGGCGAGCATCTCGTAGGCGACGACACCGAACGCGTAGATGTCGGCCCGGTGGTCGGCTTCAGGATCGGCGGCGGCCTGCTCCGGCGCCATGTAGGTCGGGGTGCCGACCGCGAGCCCGCTGGTCGTCAGGAACTGATTGGCTGCGTCGCCGGGCTTCGCGATGCCGAAGTCGGCCAGGAAGACGTTCTCCCGGCTGATCAGGACGTTCTCCGGCTTGAGATCCCGGTGCACGACACCGCACCGGTGGGCGTAGGCCAGGGCCCCGGCAAGGTAGCCCAGAATGCGTACGGCCTCGGAGACCGGCAGGGGACCGGTGCGCCGCAGGCGCAGGCGCAGGGTCTCACCCTCCACGTAGGGCATCGTAAACCAGAGCAGTCCCGCGCCCGCGCCTGAGTCGTACACCGGGAGGATCTGTGCGTGCTGGAGCCGTGCCGCCACGCGGATCTCGCGCTGGAAGCGCTCCGCGCCGAGCGTCGCGGCGATCTCGGGATGCAGCACCTTTACCGCGACCGGCCGCTCGTGCTTGAGGTCGCGGACGAGATACACGGCGGCCATCCCACCGCGGCCGACCTCGCGCTGGACGCAGTAGCGATCCGCCAGCACCGCGCGGAGGCGGTCCAGCACCGCCGACGCTGAAGGAGTCGAAAGCCTCGAGATCACGGTCTCCCCTTCCACGGCGGTCCGTGGCCCGCTGGTTGAATCGGGCTCAGCGCTCGCCGGGCTTGAGGGCGGTCATCATCACCGCCTTGACCCCGTACGCCTCCGCCGCGTCCTGCGTGGATCCTTTCCGGAACCGGAAGCCCGCCACCGGGGCCGAACGCACCCGCGTGAAGCCCGTCTCCTCCAGCAGCCGAAACATCTCTCCCTCCGGGAGAGCCCCTCCGATTCAGCTGGCCCAGAGCTTGGGGTCGTTGACGATCGACTGGGAGAGCTGCTTGGCGCTGACGATGTCGGTGATGGAAATGCGACCGCCGGGGCGCAGCACCCGGAAGATCTCCTGGACGACGCGGCGCTTGCGAAAGGAGAGATTGATCACCCCGTTGGAGATCATCACGTCCACCGAGTCGTCGGGCAGCGGGATGCTCTCCATGGTGCCCTCGCGGCACTCCATCTGCATCCCGGCGATGGCGACGTGGGCCTGGGCCTTGGCACACATGGAGGGGTTCAGGTCGACCCCGATGACGCGGCCGCCGGGGCCGACCTGCCATGAGGCGATGATGGCGTCCAGCCCCGCCCCGCTCCCGAGGTCCAGCACGGTTTCGCCCGGCTGCAGGCGGCTCCGCTCGTGCGGATTCCCGACCCCGGCGAAGGACGCGACGGCGCCGGCCGGTGCCCGATCCAGCCACTCCGCCTCGTATCCGAAAAGCTCCGCCGCCTCCCGGCCGTGGTAGAAATGGAAGGTGCTCTCCGGCTTGTCGGCGACCTCCTGGTACATGTGGAGTATCTCGTCCTTGAGGACGGCCTCCAGGGGTGCCTGCGAGTCAGCGATGCCGGTCATGTGCGGTCCCCCCTTGCCTGAGCGGTCCTGCCGAGTAGCCCGATGTCCCCTGGCGTCTAGGAGATCGAGCAGCGATTCGCTCCCGCCTCGAGCGCTTCCAGATCCGCCTCGGCTGCCACCGACTGGTTGAGCCGGACGATCTCGTGATGGTTGGGTGGTGTGGCCGGGATGCGGCCGAGTAGCCAGCGGACGAATCCCTCGGCCTCGCCGGGTGCGCCGCGGAACCAGCGGGTCAGGGCGTCCACGTCCCGGCGGACCGTGCTCAGCGCGGCGGCGACGGGCCGGCCGTCGAAGGATACCGGCCGGTCCACGTGTCCGGGCAGGACCAACGTGTCCCCCGGCAGTTCGAGGATCCGCTCGAGCGAGCCGTGGAGCAGCCGGGCCCGGCCGGCGGCCTGGTCGCCCGAGGCCTCGAGATCGGGCCGCCCGACCCCGCCGAGAAACAGGGTGTCCCCGGTGAAGAGCGCCGCGTCGTCGAGCCGGTAGCTCACGCTCTCGGGGGTGTGGCCCGGTGTGTCCATCACCCTGAGCGTCACGGCCCCCACCTCTACGCGGTCTCCCTCCCGCAGCCGCTCGGACGCGTGGTGCACCCGCGCGTTCGCCGGCAGCAGCAGGGAGGCCCCGGTTCGCTCCGCCAGCTCCTGGCCACGGGAAACATGGTCCGCGTGAACATGGGTGTCCAGAACGGCGCGGATGCTCCATCCCTGCTCCTCCGCGAGACGCAGGTAGACCGCGGGGTGCGCGGAGGGATCGATGACGGCCGCGACTCCGCGGGAGCCGACCAGATAGGACAGGCAGCCCTTGCCCGTCCGGCGCACCTGGATGACGGAGGTCTCCTCCGCCAGCCCCTCCACGGTCGCATGGTTCCAGGCCTGGCTCCAGGCCCGCATGCCGCCGGCCAGATAGGACGCGGCGTGCCCGCGCCGGCCCAGTTGCAGCGCGGCCTGGCGGGCGACCACCCCAGCGCGGCACACCACCACGACGGGGCGGCCGGGCGGCAGCTCCGCGGCGTCGAGAGCCGCCGGGTCGCCCCGCTGGAGCGCGTCATAGGCCTCGAGGTGGAGGCTCCCGGGAATCCCCCACTCGGCCCGGTCTGCGGCGGTCCGGATATCCAGCACGGTGATCGGCGCGCCCGCGGCCAGGGCCTGCCGCAGCGCCTCGGCAGTGGTGGCGGATGGAAATGGGGTCACGGGGCTCCTTCCGTTTAAACTTGCGCGGCGACGACGGCTACCATATTCTAAAGATCATTAGACTACTGTCAAGGGAGCCCCGGTGACCGCAGCCCTCTCGTCCCGCACCGTCAAGAACGCCCTGTACGGGCAGGTCGCCCGCATCGGCAAGGCCGTTTCCAGCCCGCAGCGTCTCGAGCTGCTCCACCTGCTGGCCCACGGCGAGAAATCCGTCGAGACGCTCGCCGCGCAGACCCAGCTCACGATCAAGAACGCCAGCGCCCATCTTCGCGTGTTGCGCGAGGCCCGGCTGGTCGAGCCGCGCAAGGAAGGCCAGCACGTGTACTACCGGCTGGCCGAGGAGGGGGTCGCCACCTTCTTTCTCTCGCTCCGGGACCTGGCGGAGCGGCGGCTCGCGGAGGTGCGCGAGGTCTCGCAGCAGTATTTCGGCGGCCGCAAGCAGATGACCCCGGTGGACCGGCGGCAGCTCCTCTCCCGCATCCGTGCCGGCGAGGTCACCGTCCTGGACCTGCGGGACGAGCCCGAGTTCGCGGCGGGACACATCCCCGGCGCCCGTTCGCTGCCGATCCGCGAGCTCAAGAAGACGCTTCGCTCCATTCCCAGGGATCAGGAGGTGGTAGCCTACTGCCACGGGCCATACTGCGTGTTGTCGCTCGAGGCGGTACAACTCCTCACCGCCAAGGGCTACCGTGCCACCCGGCTGGATGACGGCTTCGTGGAGTGGGCCGCGGCCGGCCTGCCGGTAGAGCGCGGGCGGACCGGAGCGTCGCGATGAGCGTCCCGCACGAGGTCATCATCGCGGGCGGCGGCGCCGCGGGCCTCAGCGCCGCGCTCGTGCTGGGCCGGGCGTGCAGACGCACGCTGGTGCTCGATACCGGCGAGCCCAGGAACGCGCCCTCCCCCGCGTCTCACGGAGTATTCACCCGTGATGGCGTCCCGCCGGCGGAGCTGTTGCGAGAGGCTCGGGCCCAGCTCGCGCCGTATGCCGGGGTCACGCTGTGCGACTCCGGTGCCGTGGCCGCGCGGCCTCTGGACGGCGGATTCGAAGTGGAGCTGGAGAATGGGCAACGGGCCCGCGCGCGGCGGCTGCTCCTGGCCGTCGGCGTCAGGGATGAGCTGCCGGCGATCGAGGGGCTCCAGCCACTCTGGGGTACCCGGGTGCTGCACTGCCCATACTGCCACGGCTGGGAGGTGCGCGACCAGCCCCTCGCCGTGCATCTGTCCGACCGGTCCTCGGTCCCCCTGATGACGCTGCTGCTCGGCTGGACCCGGGATCTCCTGGTCTCCGCCGAGGCGGCCGCGGGTCTTACGAGCGAGGAGCGGGATCTGCTCGCCCGCCGCGACGTCGCGCTGGTCGAGACGCGACTCACGCGTGTGGGGGCATGGAACGACGGGCTGAGGCTCGAGTTCGCCGATGGGCGGGTGGAGTCGCGCCGGGCGTTGTTCCTCCGGCCGCCTCACACGGTCCGCAGTCCGCTGCCGGGCCAGCTGGGGTGCGAGCTGACCGAAGCCGGGTACCTCCGGGTGGGCCCGGATCAGCAGACGTCGGTCCCCGGCGTGTACGCCGCCGGCGATGCCGCCGGTCCGCTGCACCAGGTGCTGGCCGCCGCCGCCTCCGGGCAGCAAGCCGCGATGGCGCTCAACCGGGACCTGGCGGAAGCGGACTTCCGGGGCTTCGCCCCCGCTTCGTGATTCGTGCCGTGGACCGCCGTTCTTCGCGGCTGATGTCCCCGGCACGGTCGGCGGACGCCGCATCCGGCGTGGCTCTCGGGCTGCGGGCCAACTGGCGTCAGTTCTGGCTGCTGGTCCTCGTCAATGCGTTCGTGGGAGCGATGGTGGGACTGGAGCGCACCGTGCTCCCCCTGCTGGCCGAGGCGGAGTTCGGCCTCGCCAGCAAGAGCGCCGTGCTCTCGTTCATCGCCACCTTCGGGGCAGTCAAGGCGCTCACCAATCTGTTCGCCGGGCGGTTGAGCGATCTGTACGGGCGCAAGCAGGTTCTGCTCGCGGGATGGCTCGCGGGGCTGCCGGTCCCGTTCCTGGTGATGTGGGCCCCGAGCTGGTCGTGGATCGTCTTCGCGAACGTGCTGCTGGGAATCAACCAGGGGCTCGCGTGGTCCACGACGGTCATCATGAAGATCGATCTGGTGGGACCGGCCCGGCGCGGGTTGGCGATGGGGCTCAACGAGTTCGCCGGGTATCTCGCGGTGGCCGTCGCGGCGCTCGGCACCGGCTACCTCGCCCAGATGTACGGATTGCGTCCGGAGCCGTTCTACCTCGGGATTGCCTGCGCGGCGGCGGGACTCGCTCTCTCACTGCTCTTCGTCCGCGAGACGCGACACCATGCCGCGCTCGAGGCTTCGCAGTCCGACTCGGCCGGCGGCGGCGCACACCCGACCACCGGCGAGATCCTGGTCCGGGCGAGCTGGCGCGATCCCGCGCTGTCGAGCGCCTGCCAGGCCGGGCTGGTCAACAATCTGAACGATGGGCTGGCCTGGGGTCTCTTCCCGCTCTTCTTCGCCGCTGCCGGGCTGAACGTGGCCACGATCGGAGTGCTCAGCTTCACCTACCCTGCGGTCTGGGGTCTGCTGCAGCTCGGCACCGGCGCGCTCTCCGATCGCTGGGGCCGCAAGTGGCTGATCGCCGGCGGCATGCTTGTGCAGGCGGCGGCCCTGGCCGCCATCGCGCTGACCCACGGCTTCTGGCCCTGGGTGGGCTCGTCCGCCTTGCTCGGTGCGGGCACCGCGATGGTGTACCCGACGTTGCTGGCGGCGGTCGGCGACGTCGCGCACCCGCGCTGGCGGGGCTCCGCCGTGGGCGTGTACCGCCTCTGGCGCGACAGCGGGTATGCCGTGGGGGCGTTGCTCGCGGGCGTCCTGGCGGACCTCCTAGGCATGGGGTGGGCGATCGGCGCCGTCGCCCTGCTCACCCTTGGGTCGGGGCTGCTCGTGGCCGCTCGCATGCCGGAGACCCTCCGGCCTCGACCCTCGGCCGCGTCGTTCCGTTGACCCGAAACGACATCCCCCGCCCCGACCGAAGTCGAAGCGGGGGAACCGATTTCCGGAGAGCGGGCGACCGGACTCGAACCGGCGACGTCCAGCTTGGGAAGCTGGCATTCTACCACTGAATTACGCCCGCAGGAGCGCCTCAAATCTCTCCGGTGCCGGCACCCGCTGTCAAGCTATTTCCGGGTGGAGGCTTCCAGGAAACTGCGCAGGTCCGGCTCGCTGATCGCGGGCTCCCCCGGGGCCACGTTGTTGAGCCGGCCCTCGCGCATCCACCGCTCCAGCTCGCTCACCAGGTCGAACAGGTGGTCGAAGGAATCCACCACGAAGAGCAGCGGTTGGTAGTGGTCGATCTCGAAGTACTGGTTCACCACCCACTCGAGCTGCACCGGGTAGCGCTGGACCTCCGGCGAATCCACCGAGTGGGCGATCTCGCCGTAGGAGCTGAGCAAGCCGCTGCCGTATACCTTGAGCCCGCCCTGCGGCCCCCGCATCAGACCGAACTCGATGGTGAACCAGAAGAACCGGGCGAGCGCCTTGAAGATGCTCGTCATCCGCCGGATCTTCTCCTCCTCGTCCCGGATCCCCGCCACGATCTCCGCCGCCGTGTGGGCGCAGTCACCGAAGCGCACCAGCGTGTCCGCGAAGGCGCGGTCGGTGTGCATCGGCACGTGGCCGGCGATGTCGTGGAAGATGTCGGGTTCGGGGAGGTAGTCGAGCGTGGCGCCGTCGCGGATGGTGATGGTGGTGGGAAACTCCCGGTTCCGCAGACAGTCGAAGAAGAGGAACGACGGGACGTACCCGCTCACCGCCTTCGCCTTGAACCCGGTGAGCGGGCTGAGAAATCGGTTGACGTCCTCCAGCCGCGGCACCCGGTCGGGATCGAGGCACAGGCTGTCGATGCCCTGCAGGAACCGCGGGTTGGCGTATTCCCGCCACCGGCTCTCCATCCGGCTGAAGAGCCGGTGCCAGGCGTCATGATTGGCGGCGGAGTACAGCTCGTACGGCTGGTGGATGTACAGCCGCCCCTCCGCCTGCGCCTGCTCGATGAACGGCGCCTTGGTGGTGGTGAGGCCGCTCCGAGGCTCCACGTCGGTTCGCACGCCGGCCATCGTCAGCTCCTTTCGCGCGGGCTCCCGCTACCGCTCACTTCTGCTTGTAGCGCCAGGCCACGATCCCGTTCCCCTGCCCCTGCACCGAGAGGTCGTGGGTCGCGTTGGGCTCGAGCGCCGGGACCTGGGCATCCTGGGTGGCCACGACGCCGCCGTTGGCATCGAGGAACTCCACCGTGATCGCCACCGCCGCCGGCGGGATCGCCTTCCCCGTCGCGGTCTGCGCCGACCGGCCGGTGGCGGTCGCGGTCCAGGTGGCCCCGTTGCCGGTCGGGGTGAAGTCGCTCACCCTGATGTCCGCCGGGAGCGCCAGCACCTTCTCCGCGGTCTTCACGGCCTCGTCCACCTTGCTGGTCTGCTTGTACCCCTCGCCGACCAGCTTGAGCGTCGTCTCGTTGAGCGGCTCGATCGCCGCCAGACGCTCGGCCGTCGCCAGCAGCTTGGCGCCGTCCTTCATGGCCAGGTAGGTGTTCGCGAGGTTGTAGAGCGCGTCGCGGTTACGCGGCTCCGCGGTGACCACCTGCTCGAAGGCCTGGGCCGCCTCGGCGTACTTCTTGTCGTTGTACAGGTTCACCCCGACGCTCATCAGGTCCTGCGCCCCGGCACCGCCAGCCTGGCCGTTGGCGCCCGCCGCGCCCGAGGCCACCAGCTCCTGCTCCAGCGCCTGGGCCTTGTCGGTCTTGCCCGTGCCGCGATAGGCGGCGGCCAGCCCGCGCTTGGCCTCGACGTCGTTCGGCTGCCAGGAGAGATACCGCTCGAACGCGGCCACCGCCTGCGGGAATTGCTTGGAGTTCAGGTAGATGGCGCCCTCGTTGAACGCCGAGCGGTTGCGGACCTGCTGCTCGGTCGTGTCCTTCGAGTCGGCGCCGGCCGCGGCGGCCCGGCCGTAGTAGATCGCCGCGCTGTCCGTCTGGCCCTTGTCGTTCAGCACCTTGGCGATGAAGTAATGGGACAGCGGCGAGCCGGGGAACAGCGTGGCGGCCTGCCGGTACATGGTCAGTGCCGAGTCCGCGTTCTTCTGCTCATCGAAGTCGTTTCCGGCCCGCATCAGCGCGGCCCAGCCGTTCTGCCGGTAGCCCTGGATGTCCTGGGCGCACTGGGGCGCGCCCTTCGCGGCCCGGGTGAGCGCCGAGTCGGCCCCGGCCAGATCTCCCTGCTGAAGGTAGATCCGCCCGAGGTAGTACCAGGCCGCCGGATTCTCCGCCTGACCGTTCTGCTGGATCGACTCGAGCAGCACCTTGCGGCCGCTCTCCAGCACCCGCTGCTGATTCTCCGGAATGTCGGTCTCGATACCCGTCTTCAGATAGGTCGCCCCGCTGCTCACCTTGAAGTGGTTGCTCTTGAGCTCGCAGGAAGGGGGCTGATATCTCGTGGGCATCGACTTGGCCACCCGCTCGCTGATGACCTGCTGGGCCTCGGCCGTAGCAGTCGCGGCGAGGGCGAGGAGGAGAAGGGCCGATGCGGTCTTGTTCACTGGTCAGGACTCCTCGTTCGGGGTCAGAAGCCGGGCGGCACCATCGGGACTCACCAGGCGGAGTGCCCGGCTTTGCAAGTCCCTTGCCACCTCGTGAGCGGGGCGGCCGGTCCGGGTGGCCACCGCCGCGATGTCATCGTATTCCGGTTTCACCCGCGGGCCGTCGGGTGCGTCCAACACCTTGACCCGTACCCGCATGCCGTTGCCGGCATCGACCTGAACCTCCCGCCGGGCCAGGGTGATCCGCTCGGCCGTCTGCCGCCGGATCCCGGCCGTCGTGCTGTGCCGGAAGATCTCCTGGGAGACTCGATCGGCCTCTCCCGGAGCCACCGTGGCCTCGATGCGGAACCCGGTCCGCCCCTTCTTCATCTGGGTGGCCCAGACCTGCACGTCGAGGGCGCCGGCGCCGAAGAGCGCCTCGCGCAGCGGATCGAGGTACTCCGGGCTGAGGTCGTCCACGTCCGTCGAGAGCAGCACCACCTCTCCGGCCTCGGCCACCGGCGCGGCCAGGATGAGCCGCAGCGCGTTGGGGTAGGCCGTCGGATTCCGGCCTCCCGCACCCCACGCCCCTGCCGACACCGCACGCCACCGCGCGGGCGGCGGACCGTTCGAAAGGGTCCGGAGCAGCGCGGCGCCGGTAGGCGTGGTCGCCTCGCCCTGCACCGGACCGTTGGGCCCGATTTCCAGGCCCTCGAGCAGAACCGCCGTAGCCGGGGCCGGCACCGGGATCACCCCGTGGGCGGCCCGGACCCAGCCATTCCCCACCGCGACGGGCCGGTTGTATACCCGGGTGACCCCGAGCTCCTCGAACCCCTCCAGCGCGCCCACCACGTCCACCAGCGCATCCACCGCTCCCACCTCGTGCAGCGCCACGTCCTCCGGCGCCACCCCATGGACTCGTCCCTCGGCCTCGCCGAGTAGCCGGAACGCGGCCAGCGCGTGGTCCCGCACCCAGGACGACAGCGGCGCGCGCTCCAACACTGCCAGCAGCTCCCCCAGGTGGCGATGAGGCGCGTCACCGTGGCCGTGCGGGTCGTGGTATTCGTGGTCGTGATGGTGGTGGGCCTGCGGGGAGATACCGGGAGTCGGGGGCTCCTGCCCGTCAACTTCGGGGCTGGGATGCTCCTGCCGGCCGCCCGGCAGGATGACGTCCACCTTGGTGGCCCGGACACCGCAGCGGTCCACCGTGCGGGCCTCGACCTTCACCTCGGGGAACCCGAGCCTGGCGGGCAGTCCCTGGAGCCGGTCGGCGGGCGCTCCCGCGGCGAGAAGGGCCCCCAGCAGCATGTCGCCGCTGATCCCCGCGGCCGGATCCAGAATGGCAAAACGTCCATCGGACATAGACTTATAAATATGGTCGGGTTCCGGCCCGATGGCAAACCCGCCGCACGCGGGCCGGGTGGCCCCGGCCGCCGGGCCTGAAGCCTCAGCGGGGGCCGTTCAGATGGGCCAGCACCCGTTCCGCGAGCCGGGTAGAGAAGCCCGGCACCGTGGCGAGCTCCGAGACCGAGGCCGATTTGACCCCCGCCAGGCTGCCGAAGCGCTCCAGCAGGAGCCGGCGGCGGCGCGGCCCGACGCCCGGGATGTTGAGTAGCTCGGAGGTGATGGTGCGCTGGGTGCGGCGCTTTCGGTTGTAGGCGAGCCCGAAGCGATGGGCCTCGTCGCGAGCCCGCTGCAGCAGACGGAGCGAGGGGCTCCGCCGCGGCAGGCGCAGGCTCTCGGCGCGGCCGGGAAGGAAGACTTCCTCCTCCCGCTTGGCGAGGCTGATGAGGGGGATGCCGCTCATGCCCAGGCTCGCCGCGGCCTGGACGGCGGCGCCGAGCTGTCCCTTGCCCCCGTCGATGACGATCAGGTCAGGAAGTGGCAGCCCCTCGTCCCGGCGACGGGTGAGGTACCGGGTCATGACCTCCTGGATGGCCGCATAGTCGTCCTGCTGCCCCATCCCCTGGATCCTGAACTTGCGGTACTCCGCCTTGCGGGGCCGGCCCGCCTCGAACCACACGAGTGATCCCACGGTATCCCGCCCCTGGTTGTGGGAGATGTCGATGCAGATCAGGCTGCGCGGCACCGTGCTGAGACCCAGATCGCGGCCGAGAGCGTAGACCGGATCTTCGGCCCGCTCCTCGGTCTCGAACGACTCGATGCGGAGGCTCTCCAGCAGGTGGCGGGCGTTGCCGTCGGCCAGCTCGAGCCATCGGTGGGCCGTCCCCCGCTGCGGAATCACCCAGTCGGTCTCGGGGAGCAACTCGCGCAGCGAGTCCCAGTCGGCCGGGGGGAACGGGACGACGAGGCGGCGGACCCGCCCCTCGACCGGCACGTAGTAGCGGACGAGCAGCGCGCTCAGCACCGCCGCGTCCTCCTCCTCCTCGAGGCCCTCTAGGAACCGGTGCTCCCGGCCGACCACCGCCCCGTCCCGGACCCGGATCAGCACCCCGACCGCGTCGTCGCCGTCCCGCGCGTAGCCGACGACGTCGGCATCCCCGGTGCCGATCACCTCCACCGCGACCGGCTCTTCCAGCCGCTCCAGCCAGCGCAGCGCGTCGCGCAGGTCCCTGGCCCGCTCGTAGTCCTCCCGAGCGCTCGCCTCGACCATCGCCTCGCGGACCTTGACCCGCAGGTCCTGGGTGCGACCCTCGAGGAAGCTGACCACGTCGTCCACCATGCGCCGGTAGCTCTGCTCGTCCTGCCAACCGACGCAAGGCGCCTGGCACTTGCCGATGTGGTAGTCGAGGCAGGGCCGCTCGCGGCGCTCCTGCGGCAGGGCGTCGTGGCAGCTCCGGACCGTGTAGAGCCGGCGGATGATCGCGAGGGTGCGCCGCAGCTGCCCCACATCGGTGTAGGGCCCGAAGTAGCGCGCGCCGGGGATGTTGCGCCGACGGGTCACCAGCACCCGGGGGAACGGCTCGCCCAGCGTGACGGCGATGGAGGGATAACTCTTGTCGTCCCGCAGTCGGACGTTGAACCGGGGGCGGTACTCCTTGATCAGGTTGTTCTCGAGGATGAGCGACTGGGCCTCGCTGGCCACCACGATCGTCTCGACGTCGGCGATGAGGCGCTGCAGCAGGCGGTTCTTCGGGCTGTCGGCGAAGTCGGTCGCGAAGTAGCTCCGCACCCGGCTCCGGAGCCGCTTGGCCTTCCCCACGTACAGCACATCCCCGGCGGCGTCCTTCCACAGATAGACGCCCGGGCCGTCGGGCAGCGTGTCCAGCTTGCGCTGCAGCGGGTCGGATGCGGGGATGGTCATGCCTTACCTGCGAAGAAGCCGCGCGGCCGCCCCCCGGGCTTCGGGAACGCCGGCTGCGTAGGTCGCGCCGAGATACACGACGCCGAAGGCGCCGAGCAGAAATATCGCCCCGAGCACGGGGTGGTGCACGGGGACCGCGGTGCGGAGCAGCCAGGCGGTGGCGAGCCCGAG
This sequence comes from Gemmatimonadales bacterium, assembly GCA_036375015.1. Classification (GTDB taxonomy): domain Bacteria; phylum Gemmatimonadota; class Gemmatimonadetes; order Gemmatimonadales; family GWC2-71-9; genus CAVVWJ01. The sequence goes on from DASUSR010000267.1 coordinate 16,234, forward strand.
CAGCGCGGCGCTCCACACTCGCGCCAGGAAGCCGGATGGCAACGCGGCCGATCCGATCCGCCGCCGCAGCGCCCGCTTGAGCAGCAGGTACTCGAGCGCGCCGGCCAGGGCCGAGGCGAAGGTCAGGCCCGCGGCGCCCCACCGCCGGTCGAGCCCGAGCGCGGGCGGCAGGTGGATCGCCAACAGGTACCCCAGACCGAGGCCGAGCGTCACCCGCAGCAAGGCGAAGCGGAGTGGGGTCCTGGTGTCGTGCAGCGCGTAATACGTGGAGGCGTAGAGCCGCGCGAGCGTGGCGGGGAGGAGACCTACCGAGGCCCCGGCGAGAATCGCCCAGACGAAGAGCGACATCGCGCGGGTGAACTCACCGGTCTCGTAGAGCGCCGCGGTGACCACGTCGCCGAGTCCCAGAAACACCACCGCCGAGGGGACCACGAAGAAGGCGATCCGGCGCAGGCCGTCGGCCAGGCGCTCCCGCAGGAGCTCCGCGCGGGCGTGGGCCTCGCCGGTGGCGCTGGCCATCTCCGGCAGCTCGGCCGCGGACACCGACATTCCAAAGAGGCTCACGGGGAGGGTGTAGAGCACCTGCGCGTACGCCACACCGGCCACCGCCCCCGTGGGCAGGAGGCTGGCCAGCAGGGTGTCCACGTACGCGCTGATCTGGACCACACCCCGTCCCACGAACACGGGCCAGAAGTTTCCCAGCACCACGCGGACGTGCTCGCCCGCCAGCCTGACCGGGCGGGCCGCGCCGCGCAGCCGCACCACGGTCGGGAGCTGCACCAGGAACTGCGCCAGGCTGCCCGCCACCGCGCCCCAGGCCGCGATCTCGGCGAGCGGGTAGTCCGCGTAGCGCCCGCCGAAGCCGACCAGCGCTCCAATGATCGCGAGGTTCCACACCACGGGCGCGGCGTAGGAGAGGAAGAAGCGCCGGTGACTGTTGAGGATGCCGAGGGACCAGGCGGAGAGCACTAGGAGTCCGGCGCCGGGAAAGAAAATCCGGACCAGGCGGATGGTCGCCGCGCGCTTCTCCCCCTCGAACCCCGGCGCGATGAGATCGATGAGCACCGGCGTGAGCAGCACGCCCAGCAGCACCAGCACCGAGACCACGAGCCCGAGCAGCGCGAGGACCGCGCCGGCGGTCTCCCTCGCCTCCTGCGAGCGGCCCCTGCCCTGCAGGCCGGCGTACACCGGGATGAAGGAGGCGGACAGCACGCCTTCTCCGAACAGGTTCTGCAGGATGTTGGGGATGCGGAAGGCGGCGTTGAAGGCGTCGGCGGCGTCGGAGGTGCCGAAGTAGTGAGCGAAGACGCGATTCCGGACCAGCCCGAGCAGCCGGCTCAGCAGGATGCCCGCGGCGACCATGGCCGCGGCGCGGGAAGTCCGCCCGGGGCGGGCGCTCAGGGAGCGTCGGCTGGTGGGAGGGTGGACCGCTGAGGCGACTCCAGCAGCCGTTGCAGAAAGGCGTTCTCGTCCTGCAGGGTCTGCATGCTCCGGGCGAGATCGTCCACCTCGGCCTCGAGCAGATCTACCTTCTTCGCCAGCTCGGCCAGACCCGGAGGAGCGGCCTGGGGACCTTCGAGGCGGCGCGCCAGCGCCCGCCCGATCGGCGAGTCCACGACGATGCCCATGATGGGGATCAGCAGCGCCACGAGCAGGATGAGCGCGATGATCGACATAGGTCGAGTCTACGCCGGTTGCGACGCCCCTTCAAGGGCACCGGCGTACCAGCTCTCGATGGCGCCGGCGAGATCGTCCACCAGGGCGGGACCGTACCGGGCGAGAAACGGCGCCACCGTCAGCACCCGCTCCTGTGGCTTTCCAGTGGGCAGCACCGCGGTGCGCGCACGGGCGATCTGACCCAGTTCCGTCTCCTGCCGCTTCTTCAGGTGCTGCACCAGCTTCTTCTCCAGGTCCTGGGCGCCGGTCAGCGCCTGGTGCCGCGCGCTCTGCACCGGCCGGGCGAGCGTCGGGTCGATCTCCTCGGCGGTCCGCGCGAGCGCGTCGTAGTGGGTCTCGACGGTGTTCCGGAGACCGGTGAAGGCCGCGATCGCTTCCTGGGGGAGCTGGGAGCGCACCAGCCGGGACTCGAGCGCGCCGGCCGGCTGGAGCAGATCCTCGAGCGCGATGCCGAACTTGTCGAGCACCCGGTCCACCCGGGGCTCGACCAGCAGCCCGGACCAGCGGGGAAGCGGGAGCTGTCTCGGGACCTCCAGCCGCTGGTACACCGG
>DASUSR010000268.1:0-10933 GCA_036375015.1 Gemmatimonadales bacterium
TAGGCCGTCCGGGTGGCGTGGTCGGGCGTGAGGGTCGCTGTGGTCACGGAATCATCTCCGTCGAAATCTAATCCCGTCCGCCAAGGTACAGCCTGACGCCGGCGGCTTGAGCTATTCGACGGGGCGGGTCAGGTACTCGCCGGGTTTGATGGGCTCCACATGCAGTGAGGCGGCTCAGGCCGGCTTCCGGTCCGGCGGCGGTGGGCGCTCCCCCCCGCCGGCCATGAGGTGCAGGGCCAGGGCCTTGCGTGAATGGAGGCCGAGCCGGTAGAGCACGCGCTCCAGGTAGTGCCGGACGGTGTGCGCGCTCAGCCGCAGCCGCTCGGCGATGGCCGCGTTGGAGAGGCCTTCGGCGGCGAGGAGCGCGATCTGCGGCTCCCGACCCCGGAGGCCGAAGCTGATCCGCAGCTCCTGGGTGGTGGGAAGTCCCGAGCTCAGCCGGTCGAGCAGAACGAGGACGGCGGCCTCGGGGAGCAGGGTCCCGGCCACCGCGCGGCTGGCGATGAGCCGGTAGCTCCCCCCTGCGAGATCGATCTCTCGATCCTCCTCCCGCGGGCACCCTTCCGTTCCAGCCGCCTGTCTCGCCTGCCGCGCGATCGCGTCGCGGAGCCGGACGCGCTCGGGCTCCTCCCCCAGCAGCTCGTCGAGGCGGGCGTTCCGGGCGACCTCCCGAAGCCCATCCGCCCCGAAGATCACCATGCCGCTGCCCACGTCGTCGAAGGCCTGGCCAAGCGTGGTCCTCCAGGTGCCGAGGCGCTGGAGCGTCACGAGACCGGCGCCGAGCGCGCAACGCAGGGAGACGACGAGGAGGAGCGCCGGAGGCACCTCCGCCATCGGGGGCAGCGCGCCGCTCCGCCGCTCCCCGCCGGCGGAATCGAGCGCGGCGCGGAGCCACTCCGGCTGATCTCCGGGAAGCCGGAGCAGCGCCTGCAGCCCGCCAAGCGGATCGGCCGGAAGGTCCCATCCTTCGCCGCACACGTCGCGGGCCCCGCGGAGGCCTTCCGCGAGCCACGCCTCCTGGCTGCCCCACTCGAGTGGAGACATCAGGACGTCGATCGCGTGAACGAGTCCCGCCTTTTCCATGCGCCGAGTCCCTCCTGGCCAGACCCACTACGCTGTTCGACCGACGTGAAGTTTCCGTGATTGAAGATCATGGGACGAACGTCCCATGCGGGGGTCCGTCACGGCGAGCAGCTTCACCGGTGATCCCGGCGGCATGTCCGTGAGAAGACGACTCGCTTCGCCCCTGAGGTGCACCATGAGCCCGACATCCACCAGACGCTTCGCGATCGCAGGCGTGCTGCTCGCGACCCTCGGCTTACCCGATGCCGCGCCGGCCCAGTACCGGCTGCCCTCCATCGTGACCTCGGTCAAGGCCGACAGCCTCCACGACGCGGCTGCCTCGCTCGCCATGACGACGGGCCGCTGGGGCGACGCCGCGCGGCTGCATCGCCGCTCCGCCGAGCTGCGCGCGCCCGACGACGCGCTCGGGTTCAGGTGCCTGATCGAGGCGGCAGCCCTCGCCTACGCGAACGGCGACCGGACGGAAGCCCGCAACAACATGGCCGACGCCGCCCAGCACGCCCTGGCGCGGGGTGACCTGCGCGCCGCGGCGCTCGCCTACCTCGATGCCGCCTGGATCGCGCAGGAGCAGAAGAGCCCGAAGCAGGTGTGGGAGCTGGGCCGTCGCGCCGAGATGCTCGCCGCCTCGCCGCTCCTCGCGGCATCGGACCGCTCGGCGATCCTCCGGCGCATCAAGCGCGTGCCCGAGACGACGCAGATGGCGATCAGGCAGTAGCGGCAGTCCACCGTCTTGCCAAACCGTGGGGGCATGGCAGATTGGCGCATGCTCCCACAAGAAACCCGGCGCCGCGCCGGGCAGTCGCCCTGACACGGCGCCTGACGCTCACTTGGCTGCCTGGAGCTTCCGGCCCACCTGCCGGGCGTAGGCGAGGTGCGCGGCGAACGCTGGCCGGACCTCGACCAGCAACCGCTTGAGCTCGGCGTTCTCGGTGGTGGGGATCAGGACCTGATCCAGCGCATCGAGCACGGCCTGGTGATAGCCGATCTCCCGGTCGATGTACGCCCGGTCGAAGTCGGCGCCCTCCAGCGGCTCCACCCTGGCTTTCGCCTCCGCCGCACCCTCCATCAGCGATCGGCTGACCGCGTTGTCCTTCGGTATGACGCCGAGCTTTCTGGCGAGCGCCGCGGCTCTCTCGTTCACCGCGGTGTGATCCCGCACCATCATGGCCGCGAACCGCTTCACCTCGGAGCTCCGGGTTCGCGATTCGGCGAGCTCACCCAGCTCGACGTCGATCGTGTTGGCGGTGACCGCCACGTGGGCCACCTCGGCGTCCCCGAGATCCGGAGGCTCGGCCTGGGCCTGGACAAGAGAGGGGAGAGCGAGCGCCAGGAGCAGCGCGACGGTGGAGGACGAGGGGTACATGGGGAACTCCGTGTAAGAGGATAGCCTAACATGGCTGGTATATCACACTTTGTCAATAGATTTCTGTGATTACTTGATTATCTTCATGCCCAGCGGTAACATGGCACCACCTACACAGGCGTCATTCATGACCAACTGGGTCCAGCGGGTGATCGGCGAGACTCGCGCCGAGATGCTCCGCCTCCTGCGCCGGTCCCGCCAGACCATCACCTCTCTGGCCGATGCCCTGCGCCTGACAGACAACGCGGTGCGAACCCACGTGGCCGCCCTCGAGCGCGACGGGATCGTCGAGCACGTGGGGACCCAGCGGGAGACCGGGGGAAAGCCCGCACGGCTGTACGAATTGACCGCGGCCGGGGAGGAGCTGTTCCCGAAGGCGTACGCGCTGGTGCTGGGCGGGCTGGTCGAGGAGATCGCCCGCGCCGAGGGACGAGATCGTGCGGTCGAGCTGCTGCGGGGGGTCGGGCGGCGGGTCGCCGCCGGAACGGGGCGATCGGACGGGAGCGAAGCCAGGGTCCGGGCTGCTGCGGGCGCTCTGCGCGAGCTCGGAGGCGACGTCGAGGTCCAGCGCACGCCGGACGGATGGCGCCTCCAGGGGTACGGCTGTCCGCTCTCTGCGGTGACCGCCGGACACCCGGACGTCTGTGCGCTGGCCCAGGCCCTGGTGGAAGAGATCACCGGCAGGCAGGTGACCGAATGCTGCGACCGGAGCGGCCGGCCCCGCTGCGGCTTCAGGATCGAGGCATGACGGGCGTGCGAATTCGAAAGCAAGAACCGGAGTGCCCGCAGGGGCGCCCACCTGTAGAATGGCCGCCATGACGCGACGACGCTTCGAACGCACGGGGAAAGGCGATCGTATGATCATGTCGGCCAAGCAACTGGAGCGCGCGGCGGCGACCGAGCGGGACCCCCGCTGGCAGGCGGTCCGCTCCCGGTCCGCCGAGGCGGATGGGACGTTCTTCTACTCGGTGCGGACCACCGGCGTGTATTGCCGGCCCTCCTGCCCGGCCCGCCAGCCGCGGCCGGAGAACGTGAGGTTCCACGCCACGCGAGAGGAGGCGGAGCGTGAGGGCTTCCGGCCCTGCCGGCGATGCAAGCCCGACCGGCCCTCCGGCGACCAGTATGCCGAGCAGGTTACCCGGGCATGCCGGCTGATCGAGGCGTCGGAGCGGGCGCCCACCCTGGAGGAGCTGGCCCGGGAGGTCGGGGTGAGCCCGTTCCACTTCCACCGGGTGTTCAAGGCCGTCACCGGGCTGACCCCGCGGGCCTACGCCGCCGCCCACCGGGGAGAGCGGGTGCGCGCCGAACTGGGCCGGAGCGGCAGCGTGACCGCGGCGATCTATCAGTCGGGGTACGACTCGAGCAGCCGGTTCTACGACGAGTCGGGGCGGATGCTGGGGATGCGACCGACGGACTACCGCGCGGGCGGCGCCAACGCGGAGATCCGGTTCGCCATCGGCCAGTGCTCCCTCGGCGCCATCCTCGTGGCCCGGAGCGAGCGCGGCGTATGCGCCATCCTCCTGGGCGACGATCCGGACACGCTGGCCCGCGATCTCCAGGACCGGTTTCCCCGCGCCACGTTGATCGGCGGCGACGCCGAGTTCGAGCGGCTGGTGGCGAAGGTGGTGGGATTCGTCGAAGCCCCCGGCATCGGGCTCGACCTGCCGCTCGACGTCCGCGGCACCGCGTTCCAGCAGCGGGTCTGGCAGGCGCTGCGGGACATCCCGGCCGGCAGCACGGCCACCTACAGCGAGATCGCCGCCCGGATCGGCGCGCCCAGGTCGGTGCGCGCGGTGGCGGGTGCGTGCGCCGCCAACCAGCTCGCGGTGGCGATACCCTGCCACCGCGTGGTCCGGAACGACGGCGGGCTCTCGGGCTATCGCTGGGGTGTGGAGCGGAAGCGCGCGCTGCTCCAGCGCGAGGCGGCCCGGTGACGACGCGGGCCGAGCCGGCGGCGGCGCTCGACCAGGACTGGGGCCGCGCGGCGGCAGAGCTGGACGCGCGGGGCAGCGCGGTTCTGGAGCGGGTACTGGGACCGGAGGAATGCCGCGCGCTGGCCGCGCTGTACGACGACCCGACCCTCTTCCGCAGCAGGATCGTCATGGCGCGGCACGGGTTCGGACGCGGGGAGTACCAGTACTTCCGCTATCCGCTGCCGGACCCCGTGGCCGACCTGCGGACCGCGGTCTACCCGCGCCTCGCGCCGATCGCCAACCGGTGGAACGAGATGATGGGGATCCCGGTCCGGTATCCGGCGACCCACCCCGAGTTCCTGGAGCGGTGCCGGGCGGCGGGGCAGGTGAAGCCCACGCCGCTGCTGCTGCGGTACGAGACGGACGACTTCAACTGCCTGCACCAGGACCTCTACGGCGAGCACGTGTTCCCGCTGCAGCTCGCCGTTCTGCTGTCGGAGCCCGGACGCGACTTCACCGGGGGCGAGTTCGTGATGACCGAGCAGCGCCCCCGCATGCAGTCGCGGGTCGAGGTCGTGCCGCTCGGGCAGGGGGACGGGGTGGTGTTCGCGGTGAGCCACCGGCCGGTGCGGGGGAGCCGAGGGGCCTACCGGGTGAACCTGCGGCATGGGGTGAGCCGGATCCGCTCGGGACGGCGGCACACCCTGGGCATCATCTTCCACGACGCGGAGTGAGGAGGTGCTGGACGGCTCCGGGGGCGATCCATAGTTTGGGAACACCCGGCCCGAAGACAACCGCCTTTCCGGATGTACCCATGACCGTGGACTCGCTGCCCGGCTCGCCCCTGGTGAAGACGCTGTGCCTCGTGGTGCTCGCCGTGCTCGCCCTCTCGGCCGGCTACGCCGTCGTGCAGGGACTCGTCAACTTCCAGTCCATCGGCGTCTGATCGTCCCGTTCCGCTCCCGGGCACGGAGGCACGATGACCAAGCGCGGGACCCGTCTTTTCTTCATCGTCGGCACCCTCCTCAGCTCGCTGGCGTTTCTGGCCCTCACGGTGGACAGCCACCGGCAGTTCGATCGGCTCACCAACGCGGACCAGATCACCCCCGCCGTGATCGAGGGGAAGCACGTCTGGCACCGGAAGAACTGCATCAACTGCCACACCCTGCTGGGTGAGGGCGCCTACTACGCGCCCGACCTCACCAAGATCACGGAGCACCGTGGCGCGGCCTACCTCCAGGCCTTCCTGAAGGACCCCTCGCAGTTCTACTCCGAGGAGCGGGACCGGCGGCTCATGCCGAACCCGAAGCTCAGCGAGGAGGAGATCGAGCAGGTCATCGCCTTCCTCGACTGGGTGGCCAAGATCGACAACCAGGGCTGGCCGCCGCGACCCATCCTGGTCTCCGGGGCGACCGTGCCCGGCTCCGACGTCGGCGGAGCAGCGCCCGCGGCGGCGTCCGACGACCCGGTGGAGCAGGGCCAGGTTCTCTTCCGCACGTCGCCTCCGGCCTGCTTCACCTGCCACTCGGTGGTGGAGGGAGTGAACCTGGCGGGCCCGACCGTGGCCGCACTGGGCCGGCGAGCGGCGGAGACGATCCGCAGCCCGGAGTACAAGGGGAAGGCCACCGACGTCGCCGGCTACATCCGCGAGTCGATCCTCGAGCCCAGCGCATACCTGGTGCCCGGCCCGATCTACGCCGCCGAGGGCCGCTCGTTCATGCCGGACAACTTCGGTACCCTGCTGACGTCCGAACAGGTGGATCAGCTCGTCGCCTACCTTCTGACCCTCCAGTAGAGGCTCCCGCGCATGCGCTACCGCTCGCAGGCCGTGGCCTACCCGTACTTCGCCGTCGCCCTGCTCCTGTTCGGGCTCCAGGTGGCGTTCGGGCTGTTGGCCGCGGCCAAGTATCTCGGGCCGGATCCCCTGATCGACATCCTGCCGTTCGACCGGGTCAAGGCGATCCACACCAACCTGCTCATCGTCTGGGTCCTCACCGGGTTCATGGGGGCGGCGTATTACCTCGTTCCCGAGGAGTCGGGCACCGAGCTCTGGAGTCCGAAGCTCGCGTACATCGCGCTTGGCGTGTGGGTGCTGATGGGTCTCACCGCCGTGATCGGGTATGCCTTGGGCTGGACCGAGGGGAACAAGCTCCTGGAGCAGCCCTTCCCGCTCAAGCTGGTGATCGTGGCGGTGATGCTCATGTTCCTGGGCAACCTCATCATGACCATCCGGCAGACCGGCCGCTGGACCACCACCGAGGCCGTGCTCATCGCCGGACTCGCGCTCACCGCCATTCTCTACCTGCCGGCGCTGCTCACCTGGGACAACTACACGGTCAGCATCTTCTACCGCTGGTGGACGGTGCATCTCTGGGTCGAGGGCGTCTGGGAGATGGTGCAGGGCGGGCTGCTGGCGTACCTCCTCATCCGGCTCTCCGGCGTGGACCGCGAGGTGCTGGAGAAGTGGCTCTACGTGATCGTGGGCCTCACCTTCATCTCCGGCATCCTGGGCACGGCGCACCACTACTACTGGGTCGGGGTGCCCCAGTACTGGCTGCCGATCGGCGGGCTCTTCAGCGCGCTGGAGCCGCTCGTGTTCCTCGGCATGGCGATGTACGCCTACTTCGCCATGCGGCGCTCCGGCCTGGCCCATCCCAACCGGCTGGCGATCCACTGGACCATTGGGAGCGCCATCTTCTCCGCGCTGGGCGCGGGGCTGCTCGGCCTGGCCCACACCTGGCCGTCGGTGAACAAGTGGACGCACGGCACGCTCATCACGTCGATGCACGGCCACTCGGCCTTCTTCGGCGCGTATGCGATGATCGTGCTCGCGATGATCACCTACGCCCTACCCAGCTTCACCGGGCGGGAGGAGAGCTCGCTGGAGCGCCCGGTCGGGCTCTGGGCGTTCTGGCTGATGGTGGGGGGAATGTTCGGCATGACGTTGGCGTTCGCGACCGCCGGGATCGCGCAGGTCTACCTCGAGCGGATCATGGGGCTCGGCTTCCTGGAGACACAGCGCAAGATCCAGGTGCATTTCCTGATGCTGATCGGCACCGGTCTCATCTTCGCGACCGGGGCGGCGCTCTACCTGTGGGACTTCTTCGTGACGGCGCCGCGCCGTGCGCCGGCCGCGGCGCCCCGTCTGGCCGAGGCGAGGCCCTAGCCGATGGCGATGGCGCCGCTCCGGGTACCCCCGCGGCCGCCCGACGGCCTGCACCATCCGAGTGCCGAGGCTCCGTTCTACCTGCCGCGGGGCACCGAAGTCGAGGTCTTCACCCAGTGCCATGCCCGCGGGTTGCCGGTGCTGCTCAAGGGCCCCACCGGGTGCGGCAAGACCCGCTTCCTCGAGTACATGGCGTGGCGCCTGGGCCGGCCGCTGGTGACGGTGGCGTGCCACGACGACCTCACCGCCACGGACCTCACGGGCCGCTATCTCGTGGTGGACGGCGAGACGGCCTGGCACGACGGGCCGCTCACGGTGGCGGCGCGCATCGGGGCCATCTGTTATCTGGACGAGCTGGTGGAGGCGCGCGCCGATACCATCGTGGTGATCCATCCGCTGGCCGACCACCGGCGCGTGCTGCCGATCGAGAAGACCGGCGAGGTAGTCCACGCCGCCCCGGGGTTCCAGCTCGTCGTGTCCACCAACCCCGGCTACCAGCAGCTCCTCAAGGAGCTCAAGCCCAGCACCCGGCAGCGCTTCGTGGCGCTCGAGTTCGGGCTCCCGACGCCGGAGGCGGAGCGCGAGATCGTGACCCGCGAGGCGGCGGCGGGCGCGCCGGTGGCGGCAGCGCTGGTCGAGCTCGCGGGCCGCATCCGGCGACTGGAGGGACACGGGCTGGCCGAGGTGCCGAGCACGCGGCTGCTGGTCTCCACCGCGCGCCTCATCGCCGCGGGCATTCCGCCGCGCGATGCCTGCAGGGCCGCTCTCGTGGCCCCGCTCTCCGACGATCCGGAGCTGCTCGCCGCCATGGACGCGCTGGTCACCGCCACCTTCTAGGCACTCGGCGGGCGGGCCCATGGCCGAACCCGAGGATCTGATCGTCGAGCTGGCCCACCGCGGCGTGGTCTCCGCCCAGCGGTTCTGGCTCCGGCATCATCCCGAGGCCCAGGCGGCCGCGGGGCGGCTCAGCGGGCTTCGCCCGCACCTCGAGCTGCTGCTGGCCGGACTCACGGACCGGCGGGTCCTCCTGCTGCCGGCCGACCCCCAGCCGCCGGCGAGCTGGGTCGCCCGGCTCACCCGTCCGGTGCCGCGTCACCTCCGGCAGACCCTGCCCGCCGCGGCGTCGGACGGCGCCCGGATCTACCTCCCGCGTACGCTTCCCTCGCCGCTGGCCGCGCCGCTCGGCGCGGCCGCCGCGTACCGCCTGCTCCTGGTCGAGCAGGTCGCCCGCGTTCGACGCGACAGCTCCCTCGACCTGCCGGCGGACTCCGGGAGCGCGCTCCAGTTCCTCTACCAGCTCGCGGAATCGGTCGCGTGCGACGCCTGGATCGAGGAGGCGCTGCCGGGGCTGCGTGCGGATCTCAGCGTGGCGCGGCGGGCAATGCTGCCGGAGCGTCCGCCGCTCTCCAGGCTCCGGCCTGCGGAGGCGGCCGTCGAGCGCCTGGTGCAGGAGGCGCTCGCGGGTTCGAGCGACGTCGCGATGCCGGCGAGCCCTGCCGATTCCCGCCGGTGGGCCGACAAGGTGCGGGCGGAGCTGCCCGCGCCCCGGGAGCCGTTTCGCGGGCTGCCGCCGGTGCCGCTCTGGGGGAGAATCCTGCCCCCTGCCGCCAGCCCCGCCCGGGTGGCTGCCCTGCCCGGTGGCGCGAGCCAGCCGCCGGCGCCATCGTCCCGGCGCACCAGTCTCCTCCGCCGCGCCCCGCGGGCGCGCGAGGCGGGGAGCGACGAGGACAGCGGCCGGATGGGCACCTGGATCATCCGGCCCGACGAGCCGCAGGAGAGCGTGGAGGATCCGTTCGGGATCCAGCGGCCTGCCGACCGCGACGAGACGGTGGCGCCGGACGAGCTGGCCGATGCGCTGGCCGACCTGCCCGAGACCCGCGTGGTGACGACACCGGAGCCGGCGCGGGAGGTGCTCGAGGGCGAGGGGCCCGTTCCTCGCGGCGCGCGCGCGCCGGCCGCCCCCGCGGGCGGTGCCGGCATGGTCTATCCGGAGTGGGATTACCGGACCCGGACGTATCGGCTGCACGGCGCGGTGGTACGGGAGATTGCCGTTCCTCCCGCCGATGCCGGGTGGGCGCGTGCCGCGCTCGGCCGCCACGCGGCCCTGGTGCGGCAGGTGCGGCGGCAGTTCGCGCAGCTGCGGCCCCGGCGCATCCGGATGCGGCGTCAGCCCGACGGCGACGATCTCGACCTGGACGCCTGGGTCGAGACCTGGGCCGATCGCCGCGCCGGCGTCGCCGAGGCGGCCACCGAGGACCGCCACTACCTGGCCGAGCGCGCCGCGCGGCGAAGTCTCGCGATCGCGCTGCTGATCGACGTGAGCGCATCCACGGACAGCTGGGTCGCCGGCGACCAGCGTGTGATCGACGTCGAGAAGGAGGCGTTGCTGGTGGTCGGGGAGGCCCTGGAGCGGCTGGGCGACCGCTACGCGATCTACGCCTTCTCGGGTGAGGGGCCGGCCGGGGTCAGGATTCAGGTGGTGAAAGGTTTCGGCGAGCTCGGAGGCGCGGCGGTGGCCGGGCGGATCGCGCAGCTCGAGCCGGATCGGTATACCCGGGTCGGCGCCGCGGTGCGCCACGCGACGGCCCGGCTCGCGGCCGAACCGGCCCAGCGCAGGCTCCTTCTGCTGCTCACCGACGGGCGGCCCAACGACGTCGACGAGTACGAGGGGCGCTACGGCGTGGAGGACACCGGACGCGCCGTCCGGGAGGCGACGGCGGAAGGGGTCCTCGTATTCGGCCTCACCGTGGACCGGACCGCCCCGGCCTATCTGCCGGCCATGTTCGGTCCCGGGCGCTCCGCGCTGCTCCGGCGCCCCGAGCGGCTGCCTGCGGCACTGGTGGACGTACTGCGGCGGCTGCTCGAGTCGGCCTGAGCGGGAGTGGCTGGCCGCCGTCGCCCCTGTTGCTCTCCTCCGCGCCGCTCGCTCCGATGAGCCCGCCCAGCATCGCGCCGAGGACCGCCCACCAGAGGGCGTCCCCGGTACAGTCTCCGACCGCGCTGTACGCCTGACACACGCGGTAGCCCAGGAATCCCGCCGCCAGTCCTCCGGCGACGGCACCCACCTGGAGACCGGTGGACCTGGACATCGCCGCTCGCGCGGCTGCGACGTCCGAGGACGGGGCCTGGGCCGACGAGGCTGCCGCCCAGAGCAGCGAGGGTTGCGGTCTCGGGAGCGACTGGGGCACGGCGGCCCCCTGGGGAACGCCGAGGAGCAGAAGCGCCGCGAGCACGCGCCGGTTCGATGCCACGAACACGATGCGCCTTCCTTAAGTGGTGTGGCGCCAGCATGGTGGTGGCACGTCCCCCAGTCGTGACTCGCGGACGAACAGGGGCCGCGATGGCATACCCGCGGGGATCCGGTGCGTCGAGGAACCATAAACGAGGGCGGGGCGCGGCCGAACCGGC
>DASUSR010000269.1:0-3801 GCA_036375015.1 Gemmatimonadales bacterium
GAACACCCGCGTCTCTTGATAGGGCCAGGAGCCGAAGGTCAGGACCTTGTCGTACGTGTTTCGGCCCATGACCAGCGCGTCCACCGTCGCCATGAACGCGTCGAATCCCAGCTCCTCGCCGTCGGCGTCCGGCAGCCAGTCCAGATCACCGTTGGCCCGCGCGATGAAACCGTCGAGACTTGCACCGACGAAGACCGTCGCCCTCATTGGACACTCCACGGGCTGAGTCACGGCCGGGGGACGCCCCGAACGTACTCCTGAGTGGACTCGACCGGGAGCCTCCATGCGCTGGACCCGCTATCTCCCGCTGGTGACCGGACTGGTGCTCCTCGTGCCGGCTCCCGGGCGGGCCCAGAGCCCGGGGCCTGCCGGTCCCGCGGCGCCGGCGCGCTTCGAATCTTGGCAGCCGGCGCCGGCGCCTCGCGGCGCGGCCGGGGTGCGGGTCGCCCCGGAGGACCGCCACCGCGGGCGCCGGGCCCTGATCGGAGGCGCGATCGGGGCCGCGGTCGGCGTGGTCTTCTGCACCGCGGTCTCTACGCTGGCCGACGACTCGGCCGGCGGGGGACTGTCCTTCTGTCCGCTCGACAGCTATCTCCTGATCGGAGGAGCCGGCTTCGTCCTCGGGGCCGCCATCGGCTGGCTCAGCTGAACACCCGGCCGTTCCGCCCCGACGCTCACCCCACGAGGGGTCATGACCGGACTCCGCGGACGATCTTGAGAGTGGTGATCAGCTGGCCGACATGGCGCGTGGTGTGCTCCGCCGCGTGGAAGAGGAGACCCAGGACCGTCGCGGGCAGCCGGGCCCGGCCCACGGCTCGCTCCTCCACCAGCGTCTCGGCCGGTGTCCGGCGAAGCTGCTCGAGGGCGCGGTCGATCGACCGGCAGGCCGCGGGCACGAGGTCGGAGGCGGGAGCGCCCGGCGTGCTCTCGTGGGCGAGCGCCTGCCGCTGGGCCTCGTCCAGGCCCTCGCCTCTGGCATAGGTGAGCAGCCGATCGAGGCTGCCGGCCAGGTGCCGAAGGTGGTAGCCGGCCGCGGCGGCCCCGCCCGGCCGCTCCCACAAGTCAGCGGTGTCGGCGTCGCTCGCCACGCGGAGGATGTCTTCCCGGGCCTGCAGGAGGGCGTGTGCGGCCGGCATGAGCAGGGGGTCCAGGCCCGGGAGCGGCCCTCGAAGCCAGACCTCGGGAGGGGGATTGCCGGTCATCACGATCTCCTCGGACGCGGGCCGGTCACCCGTCGGGGTGCGCGGCGGCCTTGGACACGACACCCGTGAGGTCGAGCTCCCGCATGGCCCCGACCGCCACCTCCCAGGCACCCTCGCAGCACAGCCCCCGCACGGCGGCGTCTTCGTAGGCCGCCAGCGCGGCGCGCACGAGCGCCGCCCGCACCTGCTCGGCCACCCGGCGAGGGTCAGGATCCACGACGCGCCTCCGCGTCGGCGCAGGGCCGGCAGGGCAGGGCCGTGCCGAGGCGTTCGGCCCGACCCGCAGGGGTGAGGACCCAGGGCCGCACCTGCCACGGCGGGGTATGGCGGACGTGCTGGGTGTGCCCGCATTCCAGCTCCGCCACCCAGTGCTCCTCCTCGTCCTGATGGAATCCCACTATTCGCCTCTCGGGGATCATGCGGACACGGCGTCAGCGGCCGAAGCCGCCGCGCCGACGCGAGCCCATTCTCATGCCAGTCGACCCCTGAGCTCCTCGAGCCGGTCCGCCCATTCGCGCTGCTCCTTCGTCTCGGCCCAGAGCTCCTTGAGCTCGGAGTCTGCCGCCACCTGGTCGATGGCGCGCACGCTCAGCGCCCGGAGGTCGTCGGGTACGCGAACCCGGTGGGCTGCGACCCAGCTGCGCACCTCCTCGGGCAGATCCGGGGACGGCCTCCCGACCAGGGCCGCGACCACCTCGGCCGCCGCGAGCGCCTCCGAGCAGGTGGGGGCCTCGAGGTATCCCTCCGGCTCGGCGGCGGCTCGAAGGGTGCTCGTCAGGAGCTCGGCGTCAGTGGTCTCCTCGAGCTGATATATCCAGTCGCTCGCTTCGTCGTTCTCGAAAGTGCCTACGCCCCATGCTCCCATGTGCTGGTCCCCTCCGCGATGGTCGTTCCCGGCTTTGCGGCGGTCGGCGGGGATGTCCGGAGCCGCGCCGGCCGTCGCGCGTCGAAGGTGAAGACGGTGACAGCGCCGGCGCCGGCCGTCAAGCCACGGGCTGCGCCGGGAGATCGAGCTCCATGTACACGTCCGCGGTCACGTAGGCGGCGTCGGGAGGCACCGGCGCCCGGCGGAATCCCAGCCCCTCGTACAGACGCAGCGCCGAGCCGAGGCGCGAGTTCGAGAGCAGCATCACCCGTCGAGCCCCCCGCTCCCGCGCGAAGGTGAGACATGCCTGCACCAGGCGGCGCCCCACGCCGAGCCCCTGGACGGCGGGGATCACCACCAGCTTGGCAAGCTCCAGCACCTCGGGCTCATGGGGTACGATGGCGCAGGTCCCGACCACCTCGCCGCCCCGTCGCGCCACGAAGATCTGGCCGCCCGCTGCGATGATTTCCCGGTGCGGATCGGCGAGCTGCCGCTCGTCGGGAGCCTCGAGGAGCCCGTACTCCGAGAGCCAGGCGCGGTTCAGCGCCGCGAAGGCGTGCCGGTCCTCCGGGCTGAACCGGTCGATCAGCACCTCCTGTCCATCGCGCGGGATGGGCATCGGCTAGACGCTCCAGCGCGCCTCGGCGTCGGCCGCGGCCACGCGGCGCACCGCCTCGGCCCAGTCGACCACGGGTGCCACCTCCCGGTCGGTGAGGGCGAGAGAGTCGCGCGCCCGCTGCACCACCACCTCCCCGTCCGGCAGGGCGAGACCCAGCTCGAGCTCGGCGCGGCGGCACAGCCGTTCCTCCCGGGCCTGCTGCTCCGGCGACCGGGTGCGACACATGCGCGAGACCCGGGCGTGCGTGGCCTCGTGCACGAGGGAGGCGGCGATTTCGGGCAGGGTGTGTCGCGGATTGACAGTGAAGGTCAACTCCACCAGGCACTCGCCGGACGCGGGGAAGAAGGCCCCCCGGCAGGCGAACCGCTGCACCACGAAACCGGCAAGGTCCCGGCGAAGTCTCCGGTACCGCCGGGGCGCGTAGGCGGCCACGAGATCCAGGGCCGCCGTGAGACGCTGAACCACCCGCTCCGTGTCGATGTCGGGCCGGGTGTTCTCGATTCGGACGGGAAGACCGTGGACCACGCGCTGCTCGACCCGGGCGGGCTCGCCGGGACCGTGAACCCACTCGGACAGGTGGCCGAGGAATGGACGTTTCATATTCGTACTCTCCCGGGGCGCGGTGTCACGCCGACACCAGGAAGGTGAGCCGGAGCGGCGGCGGGCGCAAAGGCGGCGCCCCCGGCGGAGCACCGGTCCGGGGTCACTCCGCGAGTGATGTCAGCGGGATCACGCTCTCGAAGGGCTGGTAGACGAATCCCGCGCTCTCCGGAGTGAGGAGCCACCGACGCGCGAGTAGCGCCCGGACGGCTCGACGCGCGGCCTCACGAAGACTGGGCAGCATGTCCACCCGATCCAGCTCCGCATCCAGTTCCGCGATCAGCTCCCGCTGCCGCGCCTGATCGGCCGGCGGCGCGTTCCCCAGCGCGGCTTCGACGTTCGTCCAGGCGCTCAGGTACGGATCCCGGTCGAGAACGGGAGCCAGCGCCGGCCGCCGGTCGCGCGCGCTCAGCTCGGACAGGCGTTGGACGAAGCGGCGAGCGAGTCCGGCCTCGGCCCATGCGGTTTGCCAGGTCACTTCACCTCCTCGTCAGTTCGGGTCGCCGGCGGGCATG
>DASUSR010000270.1:0-12761 GCA_036375015.1 Gemmatimonadales bacterium
CTCGAGCGGCTCGCCGCCCATCTGCCCGCGGCCCCCGAGCAGATGGGCCAGAACGGCGCCGAGCTCCTCGGCCGGGAACGGTGGGACCTTTTCCTCCTGGTCTTCGGGGCCGCGCACCGCGGCGGCCACTACCTCTGGGACCTCTCGCAGGTGGACGCCGGAGCGCTCCCACCCGATCGTCGCCGGCGCCTCGAGGCCGCAGTCGCCGGCGTCTACCGCGCCGCCGACCAGGCGCTCGCCCGGGTGCTGGCGCGGGCGCCGTCCGACGCGCGCGTGCTGGTGTTCGCGGTGCACGGCATGGGACCGAACACCGCCTGGGCCGATCGCTGCGCCGACATCCTGAGCCGCATCCAGAGCGGCGGCGCCGGCGCGCCGCCCAAACGGGGCCTGCTCTACGCCATCAAGCGTCGGCTGCCCTGGCCACTGGTTCGGGCCGTTACCACCCGGCTCCCCGCCTCCGTCCAGGCGAAGCTCGTCACCCTCTGGTCCGGACGGATGTTCGACTGGCGCACCACCCGGGCGTTTCCGCTCCCGATGGACCACGCCGGCTACATCCGGGTGAACCTCCGAGGCCGCGAGCCGGAGGGCATCGTCGAGCCCGGGCCGGAGTACACCGCGCTCTGCGACGAGCTGGCCGAAGGGTTCGGAAGCTTTCGCGACCTCGCTACGGGTCGCCCCATCGTCCGGCGGGTCCACCGCCTGGCCGAGCTGGCACCCGAGGCCGCGCCCGCGCGCGACCGTCTGCCCGACCTGGTGATCGAGTGGAGCGACGTGTCGCCGATCCGGTCACCGGGCATCGCATCGGCACGATACGGGGAGCTGCGCTGGTCGCCCGCGGATCGGCTGCCCTCCGGGAGGGCCGGCAACCACCGGCCGCAGGGCTGGTTCATCGCGTCCGGACCCGGAATCGCCCGCGGCACGGTGACGGGACACCACATTCGCGACCTGGTCCCCACCGCGTGCCGCTGGCTCGGCGCGAACCTGGGCGACGCGCTGCGCGGCAGGCCCATCACCGGCCTCGGCTGATGCCGCGGCCGATCACCCTCTGCATCATCAACTACAACGGCGAGCGCCGCCTGGATCAGGCGATCGCCGCCGCCTGCCGGTCCGATGTCTCCTTCGGCGAGATCCTGGTGGTGGACGACGCCTCCGCCGACGGGAGCGTGCCGCTGCTCCGGAGCCGCCACCCGCAGGTGCGAGTCGTCGCGCGGGAGCGGAACGGCGGGCCCGGCGCCGCACGCAACGACGGGTTCCGCGCCGCCGCGCACGATCTCATCCTGTTCAGCGACAACGACGTGATCCTGGAGCCCGGCTGCGCGGGAGCGCTGCGGGACGCGCTCGAGGCTCGGCCGGATGCGCTGGTGGCTCAGCCGCGGGTGGTCTACGCCGACCGCCCGGAGGTGATCCAGTACGACGGCGCCGACTGTCACTTCCTGGGCCTCATGATCCTCAGGCACCACGGCATGAGCGTGACCCAGGCGCCGGCCGAGAGCGCGGAGACGGGATCGGTGGTGACCTGCGCCTTCCTGATGGACCGCTCGCGCTGGAGGGGCCGCGAGCCGTTCGACAGCGGCTTCCTGTTCAACCTCGAGGATCACGATTTCGGCGTGCGCAGCCGGATCGCCGGGCACGCGCTGCTCTCGGTGCCCGCCGCGGGATGCCGTCATGGGGAGGGGACGCCGGGGCTCTCCTATCGTGGCGTGGGGGCCCAGACGCCGATCCGGGTGTACTGCCTGATCCGCAACCGGTGGCGGATCGTGCTGCAGACCTACGCCGTACGCACCCTGCTGCTGCTGGCGCCCGCGTTGGCCGCGTACGAGGTGTTCCAGTTTGCCGGAGCGCTGCGGAAGGGGTGGCTCGGACCCTGGGCCCGGGCGGCGTGGTGGGTGGTGAGCAATCCCGGCGCGGTGGTACGGCGCAGGAGAGAGGTCCAGGCGTTGCGGCGAGCCCCGGATAGCGCTGTGCTGCAGGACGGGCCGCTCCCGTTCACGCCGGCCCTGCTGGTGGGCGGACTCGAGCGCGCCGCCCGCGTCGCGCTCGAGCGCATCACGCGCGCCGGCTGGCAGCGGGTGCGGCGCCTGCTCTAGCGGACTCGGGGCCCTCGCGCATGCCGTTGCTGTCCGGAACGTCGGCCGTGTACACCTCCTCACGCACCGGTCTGAATCCTCTCTTCAGGTAGTTCGGCAGCGCCGCCGGGTGGTCCAGCGTGCAGGTGTGCAGCCACACGCGCACGGCACCGGCGGCCCAGGCCTCGCGCACGGCCCGGGTGAGCAGATACTTCCCCCAGCCTCGTCCGGTGAACTCCGGCAGCAGCCCGAAATAGGCGATCTCGACGGATTCGTCGTCGTGACGCTTGAGCTCGAAATAGCCCGCCGGGGCCGCATGCCAACTGAGCAACCAGATTGATACCGTGGGATCGATCAGGTGCCGACGGACCTGCTCGTCGGTCCAGGAGAGCCGGTCCACCCAGTGGTGGGCTCGACCCACCTCGGCATAGAGATAGCGGAAGAACGACGCCGGACACTCGGCGAGGGGCTCGACGCTCGGCTCGGGGACCGGGGTCTCGGCCGGCAGGTGGTCGGCCGGAGAGGCCAGCTCCAGATAGGTACGGGTCACGCTCACGGGCGGCATGGTCCATAGTACCCGAACGACGAAGGCCCCGGAAGATTCCGGGGCCTCGTCCTTCATCCCTGCGGTTGCTGCTCCGCCTTACTGGCCGGTGCCCGTGGTGTCCGCGGTGGGCACGTTGTGGTCGGTCATGGCGCTGTCGCCCTGCCAATCACCCGCGCTGTGGTCCACGTTCGCGCTGTCCTCGGACATGCCGGACATGCCGCTGGTGTCGGCCGACATGCCGGGGTCGCTGGGGGTCATGCCGGTGGTGTCGGCCCCGGGAACGGCGGTCGTGTCGTAGCCGCCCGTGGCGTCGTACCCGCCGGTGGCGGAGGTGTCCGAGGGATAGCCGGTGCCCGTCGTGGTGTCCGACGGATAGCCGGTGCCCATGGTGGTATCGGTGGTGGTATCCTGCGTCGGATAGTCCTGGGTCGGATAGTCCTGCGTGGTGCCGGTGGTGTCCGGAACCATGCCCGGTTCCCCGGTCTGGCCCACGCCACCCGTGGTGGTGGTATCCCACTCGGTGGTGTCCGCCCCGGTGGTCACCGCGGTGGTATCACCCCGATCGGGGGCCGCCCCCATGTCATCCTCTCCTCGGCCGGCGCACGCCGCCAACATACCCGCGGCGGCCAGCATCCAAATGCTCCTCATAGTCGATCCTCTCCTGGAAAGCGACTGGTGCCCTGCCCGCTCAAGGCGCTGTCGCGAATCGTCTATCGCCGCGGGCGTCGGTACATCGGTCTTGCGAGGCGCAAACTTACCTCGGGGAGGGGGGGTAGGACTAGGTCATGGATCACAGTTCGCCGGATTGGGCCGGGGGGCAGGCGGACAGGCGGGCAGGCGGGCAGGGGCCAGGCGGGGTGGGTTGGACTAGCGGCGCCGGGCCGAAGCTCGCTTCACTGCTAGATATAGCCCCCAGGTGAAGCGGCCGGCATGGTCGCGGAGAGCCTCGAGCTCCCCCCATTGGTCCCGGCGCAAATAGCCCAGTTCCCGCGCCAGAAGCAGCGCGTACGAGAGCTCAGCCAGCGAGCCCAGACTGCAGTCCAGGACACGGCGAAACTCCTTGGCTCCTCGCTTAGCCACCCCCTCAGCGATGTTGGCTGGGGCAGAATACGCCGCCCTCCTTGCCTGTGCGGTCAGCCCGTAGAGCTCATACCGAGGCCAGGTGCTGGTCGCCCGATAGATCTTGAGCGCCAAATCGTGGCAAGCCGTCCAGGCTTTCAGCTGTTCATGCCGATTCGCTTGGCTCGAGGATTCTCGCTGCGTCATGCGCCAACGTAGCATGCCCACCAAGGCTTCGCATATCAAAATGATCCAGCGGATCGCGCATTCTCGCGCGCCGGCATACCTGCGTGTCGACGGACCCATGAGTAGCGGAACCGTCATCTGCCGGACCGACTGCCCGTCTGCCCGTCCTCCCGCCTGCCCGCCCTAACTCCGAAGCTCCTCCCGATCCACGAACCACCGCAACGCGCCGGGATTGGCCATCGCGTCCACATTCCCCACCGGCCGTCCGTGAATCACGTCGCGCACCGCGAGCTCCGTGATTTTCCCACTGATGGTCCGCGGAATGTCAGGGACCTGGAGTATGCGGCGTGGGACGTGGTGCGGGCTGGTGTTCTCGCGAATCTGCCGGCGGATCCGGTCGGTCAGGCCGTCGTCCAGCGCGAGTCCCTCCCGCAGGCGCACGAACAGCACGATCCGGACGTCGCCCTCCCACTCCTGTCCCACCACCAGGCTCTCGACCACCTCGGGGAGCTGTTCCACCTGCCGGTAGATCTCCGCCGTGCCGATCCGTACGCCGCCGGGGTTGAGGGTGGCGTCGCTGCGGCCGAGGATCACGAGGCCGTCGTGCTCGGTGAGGCGGGCCCAGTCGCCGTGACGCCACACCCCCGGATAGTGCTCGAAATACGCCGCGCGGTACCTGGCGCCGTCGGGATCGTTCCAGAAGCGCACCGGCATGCTGGGGAACGGACGGGCGCACACCAATTCGCCCTCGGCGCCCCGGAGCGGCCGGCCGGCGGGATCGAACACCTCCACCGCCATCCCCAGCCCCCGCGTCTGCAGCTCGCCTCGCCAGACGGGCGCCACCGGATTGCCCAGCGCGAAGCACGAGATGATGTCGGTGCCGCCGCTGATGCTGGCCAGATGGAGGTCGCGCTTGATCCGGCTGTAGGCGTAGTCATAGCTGTGCACGGCGAGCGGGCTCCCGGTCGAGAGGATGGCACGGAGCGCGGAGAGGTCGTGACTGCGCCCCGGCTCGAGCCCCTCCTTCTCCGCGAGCGCCAGGTACTTGGCGCTGGTTCCGAAGACCGATACCCGCTCGCGCTCCGCCATGTCCCACAGGATGGACGGCGGCGCGAGCGGGGCGCCGTCGTAGAGAATCACCGTGGCTCCCACGGCGAGCGACGACACCAGCCAGTTCCACATCATCCACCCGCAGGTGGTGAAGTAGAAGATCCGGTCGTCGCGGGTGAGATCGGTGTGCAGCACCAGCTCCTTGAGGTGCTGGAGCAGCGTCCCGCCGGCGCCGTGCACCATGCACTTGGGCAGTCCCGTGGTGCCGGAGGAGTACATGATGTACAGCGGGTGATCGAAGGGCAGCCGCACGAATTCGGGGCCGCGGCCTGCCGCTCCGCCTCCCTGCCCCGCCGCCTCCCCATTTCCCCGGAGCCACTCGCCCCAGGTCACTGCCCCCTCGATCCCCGATACGTCGGGGCGAGAGGACAGGTACGGTACCACCACCACCCGCTCGATCTCCGGGATGCGCGTGCGGACCTCCCGGACCCGCTCCAGCGTGCTGATGGTCTTGCCGGCATAGCGATAGCCGTCGGCCGCGACGAGGATGCGCGGGCGGATCTGGCCGAATCGGTCCAGCACCCCGTTGGCGCCGAAATCGGGCGAGCAGGAGGACCAGATCGCGCCGAGGCTGGCCGTGGCCAGCATGGCGATCAGGGTCTCGGGAAGATTGGGCAGGAAGCCG
This sequence comes from Gemmatimonadales bacterium, assembly GCA_036375015.1. Classification (GTDB taxonomy): domain Bacteria; phylum Gemmatimonadota; class Gemmatimonadetes; order Gemmatimonadales; family GWC2-71-9; genus CAVVWJ01. Next base: position 5,594 of record DASUSR010000270.1, read on the forward strand.
GCCACCCGGTCCCCGGGGAGGATGCCGTGAGCCCGGAGCGCCCGGGCAGCCGCGGCGACCTCCCCGGCGAGCGCCCGATAGGTGAGCGAGCTCTGCCGGCCGTGCTCGTTCCAGAAGACCACAGCCTCGCGGTCGTCCCGGTAGCGCAGCAGGTTCTCGGCGAAGTTGAGCCGGGCGCCGGGGAACCAGCGCGGCCCGAGCACCTCGTCGGGCGGCCCCATCCGGTCGAGACCCACCACGACCTCATCCCACGGGTCGCCAGCCGGCCGCTCCTCGGCGACGACCCCGCAGAACTCCCAGACCTCGGGCCAGAATGCCTCGGGCAGTTCCACCGACCAGCGATAGAGGCTCGGATAGTCCACGACCGCCTCGGCCCCGGCGGGCCGCCTGCGGCGGACCCGATCGAGGAAGGCGGTCATGTTGGCGCGTTCCACCCGCTCCGCGCCGGGGACCCAGACCGGATCGCTCACGCGCGCGGACTACACTGCCCCGCCGCCCCGCTGTGCTCCTGCCGCGCCGACTTCACGTCGTCGGCGGGTTGAACTGCGCGTGCTGCGCGTCGAGCCAGGACTTGTGGTACTCGGGGTCCTCGATCGACAGGGCCGGCCTGGCCACCTTGAGCGGCCGGAAGCTGTCCATCATGACGGCCAGCTCCTCGGTGTACTTGGCCCCGATGCTGGCCTCCGCGCGGCCGGGGTGCGGCCCGTGCGGGATCCCGTCCGGATGATGGGTGATGCTGCCGAACTCGATCCCCTTGCGGCTCATGAATTCGCTGGAGGCGTAGTAGAGCACCTCGTCCGAATCCACGTTGCTGTGGTTGTAGGGAGCCGGCACCGCCTCCGGATGGAAGTCGTAGGGCCTCGGACAGAAGCTGCAGACCACGAACCCGTCGCCCTGGAACGTCTGGTGCACCGGCGGGGGCTGGTGCACCCGCCCCACGATGGGCTCGAAGTCGTGGATGTTGAACGCCCAGGGATAGAAGTATCCGTCCCAGCCCACCACGTCGAACGGGTGGTGGTCGAGGATGATCTCGTTGAGCCCGTCGTACTGCTTCACGAGGATGGGGAAGTCGCCCTTCTCGTCGTGGGTCCGCAGCTGGGTGGGCCGGCGGATGTCCCGCTCGCTGTACGGGGCCCCTTCGATCAGCTGCCCGAACTCGTTCCGGTACCGTTTGGGCCAGCGCACGTGCCCCCGGCTCTCCATCACGAGCAGCTTGGTCGGCTCCCCGCCCAGATCGAGCCGCCACCGGTGCATGATCCCGCGGTGGATCACGAGGTAGTCACCCTCGCCGTACGGCAGGTCGCCGAAGACGGTCTCCAGCGTGCCGCTGCCCTTGCTCACGTACACCAGCTCGTCCGCCTGGGCGTTGCGGTAGAAGTGCGCGTCGTTCTCGTCCGGCTCCACGTAGAGCATCGCGATGTCCTGGTTGAACAGGAGCGGGATGCGGTCGAGCGTGGGGCTGCCGCCCTTCTTCACCTGCGAGGTGCGGAAGTGCCGGTGCCGCAGCGTCTGGTCGGAGTCGGCCTCGTACCTGAGCTCGCGGAGCCGCCGGGCCGACTTGACCGTGGTCGGCGGGTACACGTGGTAGAGCAGCGCCGAGGTCCCGGTGAACCCCTCGTGCCCCATCAGCTCCTCGGCGTAGATCCCGCCGTCGGGCTTGCGGAACGCGATGTGGCGTTTGCGCGGGATCTGGCCGAGACTGTGGTAGATCGGCATGCGACGCTCCTTTGGCGGAGGAGCGTGAAGCGTGAAGGGTGAACGGTGAAGGGGTACCCGTTTCACCCTTCACGCTTCACGCTTCCCGCTGTTCTCCTGCTCTCACAGATTCCCTCTCAAAGCCTGCTCTCTCTCGATCGCCTCGAACAGCGCCTTGAAGTTCCCCTTGCCGAAGCTCCGGGCGCCCTTGCGCTGGATGATCTCGTAGAACACCGTCGGCCGGTCTTCCACCGGCTTGGTGAAGATCTGGAGCAGATAGCCGTCCGGGTCCCGGTCCACCAGGATGCCGAGCTCCTTGAGCCGGCCCACGGGCTCGTCGATCGTGCCCACCCTGGCCTGCAGCTCGTCGTAGTACGTCGTAGGCACGCTGAGGAACTCCACCCCGCGGTCCCGCAGCGCGGTCACCGTCTCGATGATGTCGTCGGTGGCCAGGGCCAGGTGCTGGGCGCCCGCTCCGCGGTAGAATTCGAGATACTCGTCGATCTGCGACTTCTTCTTGCCCTGAGCCGGCTCGTTGATGGGGAACTTGATCCGCTCGTTGCCGCTGGACACCACCTTCGACATGAGCGAGCTGTACTCGGTCGAGATGTCCTTGTCGTCGAAGCTGATGAGGTTCTTGAACCCCATCACCCGCTCGTAGAACCCGACCCATTCATTCATCCGGCCCAGCTCGACGTTGCCCACGATGTGATCCACATACTGCAGCCCGGTGGGCGCGGGGCGGTACCGCGGTTCCACCGGCCGGAACCCGGGCAGGAAGAGTCCTCGGTACCCGGACCGCTCCACCAGGGTGTGGATGGTGTCGCCGTAGGTGTGGATCGCCGCCTGGATCACCTCACCCCCGTCGTCCCGCAGCACCGTCGGCTCCTGGGCCGGCCGGGCGCCGCGCTGCACCGCGTTCCGGAACGCCTCCCGCGCGTCGTCCACCCAGAGCGCGATGTCGCGGACCCCGTCCCCGTGGCGGTGGATGTGGTCGGCGGCGGGATGGTCGGGCCGGAGCGGGGTGGTCAGGACGAGGCGGATCTTGTTCTGCTGGAGCAGGTAACTGGCCGCGTCCCGCACTCCGGTCTCGGGTCCCCGATAGCCGTTCAGCTGGAACCCGAAGGCGGTGCGGTAGAAGTGGCTGGCCTGTTTGGCGTTGCCGACGTAGAACTCGACGTAGTCGGTGCCGTTGATCGGGAAGGTGTCGGTGGACGTGGCCGCGGCGGCCAGCGTTTCGGTCGGCATGGAGCCCCCTGACCTCGTCTGGTACCCGTGTGTGGTCGTCTCCAGCAAAATAATCCCGCTCAGCCCTCCACCACAGGATCCTCGCCCCGCAGGACGCGGCTCACCCCCTGGGCCAGCTCCTCGCCGGTAAAGGGCTTCTGCAGGAACGGCTGGTCGGCGCCGATCATCTCCCGCTGGACCACGTCGTCCCTCGGGTAACCCGACATGTACAGGATGCGCACGTCCTCGTGGGCCTCGTGGACCCGCCGGGCGAATTCCCCCACGCTGAGGTCGGGCACGACGACGTCGGTGAGCACCAGGTCCACCCCGCCCTCCACCTGGTCGAGCGCGACGAGCGCCTCCTGCCCGTTCCGCGCCTCCAGCACCTGATAGCCCCGGGCGCCGAGCACCCGCCCCGCGAGCTGCCGGACGCCATCCTCGTCCTCCACCACGAGCACCGTGCCCCCACCCTGGGTCTCGACCTGCGGCTCTCCCTCCGGGGGCGGCTCCGCAGCGATCTCGTGCTCCACCAGGGGCAGCCCCACCGTGACCGTGGTTCCCTCACCCGGTGTGCTTTCGACCCACACGTAACCGCCGCTCTGCTTCACGATACCATAGACGGTGGCCAGCCCGAGACCGGTGCCGAGCCCGAGCGGTTTGGTGGTGAAGAACGGCTCGAACACCTGCCCCACCGTCGCCTCATCCATCCCATGCCCGGTGTCGATCACCGTGACCAGGGCGTACCGCCCCGGCGGAAAGGGGACCCCGATCAGCCGCTCACCGGCCTCCTCGCTCAGGTAGCGGATCTCGGTGATGATCCGGATGGTCCCCCCTTGAGGCATGGCGTCCCGCGCGTTGAACGCGAGGTTGATGAGCACCTGCTCGAGCTGCGCGCGGTCGGCCCGCACGATCCCGCCGAGCGGCGACAGCCCGGTGTCGATGCGGATATTGGCGGGCAGTAGCAGCCGGAGCACCGGCACCAGCTCCTCGACGATGGTATTGAGTCGCAGGTCGGTGGGCTGGAGCACCTGCTGACGGCTGAAGGCGAGGAGCTGCTGCGTGATCTTCCCGGCGCGGGTGGCCGCCCTCCGGATCTCCTCGACGTCCCCCTGCAGGCTTCCGGGGAGCTCCGGCGCCTGGCCCAGCAGATCGCTGAAGCCGAGGATGATGGTCATCATGTTGTTGACCTCGTGCGCCACGCCGCCCGCGAGACGCCCCACCGCTTCCATGCGCTGCGCGCGGCGCAGCCGGTCCTCCGCGCGCTTGAGCTCGGTCAGATCCTGCACGGTGACGACGAACGAGGCCGGTGGCTCGTCGGCCGCCAGTAGCGTCACGCTCACCAGCGCGGGAAAGGCGAGACCGTTGGCCCGGCGGTGGACCGTCTCGTAGCTGCGGCCCCGCTCTCCCGGATCCCGATCCCACTCGGCGAGCTCGCCGGCCCGCTCGCCAGGGAGCAGGTCGGCGAAGGGCCGGCCGGTCAGGTCCTCCGGCCGATCGTACCCATGGAGCCGCGCGAACGCCGGGTTGACCACGTCGATCCGGCGCTCCGCCCGGTCCACGATGGCCGCCCCCCAGCCGGCCACGTCGAAGACCCGGGTCCACTTGCGGAGCGCCTCCTCGAGATGGGAGTGCCGCCGCACCGCCGCCTGCAGCCGGGCCGTCTCGAGCGCGAGCGCCAGGCGCCGGGCGATCACCTGCGCGGTCGCCAGCTCCGGCTCGACATAGGGCTCTGCGCTGTCGGTTCGGGCCACCGCAAGGGCGCCGTAGGCCCGTTCCCCGTTCTGGACCCCGGCCACGATGAGCGAGCGGATACCCAGCTCCTGAACGAGGTCCCGGATCCGGGGATCGCCCCAGGTGGCATTCCGGACGGCGACGGGATTCGCCTCCGGCAGCCACCGGAAGGTGTGCCCCGCTTGTGAGGCCCCGCTCGCGAGGCGGCGCAGCGGCTCGAGCGTCTGCTCCACCAGTGCCCGGATCTCGGGTTCCCGCTCCGGCCTGGCGTGCGCCACGATCAACTGCTCGGAGCCGGCCCCCTCCTCGCCCACCACCAGCACGGCGAGATCGCCGAGCGCGGGAACGAGGTGGCGTACCACGTCCACGACCTCGTCCGCATCCTTCGCGCCCCCCAGGGCCCGCAGGACTTCTTCGAACAGGTGAAGCCGATGCTCCACCCGGGCGTTTCCCTCTGCAGCCTGCACGTGCACTCCCGCTCGGCGCGACGCAGACCGGCGTCTTCGGCCGGTGCGACGCTGGGCACAACGTTACATGTGGCGGACGTGGCGGCAAGCGGCGCAGGCGAGTGTGAGATAGGTCACGCTCGTCCGCGGCGTTGCCCCCATGCCCCGGTTCATAGCTAGAAGATTCGCGCGGGAACGTTCTCGATGGTCCGGCACGACCTAGGGGCGATGATTCCGCATCGCCGCCCATAGTTAGGCCCGAGGAGTCATCGGCGTGGTGATCTCGGGCACACGCACGGACGATACGCCCTCCCGCCTTTATCGAGGCGCCCCCCTGGCGGACACATCTGCAGGCCATGGAAGGGGTAAGCATGCCCCGACCTTCCCTGGCCGCCCCCTCCTGGGCGGCGCGGGCGTGCAAGTTTCGCCCGGCGGCGCATCTCCCGCGACCTCCACAGCGAGAGCACCATGCGCCCTCATTCCGCCGTACCCCGGATCCCGTTCGTTGTCCTCGGCCTCCTGCCCGCACTCGTCGCCCTGTCTCTCAGTGCGCGGGCCGGCCACGCCCAGGGCTGGATCCACCTCGAGCACCCCGACCCCGGCGTACCGACCGGACCGGTCGAGCGGGTGGGCTCCACCGTTCGGATGACCGTGGAAGGCCGCGTGGCCCGGGTGGAGGTCAAGGAGCGCTTCCGCAACACGGGCGGCAACGTCGCCGAAGGCAGCTACATGTACCCGCTGCCGGGTGAAGCGGTCTTCGCGAACTTCTCGCTCTGGTCCGGCGACCAGGAGCTCAAGGGTGAGACCATGCGGGCCGAGGAGGCCCGGCGCATTTACGAGGAGATCGTGCGCCGCAGAAAGGATCCCGCGCTCCTCACCCTCGCGGGTCACGGGCTCGTTCGGGCGCAGGTCTTTCCCATTCAGCCGGGAGAGACCCGCACGGTGGCGCTCCGATACACCCAGGTCCCGGGGCGGACCGGCGATGCCCTCCGGCTGCACTACGCCCTCGGGCTCCGGGGTCCCGAGTCCGCCACGGAGCTCGAGATCGCGGTGGCCGACCCCGCGGCATACGGGACGCCGTTCTCCCCCACCCACCGGCTGGAGACCCGCAGGGAAGGCGGGCACCTCCTGCTGCGGGTCGCCCCCGAGGCAGGCGGCGACGTCGAGGTTTTCCTCCCGCTCGCGCGGCGGCTGGCCGGCGCCGGCCTGGTGACCCACCGGGTGCCAGGCGAGGACGGCTACTTCATGCTCCTGCTGGCTCCCGCGCGGGGGGAGCGTACCGCTGCCGTGCCGAGAGACCTGACCCTGGTCGTGGACGTGTCCGGCTCCATGTCGGGTACCAAGCTCGAGCAGGCCAAGGCCGCGCTCAACCAGGCGCTCGGCACGCTCGGTCCGGAAGACCGGTTCCGCCTGGTCCCGTTCTCCTCGACCGTGCGGCCCTTCAGGGCGGGACTCACCCGCGCCACAGCCGAGAACCTCGCCGCCGCCCGGGAATTCGTCGCGGACCTTGGCGCGGAGGGCGGCACCAACATCTCCGGCGCGCTCGACGCGGCGCTCGCCGGCTCGGCGGATGCCGAGCGGCTCTCGCTGGTGGTCCTCGTCACCGACGGGCTCCCGTCGGTCGGGGAGCGGGAGCCGGACCGGATCGCGGCAGCGGTGCGCGCCGGCGCCGGCGGATCGCGCATCTTTACCGTGGGCATCGGGCACGACGTGAACACCTATCTGCTGGACCGCTTGGCCGCCGAAGGGCGCGGCAGCGTCGAGTACGTGGCGCCCGGGGCGAGCGTGGAGACCGCCGTCGGCCACCTGCTGGCCAAGCTGCGGTATCCCGCGCTGGTGAACCTCCGGATCGTCCGGTCTCCCGTGGAGCTGCGCATGGTGCACCCCGAGCGGTTGCCCGACCTCTTCTTCGGTGAGGAGCTGGTCCTCTTCGGCCGCTACAGCGGAGGCGGGAGCGGCCGGCTGGTGGTGGAGGGCGAGCGCAACGGCCGCCGGGAGCGGATCGAGGTCGGGGGCGCTTTCGGCGAGGGGGCGGACGCGGGGGAATTCATCCCCCGGCTCTGGGCGGC
>DASUSR010000271.1:0-27155 GCA_036375015.1 Gemmatimonadales bacterium
GTGGCGGCCCCGTGGGCCGGCCCGACCGGTCCACCGGCGTGCGCCAGACGTTGAGTCCCCCGCCGCGATACGAGGCGAAGTAGATGTGGCCGCCCGAGGGAGACCAGACCGGGTCGGTATCCAGCACGTTGTCGTCGGTGACCCGGGTCAGGACGCCCGTGGCCACGTCCACGACGGCGATGTCGGACACCGTCTTCTCCACCCGGCGGAAGACCAGCCGCCTCCCGTCGGGAGACCAGCGCGGCTGCACGTGCACCACGGCCTCGCTCGAGTCGGAGGTGAGCTGCCGCGGGTTCCTCCCGCGCGCATCGGCCAGCCAGATCCGGCGGGGGCCTGCCCACTCGGCGTCGAACGCCAGCATGGTGCCGTCCGGCGAATAGGCCGGCGAGAACGCGTCCTCCACCAGACGGACCTCCTCGCCGGAGGCCGGGTCGAGGCTCCAGATGTCCCCGTACTCGAAGTAGTAGCCGTCGAGGTCGCTCGGGCCCAATCGGCGATCCACCCCCCGGCCCCTCACGTAGGCCAGCCGCGCCCCGTCCGGCGCCCAGGTCGGCTGGACGTGGTCGCGCGTGTCGGTCAGCAGCCGGCGGTCGGTCCCGGTGGCGAGGTCGCGGACGAAGAGCTGCCGGAAGCCGTCCACCTCGGCGACGAAGGCCAGCCGGCGGCCGTCCGGCGCCCAGGCCGGCCACTCCTCCACGCCCTGGCCGAAGGTGATCTGGGATAGCGTGCGGTTGAACCCCGAGGCCAGCGCCTCCCCGGCTCCTGCGAGCGCCGCCTGGTCGCGCGAGCGCCAGGTGGCCAGCAGCGTGCCCGCGAGCACCAGCGCGCCGAGCGCAGCCGCCGGGAGCGCGCGGCGAATGCCGGGCGTCGAGCGCCCGAAGGCTTCCCGCAGCGCCTCCGCGAACTCGGCCGCCGTGGCGAACCGCTCCGCCGCCGACTTCGCCATCGCGCGAGCCACCACCCGGCTCACCGCCGGTGGAGCTTTCGTGGCACGCGGGTCGAGGATGGGGACGGGCTCGGTCATGTGCCGGACCATGACGGCCTGCCCGCTCTGTCCGGTAAAAGGGGGGCGTCCGGCCAGCATCTCGTAGAGCACGCACCCGAGCGAATAGATGTCCGCGGCCGGCCCGACGCTGCCGCCGGCCGCCTGCTCGGGGCTCATGTAGGCCGGCGTGCCCACGATCATCCCCGCCATGGTGAGGCCGGGGTCGGCCGTCGCCCCGAACGGCCTGGCGATCCCGAAGTCGGCCACGAGAGTACTTCCGTCGCGCGCCAGCAGGATGTTCTCGGGCTTGATGTCGCGGTGGACGACGCCCTGGCCGTGGGCGTAGCTCAGCGCCTGTGCCGTCTCCACGGCGATCCGCACCGCTTCCGGCGGCGCCAACGCGCCCTCGCGGCGCAGCCGGTCGCGGAGCGACTCCCCGTCCACGTACGGCATGGTGTACCACAGTGAGCCGCTGCCGGCGATGGGTGCCGCGCTCTCGCCCGAGTCGTAGACCGGCACGACGTGGGGGTGCTGCAGACGGGCGGCGAGCTTGATCTCACGGAGGAAGCGCTCGGGGCCGAGCGTCGCGGAAAGGGCGGGGTGGAGCACCTTGAGCGCCACGAGGCGCTCGTGCTTGAGATCGCGGGCGAGCCAGACGGTCGCCATCCCTCCTCGCCCCAGCTCCCGCTCGAGGAGGTAACGGCCCTCCAGGCCGCGGCTCTTGTCGGATGATGCGTCGCTCGAGTACGTGATGGCGAACAATAGGGGACGGGTGGGGTGTGCGGCCAGACCCCTTTGGGGTGCCGCGCCGCGGGATCAGTCGCGCACGGGCAAAGCCAGCAGCGCGAGCGGTACTCGGCGGATGCCGCGCCAGCGGTGCACCGTGCCGTCGTCCGCCCGGAGTTGGAGCTGGCTCGAAATCCCGCCGTCGAGCAGCATGGCCTGGCGGCAGCCCAGCGCACCCATGAGTGCCGCCATCTCGGGCGTGCTGAGCCCAAAGGGGAGGTTGGAGAGCACCCCTCCCAGCCCTTCGAACCGGGTGAGCGCGACCAGCAATCGGCCGTCGCGCGTCGTCCCGAGGGCCAGGCGGGCATCGCGGTGCTCCCGGTCCACGCCGCCGCCGGGCTCACGGAGTGCCGGCGGCACCTCACCGTCGCCCTGCAGCAGGGTGGGGTAGGACTGGAACGCCTCGCGGACCGTGCCCCGCGCCCGCACCAGGGCGATGCTGTCGGCGGGCACCAGACGCACCGTGCCCGAGGTGTCCACCACCAGGGCGGGTGCGAGCGGGCCGGTGCCCGGCGGCCGCAGCTCGACGCCCCCGCGCACCACCCAGCCCCAGGGCCCCTGGGAGGTGAACTGGCCGGCGTTGAGCGCCACCAGTGCCTGGGGCGGTGCGGAGTCGATGGACCACGGGGCGGGCCGGCCGTCGGGTCGCGTCGCCTCCCGGGTGGTGAGGTGCACCCGGGCCGGGTCCAGTCGGACGAGCACCACCCGGACCCGCCACGCCTCGCCGCTTCCCGAGAGCGTGAGCTCGCCCCAATCGACACCCTCCGAGACCGGTCGCCACGACACCGCGTCGGCGACGACCGGTAACGGGGCTGTCCAGCGCCAGGGGGCGTGCTCCGCCCGCCACCACTCCTCCCAACCGCCCGCGAGCCTGACCGCGAGTGCGGTCGGGTCGGCGGCCAGCGCGGCCAGGAGGAGAAGACTGCCGCGCAGCACGCTCAGTGCCCCTGCTCGCGGATCGGGGCATAGGCACGGTGGAGTTCCGGGCCCCGCTTCTCCAGCACCGCGAGCTCCCCCGCCGAGTACGCCCAGGAGGCCGACGGGACCCGGGCCTTGCCGTCCTCGTCGAGCGCCGCCTGGGTGCGCTCCTTCAGGATCGCGTACTGCTCCACGGTCAGACCGGCCTTGGCGGAGCCGGCGGCGTCCAGATTCGGCTGGTTGGCGGACGGCGGGGTAGGGGGCTGAGGCCGCACCGGCTCGGCGCCGCACTTGCCGGCGGCGGCCTGCAGCTCGTTCGACGACTGCATCGCCGCGGCGCCGCTCTTCATGCCCAGGTGCTGCTGCAGCGAGTCGGCCAGGCGCATGACCTCCTGCATGTCGCCGGCGGCCTGGGCCGCCTGGATCCGCTGCTTGACGCTCTCCATCTTGCGCTCGAAGGCCTCCTCGTCGCCTCCCGTGATCTCGTCCCGGCCCTTCTCCATATCGGCCTGGGCCCTGGCCTCGGCCGGCTTGACCACCCGCTCCTGACAGGACTGCCAGGCCCGGTGGCTCTTCTCGTACTCCTCGAGCCGGGCCGGGTGTTGCCGGTTCTCTTCCTCATAGGACGCCCGGGCCGCGGCCTGCTGCTGCTCCGTCGCCCGCAGCGCTCCCGCCTCGGCGGCGTACCCCTTGATCAGCAGGTCCACGCGCTGGTCGGTGATCTCGAGCACGCGGTCGTTGAAGGTCGGCGTCCGCGGCGTGGCGGCGGCCTCTTTCTTCGCCAGCGGGTTGAGCTTGGAGAGCTTCGGCTTGAGCTGCGCCGCGGCGGAAGCCGCGCAGAACACGGAGAGCAGGGCGACACCGACCAACGGACGGGTACACGACCACATACGGACGACCTCCGGGGCGCATGGCCTCGCTGGGCGAGGAAGGGATGTTCAGGGGGAAAAGCCGGCGGGGAATATACTGCGGCGAGGTGGGAGAGCCAGGCGGCTCTCCCACCCCGAAGCGACGTCAGAGGCGATCGCCATCTCCCTCCGAGCGTCCGGATCGGCTGGCCAGGGCGAGCCCGGCCCCGAGCACCGCGAGCCCGAGGAAAGTCGCGCCGCGGTTGAGCCTGGCCTTGGTGTACAGGCTCGACTCCCGTACCCGGCCCGGGTAGTCCCCCCGGACCCGCCCGTCACCCGGTCTCGGCTCGTGCAGGGTGTCGCCCGTGCGGTCCGGTCGATCGGTATGCTGACCCTCGAACGCGGTCTTTTCCTTCATCAGGTCCCCGAGCCGAGGGGTGAACTTCTCCGTGGTCGAGAACATCTTGCCCGCCCCGCCCACCAGCACGTCGCGCCGGGGCCGCCGGGCGCAATCGACGATGGTCTCCGCCACGACCTCCGGCGCGTACACCGGCGGCAGGTGCTTCGGTTCCACACCCAGGTAGCTCTTGGCGTGCTGCGGGTACGGGGTGTCGATCGCGGCGGGCTGAATCAGGGTCACCGCGACCGGCAGGCCCGCCTCCTCCACCTCGATCCGGAGCGAGTCGGTGAACCCCTTGACCGCGTGCTTGCTCGCCGTGTAGTGCCCCTGCAGCGGGTAGCCGGTGCTCGACAGGATGCTGCCGATGTTGATCAGGGCCCCCCCGTCGAGCCGAAGCTTGGGCAGCGCGGCGAGGGTGCCGTGGACCACGCCCCAGTAGTTGGTCTCGAACAGCCGTCGCGCGTCCTCGAGGGAAACCTCTTCGATCCGGCCGTAGATGGAGACGCCGGCATTGTTGACCCAGGTATCGATTCGGCCGAACTCGGCGACCGCTCGGTCCGCCAGCCGCCGCATGGCCTCGGGGTCGGCGACGTCTCCGACGTGGTGGATCGCCTGGCCGCCTTCGGCCCGGATAAGCTCGACCGCCGCCTGCAGGTCCTGCTCGTCCCGGGAGTTGAGGACCACGCGGGCGCCCTTCCGGGCGGCCAGCAGCGCGGTGGCCAGGCCGATCCCGCTGGACGCTCCGGTGATGACGATGACCTGCTCGCTGATCGGTTTGAGTGCCAGCTTCATGATTGCCGCTCCCGCTGATGGTGACCACGCGTCCGGGCGTGCCGGACCGAGGCCCGTAGACTAGGCCCGGTGGGGGCCCCGGGAAGTGGCGCAGGTCACCGTCAGGCGCTGCCTCGTGCGGGGCGGCGGGAGCCTCGGAGCGGGGGGTCGATGGCCCGCCGGCGAGGGTTCTCGACCGGCACCACACCGTGCTCGTGAAACAGCAGCAGCACCTGCTCGCCTTCGATGGTCTCCTGCTCGAGCAGCGCCTCCGCCAGCGCGTCGAGCGCCGGCCGATTGCGGGTGAGCGCATCGCGAACCCGCGTGTACATCTCCTCCACGATGGTGCGAACATCCCGGTCCATCGCGGCGTGGAGCTCGCCGCTCACCGCCCCGCCGGCTTCCCGGTCGTCGAACGCCACCAGCCCGGTGGTCGGCCCCATTCCGAGCTTGTAGACCATCTCGCGGGCCACCCGGGTGGTGTACTGCAGGTCGGCCTTGGCGCCGCTCGTCACCGCCTCGACCCCGAACACGATCTCTTCGGCGGCCCGCCCACCCAGGCCCTTGCAGATCTGGCCCTCCAGATAGCGCCGGGTGTGAAGGACCAGCTCGCCGGGCGAGAAGTGGGCGACGCCCATGGCCTGTCCCCGCGGCTGAATGGTCACCTTGTGGAGCCCGTCCTCGGCGTGAAAGAGCACCCCGGCCAACGCATGGCCGGCCTCGTGCACCGCCACCGCGTGCCACTCGTCGTCGGTCGCGCGGAAGCCGGTGCGCTCCTTGCCGAGCAGCAGACGATCCCGCGCCTGCTCCACGTGACGCCAGCTGACCACCGCCTCCCGCTCCCGGGCCGCGGCGATCGCAGACTCGTTGACTAGGTTCGCCAGGTCCGCGCCGCTGGTCTGCGGCATCAGGCGGGCGAGCCGCGCCAGGTCCACGTCCGGCGCCAGGGGCACCCCTCGCTTCTGGACGTGGAGCCGCAGAATCGCCTCCCGCTCCGAGGTGGTGGGCAGGCCCACCGCTACGGCGCGGTCGAAACGCCCGGGACGCAGCAGGGCAGGATCGAGGTCCTCCTGCCGGTTGGTCGCCCCGATCACCAGCACGTGCTCGCGGGCGGAGAACCCGTCCATCTCCACCAGCAGCTGGTTCAGGGTCCGGTCGTCCTCGTTGTGACTCTGGTTGCGGCCCCGGCGTCCGCCCAGGGCGTCGAGCTCGTCGATGAAGATGACCCCGCCGCGCTTGCGGGCCTCCCGAAACAACCGCTTGATGCGGGTCACGCCGAGTCCGATCAGGAAGCCCGTGACCTCGCTGCCGCTGATGGCGAAGAACGGCACGCCGGCCTCGCCCGCAACGGCACGGGCCATGAGGGTCTTGCCCGTCCCCGGCGGGCCGAACATGAGCACGCCCCGCGGCGTGCGCGCCCCGACGAGTGTGAACGCGGCCGGTGCCCGGAGGAACTCGACCAGCTCGCGCAGCTCGGCCACCGTGCCCTCGTGGCCCGCCACGTCGGCGAAGGTGTTCCGCGACCGCACTGCCGTCCTCCCCAGCCGTCCCATTTCGCCCCCGCCCAGCTGACGCCGCAGCAGCAGCGCGAAGCCGGCCAGCACCAGCGCCACGAGCGCCACCTGGCGCCAGAGCTCGCCCGCGCCTCCGCCCCGCTGCTCCAGGGTAACGGGTGTGCCGGCGCGCTCCGCCCGCGTCAGGACCGGGGTGACTTCGTGCGTGGGATAGGTGACACGAAACTCGCCGCCGGCCGGTGCGCCTCCCACCGGCCGCGACCAGGTGCCACGGATCTCCGAGCCCGGGATGAGGGTGAGCTCGGCGACCGCTCCGGCGTCCAGACGGTTGAGAAACACGGAATAGGTGACCAGGGGCGACGGCGCAGGCAGGCTGCGCCACCAGCGCAGCGTGAGGGCTCCGCCGGCGAGGGTCAAGGCGACGAGCAGCGGCCACACCCATGCCGCGCGCGTGGCCCGCCACCGCGCCCACTCCCGGCGGAAATCCTCGATCATGAGTCGTCTCTCAGCGGTTCTCCTCAGTAATGTGATCGGTGTCCTTGATGGTGTCTACGTCTATGGTGGTGTCCGCGCGGACGATGGTCGTGTCGGCGATCCGTTCGGTGGTCACGACCGTGTCCACGCCGGTTCGCTCATTCTCCGCAGCACCGCTTTCCCTGTCGGCCCGCCGGTTCTCGCAGGCGGTGAGGAGCGCCACCGTGAGCAGCCCCGCCAGTGTCATGCGCATGCCATCCTCCTGGTGTGGGTAGACGCGCTCCGGCAATATCCGGCCCCCGCGGGGCGGGGACCGGCGACCTGTGCCGAAGCGACGCAGCACTCAGATGGATGAGGACAGCAGAGGTGGTCGGGCTGTGGGAGGGGTCACACCGGGCTAGGCCGCCATACCCCCACGCTGCCTGGACGGTAGCGGGCCCCGTGCGGCCCGGCGGGGGTGCAGGTGGGTCTCCGCGGGGTCGCGACCCCAGATCTCGGGGTGCTGATCGAACCACTCGCGCTCTTCCTCGGGCGAGTCGTTCCAGCCGTTGTAGTCGCAGCTCGTCATCGGTTCCAACCTTCCCTGTGCACCGCCCCGGACTCGGAGCGGGGCTCCATGCTCCAGCATAGGCCGTGCCACTTTCCCATCGAACGCTTCCCGTCCTTCGGCGGTTCCGGCGAGCGCTATCCTTGGGTCATGGCCCGCCATCCTCCCACGCTGCCGATCGAAGCGGTACTCCCCGAGCTCCGGTCGGCGCTCTCCCAGGTCGGCATGGCGGTCCTCCAGGCGCCACCCGGGACCGGCAAGACGACTCATGTGCCGCTCGCCCTCCTGGACGCATCCTGGCTCACCGGCCGGAAGATCGTGATGCTCGAGCCCCGCCGGCTGGCCGCCCGCGCCGCGGCGCGACGCATGGCCGACACCCTGGGGCAGGGGGTCGGCGACACCGTGGGGTTCCGAATCCGGCACGAGTCGCGGGTGGGCCCTGCGACCAGGATCGAGGTCGTGACCGAGGGGGTTCTCACACGTATGCTCCTGGCCGATCCCGGGCTGGAGCCGGTCGGACTCGTGGTCTTCGACGAGTTCCACGAGCGCAGCGTTCACGCCGATCTGGCGCTTGCCCTGACACTCCAGAGCCGGGAAGTGCTGCGGAAGGACCTGCGCGTCCTGGTCATGTCCGCCACCCTCGACGGTTCGGCCGTCGCGGACCTGCTCGGCGGGGCACCGGTCGTCACCGGCGCGGGGGAGTCCTACCCGGTGGAGACCCGTTACCTGCCGTCCAGACCCGGTGCCCGCCCCGAGGCCGCGGCAGCCGTGGCCGTGCGTCGCGCCCTGGCGGAAGAGCCGGGAGACGTCCTGGTCTTCCTGCCGGGGACCGGTGAGATCCGCCGGGCGGAAGCCATGCTGGCCGGGGTGGACGCCGAGGTGATCGGCCTCCACGGCAACCTGCCGGGCGAGGAGCAGGACCGAGCGATTCGACCGGGCCCGCCTGGGCGACGCAAGGTGGTGCTGGCCACATCCGTCGCCGAGACCAGTCTGACGATCGAAGGGGTGCGTGTGGTGGTGGACGCCGGCTGGTCGCGGGTCCCCCGGTATTCGCCCAGGACCGGCATGACCCGGCTGGCGACGGTCCGTGTGTCCCTCGCGTCCGCCGAGCAGCGTCGGGGCCGCGCCGCCAGGGTCGGGCCCGGGGTCTGTCTGCGCCTCTGGTCCGAGCATGAGCAGCGGGCTCTGCTGCCGCGCGGCAGGCCGGAGATCCTCGAAGTGGACCTCGCCGGCCTCGCCCTCGACCTGGCGGCGGCCGGGGTGACCGATCCCGGCGTCCTCCGGTGGCTCGATCCGCCGCCCGCGGCGGCCTTCGCCGAGGCACGGTCCCTGCTCGTCCAGCTCGGCGCACTGAATGATGCGGGACGGATCACTGCGCACGGTCGGGCCATGGCCCGGCACTCCCTGCATCCCCGTCTGGCTCACATGGTGTTGAAGGGAAAGGAGCTCGGCGCCGGCGGCGAGGCCTGCGACCTGGCGGCGCTCCTCTCCGAGCGCGATGTCCTCCGGCGCGACAGCGGTGTCCCTGAGGTGGACATCGCGCTGCGGCTGGACCTCCTCCGGGGTTCGACCGAGCTCGACGCGGTGGACCGGGACGCGCTTCGCCGGGTGCGGGCGGAGGCACGGAGCTGTCGCGCGTCGATCGCGGCGGGGGCGTTCCCTGGTCCGGGTTCGGGCGTCGGTGCCCTGCTGGCCCTGGCGTACCCGGACCGGGTCGCGCAGCGCCGGCCGGGGAGTCCGGGCCGCTACCTGCTCCGGAACGGTCTCGGGGCCGTGCTTGAGCCGCAGCCGCTCACGGTGGCGGAGTATCTCGCCGTCGCGGAGCTGGAGGTGAGGGATCGGGAGGGCCGGATCAGGCTGGCAGCGGCGCTGTCCCTGGAAGATATCGAGCGCCAGTTCGCCGCCTCGGTTCTCCGGGAGGAAGTGGTGGCCTGGGACCCCGCCGCCAGGGCCGTGACCGCTCGGCGGCGGGAGCGCCTCGGCGCCCTGGTGCTCCGCGAGGGCCCGGCCGGAGCACCTGACCCGGCACGTGTGACATCGGCGCTGCTGGAGGGTATCAGAGCTGAGGGAGCCGGGTCGTTGCCCTGGACGCCGGCGGCCAGGGCGGTGCAGGCCAGGGTCGCCTTCCTCGGGCGACTCGAGGAGGCGTGGCCGGACCTCTCGGACGAGGCGCTCCTGGCCACCCTGGAGGACTGGCTGACCCCGCGGATCGCCGGGCTCCGCCGGATCGACGACGTGGCCCGGCTCGACTTCGGGGCTCTGCTGCTGGACCGGCTCGGCGGAGAGCGCCGTCGGCGCCTCGAAACTCTTGCGCCGACGCATCTTACAGTGCCGAGTGGCTCCCGGGTGCCGCTGGACTACTCGGATCCAGCCGCTCCGGCGCTTGCGGTGCGGCTCCAAGAGGTCTTCGGCTGGACCGAGACCCCGCGGGTGGGAGGCGGGCGGGTGCCGGTCACTCTGCACCTGCTCTCACCGGCCTCCAGACCGGTTCAGGTGACGCGCGACCTCGCGGGATTCTGGCGAAGTATGTACTTCGAAGTTCGGAAGGATCTGAAGGGCCGATACCCCCGTCACTACTGGCCGGATGATCCTCTGCGCGCAGAGCCCACGCGGCACGCCAAGCCGCGCCGCGGGTCGGGGAACCGGGGGTGATGCGTACGTGTTAACTGTGCGCCGGGGTGCAGCTTCGGCGATGGCCGGGGCTGCGACGATCCCAGCCGCTGGCGAATCTGAAGCGGGATGGGGCGGAACCGGAACCAGCCGGCAAGCGTCCACATGGGAATGAGCACCTGGCGAGGTGCTCCCCGCGCGAGCGGGTCAGAAACGGAACAGGAGCGGTACAGTGGCAGTCAAGAAGCGCAGCCGGGGGGGCCGGCGCCCGGGTCGGGCCAGCCAGCTTCCCAAGGCAATCGACGAGGGACGCGAGAGCCTGGACTTCTATCTCCAGGAGATCAGCCGGATCCCGCTCCTCACGGTGGAGCAGGAGACGGCCCTGGCCCGGCGCGCCTTCAAGGGTGACGTCGAGGCGCAGGAAGAGCTGGCGCGCCACAACGTCCGGTTCGTGGTCTCGGTGGCGAAGAAGTTCCAGAATCGGGGTGTGCCGCTGATGGATCTGATCGGCGAGGGAAACCTCGGCCTCATGACCGCGGCCCGGAAGTTCGACCCGGATCGGGGGGTCAAGTTCATCTCCTACGCCGTGTGGTGGATTCGTCAGGCGATCCAGGCAGCCATCGCGCGGCATGGCCGGCCGGTACGGGTCCCGCTCAACCGTACGGCGGACCTGAACCGGCTGGGCCGGGCGACCACGCTGCTCACGGAGCGCCTGGGCCGGGTGCCCACGACCGAAGAGCTGATCGAGGCCACGGGACTCACCCGGGAGGCGGTGCGGGCCCTGGGGGCGCTCCACATCGAGGCGATGCGGCTGGACCACCCGGTTCGCGAGGCGGACGATCGCGGCCGGATGGAGCGCTTCGTGCCTCTCACCCAGGAGGGGACCGATGCCACCACGCTGGCCAACAGCCGGACCAGCGACCTGGAGGCGGCGCTCGCGGCCCTGCCGGCGCGTGACGCCAAGGTGATCCGGCTTTACTTCGGGCTGGATGATGGGAAGAGCCGGACCCTGGAAGAGATCGGCCGAATGATGGGTGTCACCCGGGAGCGGATCCGTCAGCTCCGCGACCGTGCCCTCCGCCAGCTCCGGGAGCAGCACGGGGATAAGCTGCGGGAGCTCGCCGCCTAGGTCCCCCGTCCCGCTGTCACGAAAGCCCCGCACGGAGTGTCACCCGTGCGGGGCTTTGCATGTAGGCTCCCGCCGGAGGGGGTAGACGCCGCCGGGTGGACACCCGATCTTAGTAGAACCCCTGACCATACTCTCGGAGCGCCGCATGGCATCGCCGTCGCACAACCCCGTGCTCGCGCGCGCGGGTTTCGACACGCAGGTGCAGGCCGCCGGTCCCACCATGACGCTTGCGGGCACCCTGCGCAAGGCGACCGTGCTTCTGGCGCTCGTGGCCGCCGGCATGCTCTACGCCTGGGCCGGCCTGCCGCCGCTGGGGCTCACCTCGGCGGTGGTCTATCCGCTGCTGCTCGGGAGCTTCGTGGTCGCGGTCATCCTGCTGGTCGCCACCTCGATGCGGCCGGAGTACGCCTCGATCACCGGCCCCGTCTACGCCGCCATGCAGGGCGTGGTGCTCGGACTCGTCACCCTGATTCTCAATGCCGAGTTTCCGGGGCTGCCGCTGCAGGCGGCGCTGCTGACGGTGGCGGTGATGCTGGTCATGCTGATGGCGTACCGCACCGGGCTCATCGAGGTGACCGATCGGTTCCGGACCATCATCGTGTCCTGTACGGCCTCGATATTCGTCTTCTACATCATCGCATTCAGCCTGTCGCTCTTCGGGATCCACATTCCGTTCCTCCACGAGGGCGGCGTCATCGGCATCGGCTTCAGCCTGTTCGTCACCGGTCTGGCGGCGTTCAATCTGATCCTCGACTTTGACGCCATCGAGCAGGGGATCGGGCGCGCATCGGAGGAGATGGAATGGTTCGCCGCGTTCGGCCTGGTGGTCACGTTGATCTGGCTCTACATGGAAGTCCTCCGGCTGCTGCGCAAGCTGCGCAGCTGACGGGTGACGTCCCACTGCACGAGGTTCTGGTGAAGCGTTCCCGTCTTGGCATGTTGGTCAGGGCCCGTCTGCTAGAGCACTTCGAGCTGTTTCTGACCACCGTCGGCGTCATCATCGCCGTGCTGCTCACCTTCACCGAGCTGACCCGGGGGGAGCGTGGGCTCGCCGTCGTGTCGCTGGTCTGGCTGCAGGGCTTCCTGCTGTGGGCGGTGCACCGGCACGCCCGATTCCGGCAGCAGGCGCTGGTGAGCAAGCTCCGGGTCATGCTGCAGGACCGGGTGAACAACCAGCTTACCGTCATGCTCGGTGCGACCGAGGCCCGGGGCCCCGCGCAGACCCCGCAGGAACTGGAGGACCTCGAGACCGCCCTCGTCGCGGCACGCACGGTGTCGCTCGAGCTGGAGAACCTCTCGGTCGAGTCGCTCCGGCACTGGGAGCGCCACCACGGCAGCGGGCTGCGGCGGCTCCTTCCCTGAGCGGGGTCGCAAGACCGTGGGGCGTTTTGCGGCGGCGAGCGTCTGATCTCTCCCGCCGCCGCGGCCCCCGGGCGCCGGTCCGCAACCCCGAACCCATCTCCTAACTCGTTGTCCTGCCCCCGCTAACCGCGCGGCCCCGCGGCCGTCGACCGGGGCAGGGCCGGCCGCACGCGCCGGCCCTGTCGGGGACTGGATATTGCTCCGCGCGAACTGGATGACCGTCCCCAGTCGCATGTCCCTCCGCCGGATCCCAGCATCACTTCACCTCCAGGTCCGCATCGCTTACGCGGCGGGCTGGGAGGCGCTGATCGGCACGCACACCTCCCAGGCCCTGCAATTCGTCTGCGAGTTCGCCGCGCGGCTGCCGGTGCTCGGAGCGCTCGATCTGTACTTCCAGGTGGTCGCGGTGCCCGAAGCGATGCAGGAGGCGGTGCGGACGCGGACGCTCACCAGCCTGGAGGTGGAATCGCTCCCGCCGCTGACCCTCATGCCGGAGCTGCAGGGCTGGCAGCGGCTGCGTCCCGACCTCGTGTTCGCCCGCCAGCGCTTTCTCCGGCGCTACCACGAGCGCACCCTCCAGCTCGCGCGCATGGTGGGCGCACGGGCGGCCGAGGCGGTGATCGCCACGCACGTGGAGAACGCGATCGGGTTCACCCAGCTGCTCAAGGGCCAGCTCCCGGTCGAGCAGGCGACCGACCAGTACCTTCGCGAGTTCGGGCTGGCGGCGAGCACGGCACAGATGGTCTGGCAGCGGGTTCAGGCGCGGGTGGCCGGCGAGGCGCTGACGGAGCAGTACGAGGACCCGCCGCCGCCTGTGATCGAGGAGGCGGACGGTTTCATCGAGCGGCGCGACGAGGAGCGGCTGCTGCTGGAGTAGTCGGCGCTCCTAGAACTCGAAGCCGACCGCCAGATTGGCGTGCGTGGCCGAGAGGGTACCGAGCGGCGCCGCGTACCGGGTGCGGATCTCGCGCACCTCGGCGCCGAATACGAGCGGCGACCGCCGCCACAGTATGTGCCCCTCCACGGCCAGGTTGCGCAGCCGCGAGGCCGGCAGCAGGTCGGCGTCGTCGGGGTCGTCGATCCCGACTCCCCCGCCCAGCTCCCACGAGGCCGACGGCCGCAGGTTGAGCTGGACCCAGCCTCCCGTCGTGTGCACCGGCACGCCGTCCCGCACCATGCTCTGACCGATGCCGCCGCCGCCCAGCCCCGCGAGCGCCTGGCCGGTGAATCCCTCGGCGCGGAGCTCGACCCAGCGGGAGATCGGTGTCCAGATGCTGATCGCCGCGGCCTTGGAAGGCACCCTGTCGCCGGCCGCGTCCACGATCCAGCCGTAATGTCCGCCGACGCCCACCTCGCCCGGCTCTTCCGGATCGCCCCACCGGGCGCGGAGCCGCCCCTGCAGGTAGGGACGGCCGCTCCGCTCTGCGATGTCGGGCTGGGTGAAGAACGCGCCTTGCGCCTCGCCCGAGGCGGGAGCGAGCGCCGCCAGCTCGGCGCCCAGCCGCACCCCGCCTGCCGGCGCGAGGTCACCGCTCAGGCGCACCTGCGGCAGCCAGAGCCAGAGATTGCCCGACCCGGCGAACTCCGGAAACCCGATGCTCGCGAGCGACGCCGGGCTCACCATCGCGATCGGCGGCGACTCCTGACCCACCAGCACGGTGATCCGGTTCCACAGGAGCTCGGCGAAGGCCCGGCGGATGCGGAGCAGCGGAAAGGTGCGCCCGCCGCTGGAGGGCTGCTGGCCGCCGAAGAAGTCCACGTCCAGCTCGCCCCGCAGCGCGCCCCCCGCGAACTCCGGCACCAGCGCCGTCACCGTGACCCGCGACTGCCGCACGGTGCCGCCCGAGGCGCTCGCCGCCGGGTTGTCGGCCGGATCCGGCGGCACCGCGAACTGCGGCACGTCGCTGTTGTTGGTCTTGTCGCTGGTGTGGAAGGCGTTCATCAGCACGAGGCCGTCCACCGCGGCCTCGACGTCGGGCTGCTGCGCCGCGGCGGCCGCCGCGTACGCCAGCAGAGGCCACAGCGCTCGCGTTGACGCGCTCAGAAGCGCTCGGTAACCTTTCAGCATGCGAGGTAAAGTACAGCGCGGGACGCTGCTCCGCCGGATGCTGCTGACCGTCGGGGCGGCGGCCGTATGGCCCCTCGCCGCGGCGCACCGGGCGGCGGAAGTCTCCGGCCGGATTACCATGCTCGACAAGGACAATCCCCCGGGACAGGACGTCGGGCAGGCGGTGGTCTGGCTCGCCGGCGGCGCTCCCGCGCCGGTCACGCCGGCCCAGATCGAGATCGGCACCTCGGACAAGGAGTTCTCCCCCCACGTGCTCGTGGTGCCCGCGGGCTCCACGGTCGGCTTCCCCAACCACGATCCGTTCAACCACAACGTCTTCTCCCTCTCGGAGGAGAACCCGTTCGACCTCGGGCTCTACGGCCGGGGCGAGACCAGGACGGTCCGCTTCGCCAATCCCGGCATCGTGCGGGTCTACTGCAACGTGCACGCGCAGATGAGCGCGATCGTGGTGGTGCGGGACAATCCCTGGTTCACGCAACCCTCGAGCGACGGCAGCTTCACGCTCTCGCCGGTGCCGCCCGGCCGCTACGAGCTGCATGTCTGGCACGAGCGCGCGCCCGAAGTGATCCGCGAGCTGAACGTGGACGCGGCGGGGCTCGGCGACCTCGTCCTAGAGCTCGACGCCCGGGGACACCGCTTCGAGCCCCACCTCAACAAGCACGGCCAACCGTATCCGCGGCAGGGGAGGAGGTATTAGCGAACCGGCCCCGGCGCGAACGCCGCGCCTGCCCGTCCCGCTCGCCACCCGGATCTTTCTCGGCACCGCGCTCGTGGTGGTCGCGGTGCTCGGACTGGCCCTGCTGGTCACCAAGCACCGGGCCGACGACGCGGCCGACGCGGCTACCGCCCGCGCCGTGCGGGCCACCGAGGCCGCGATCGGCGAGGCGCTCGACGCACGCAGCCGGACGCTCCGCCGTCTCGCCGGCGCGCTGGTCCAGGTTCCCGCCTACGTGAGCCGCATCGCCGAGTCGCTGCGGACCGGCGACCGGGCCAACCTGCTGGATCAGGTGGATGAGCTCAAGGCCCAGACCGACGCGGACTGGGTCCTGATCACCGATCACCGCGGCGTCCTGCAGGCCTGGACCCTCCGCCGCGAGTTGTTCGAGGAGGACTTCTCCGGCGGCGCGCTGATCGGGCGCGCGCTCGAGGGCCAGCAGACCGAAGGGCTGTGGCTCGAGCCCACGCCCGAAGGGGACGAGCTCTACCAGGCGGTGGGAATTCCCATCACCAATCCCGGGAGCACCGCGCCGCTCGGCGTGCTGGTGGCCGGCCTCCGCATCGACAGCCTGTTCGTCCGGCACCTCCAGCGGCAGACCAACTCCGAGATCGTGTTCTACGCCCGCGATACTCTCGGCGTCGCCCAGGTCGCGGTCTCCACCCTGCCCGCCCCCGGGGTCGCGGACGCCATCCGCCTCCTGCCGCCCGACACGGCGTCCGACACCCTGCCGGCGCGGCTGAGTCTGCTCGCCGCGGGTGAACGGTACGAGGGCGCAACCGGGCGGCTGTCTACCGCCGACGGCGTCCCCATCGGCGGGTACGCCGGGCTCCACTCCCGGGATGCCGAGCTGGCCGCCTGGCGCCAGCTCAGCGGGACGATCCGCTGGGCCTTCCTCGCCGGGCTGCTGCTGGCGCTCGGCTTCTCGGTGCTCATGGCCCGGCGGATCAGTCGGCCGGTGCTGCAACTGGTGGACGCCACCCGGCGGGTCACCGCGGGGCAGTACGCCGGGCGGATCGAGGCCACAAGCGCCGACGAGATCGGCGAGCTGGCCGGGGCGTTCGACCGGATGCTGGAGGAGCTGCGCGAGAAGGACCGGCTGGTGGAGTACCTGCAGACCGGCGCTGGCCGAAGGGGGGAGCGGCCCCCCGAGGGCGCGTCGGCTCCCGGGACACCGCCGTCGGGGTCGAGGTCCGACGGCCTCCTCACCATCGGGGCGCGGTTCGCGGGCCGCTACGACGTCATGGAGGTGCTCGGCTCCGGCGGGATGGGAGTGGTCTATCGCGCTTTCGATCGCGAGGTAGGCGAGACGGTCGCGATCAAGGCGCTCCGGCCCGGGCTCGGGGCACTGGATCCCACTCTGCTCGAGCGCTTCAAGCAGGAGCTGCGGCTGGCCCGGCGCATCACCCACCGGAACGTGGTGCGGACCTACGATTTGGGTGAGGTCGACGGGCTCTACTACATCACGATGGAATACGTGCACGGCACGACGGTGGCCGCCCTGATCCGCGAGGCGGGCAAGCTCGCCGTGCCCGCCACGCTCACCATCGGCAAGC
This sequence comes from Gemmatimonadales bacterium, assembly GCA_036375015.1. Classification (GTDB taxonomy): domain Bacteria; phylum Gemmatimonadota; class Gemmatimonadetes; order Gemmatimonadales; family GWC2-71-9; genus CAVVWJ01. The sequence continues at coordinate 16,684 of DASUSR010000271.1, forward strand.
AGCTCTGCCGGGCGCTCGAGGTGGCCCACGAGGAAGGCATCGTCCACCGCGACATCAAGCCGCAGAACCTGCTGGTGGATCCCACCGGCTTCCTCAAGGTGATGGATTTCGGGATCGCCCGACTGGCGGAGGCCCGGCCCGACGGGGGCAAGGGGCTCACCACCGCCGGGATGCTGGTGGGAACGCCGCAGTACATGGCACCGGAGCAACTGCTGGGCGAGGCGGTGGACTCGCGCACCGATCTCTACGCCGCGGGCGCAGTGCTCTTCGAGTGTGTCACCAGCCGCCCGGTGTACCAGGCCGCGAGCGTGATGGCACTCCTGGCACAGCACATGGAGGCGACGCCGCCCGACCCGTCGAGCCTCAACCCCGAGGTACCTGCTCCCCTCACCCGGGTGATTCTCCGGGCGCTCTCGCGCCGGCCCGAGGACCGGTGGCAGAGCGCCGCGGAGTTCCTGCACGCGCTCGAGACGGTCTGAGCTCAGGAGGGCTTTCACATCGCCGGGGAGCGGGGTATGCATCCGGCTGTCCGGATTACCGACGAGATCACGATCACATTGGGGGAGGCATGATCCTGGTGCTGGGAGCCGGCGGCCACGTCGGCACGCCGCTGGTCGAGGACCTCGCCGCGCGGGGCGCCCGGTTCCGTGCCGGCTATCGTACGGCGGACCGGGCGGCCGCCGCCGAACGGCTCGGGGCCGAGACCGTGCTGCTCGACTACCTCGACGCCGACTCGCTCGACCGGGCCATGGCCGGGGTGGAGCGGCTCTTCCTCGTGGCCCCGCCGGTCGAGAACCTCGAGCAGCTCGAGCGCGCCGTCGTCGAGGCGGCGATCCGCAACGGCGTCCCCTACCTGGTCAAGCTCTCGGTCTGGGACGCCCGGACGGGGGACTTCATCTTCGGCCGTCCGCACCGCGCCATCGAGGAGCTGGTCGAGCGCTCCGGGCTCGCCTGGACCTTCCTCCGCCCCAACGGCTTCATGCAGAACCTCCTGGCCTCGGCGCCGCTCATCCGGCAGAGCGGGGTCCACCCCTTCCCCGAAGGGGGGCGGGTGAGCTGGGTCGATGCCCGCGACGTGGGCCGGGCCGCGGCCGCCGTGCTCACCGGGTCGGGTCACGAGGGGCGCGCCTACGAGTTGAGCGGGCCGGAGCGACTCGGCTATGCCGACCAGATCCGGATCGTGTCCGAGGTGACGGGACGCGACTACGCCTACGTTCCGCTTCCGGACGAGGAGTGGCGCCGGGCGGCGCTCGGCGCGGGGCTGCCGCCCTATCTGGTGAACGCCCTCGTGGACCTCCAGCGCTACCAGCGAAAAGGCCACACCGACCATATCGCCGACGGAGTGGAACGGCTCACCGGAGCCCAGCCGACCACCTTCCGCCGCTTCGTCGAAGACCACGTCGAGGCGTTCCGCTGAGGGGTCTCTGGCAGATCGCCCGAACTTCCGGTCGCGCAATTCTCTGCAACAGAATACCAAACAACGACTTGGATGGTGGCTCGGGGCTTGCCGCGAGGGGGCCTGACAGCTCCCTCGCGGCAACCCGTCGAACCCACCACCGAGCATCCCCATGGCCCCAGTGCGGCGTCGGGCGCAGGTCGTCATCGGACTTCTCTGCGGCGCCGCGCTTCCAGCGATGCTGGGGGCCCAATCGCTTTCCCCGCGCGAGCGGGCCGAGGTGGGGCTGTGGTTCAGCCGCGCCGTAGAGCGCACGCCGGGCGGTGAGTGGGGCGTGGTCGTCGGGACCATGGACGGGCGGGTGCTGTGGAGCGCGAACCCGGAGCTGGAGCTGATTCCGGCTTCGACGACGAAGCTGTTCACGACGGGATTTACCCGCACCCGGATGGGCGGCGGCGCCCGGATCACCACCCGGGTGGTGGGAGACGGACAGGTGGACTCCACCGGGCGGTGGCGAGGGCATTGGGCGCTGGAGCTGGGCGGAGACCCGACCCTCGAGCGGACCGGCCGGGCGGGGCCCACCCTGCGCGAACTGGCCCGCCAGCTCCGGGAGCGCGGCATCCGCGAGCTGGAAGGCCCCCTCACCCTCACCAGCAGAACCGGGCCGGCGTACTCGCGCTATCCCTCGGTCTGGTCATCGGACTTCGAGGGACAGCTCTACGCCCCGCCGGTCGGCCCGGTGACCCTGCACGAGAACACGGTGTCGCTCACCTTCCGGCCCGGGCGCGAGGTCGGCTCACCGCCCACCCTGGTGAGCGCCTATCCCCACGGCGTCTCCCGCATGGTACGGATTGCCGCCCGGACGGTGGACGGCTCCCGCAAGCGACTCTCCCTCCGGGCCGATCCGGATGGCGGGTGGACCCTCACCGGCACGGTCGGTATCCACCGCCGCGTCGCCGGGCTCTCGGCGGTGGCTCACGACCCCGGCCGGATGCTTGCGACCGCGTGGGCCTCCGCCCTGGAGCATGCGGGCGTCCGTTGGGTCCGGCCGGGTGGGCCGGTCGGGCTGTCGCGGCGGGACGAGCCGATCCTGGCCCAGGTGGTCTCCGCACCGCTCGACAGCGTGGCCATGGAAGTGAACCGGCGCAGCCTCAATATCGGGGCGGAGCTGCTGCTGCAGCACGCCGCGGGCAACCAGACAGCGGGGCCGGCGCTGCTCACCGCACACGTGCGGGAAGTGGTCGGTCCGCGGGCGCGGGTCCACCTGGCGGACGGCAGCGGGCTCAGCGAGGCCAACCGGATGAGCCCGCTGACCCAGATGCTCTACCTGGCGCGCTACCCCCAACGACCCGGCAACGCTCGCTTCCCCCTCCTGCTCCCGGCGAACGGCACGGGCACGCTCCGCCGCCTGCGTCAGGGGATGACCCGGGGCGTGGTGCACGCCAAGACCGGGACCCTGGACCGAGTCGCCACCCTCGCGGGGTATCTGGGCCGGCAGGACGGGGTGCTGGTCATCTCGCTCATGTACAACGGCCGCCGTACCGCCGCCGCGCGCGCCGCCGAGTGGGAGTTGTTCCGCCTGTTGGGCGCCGAAGGAGTGGAGTTGGGCGGCGTGCTCGAGACCCATATGGGCGGGACCAGTACGGCTCGTGACGAGTAGCCTGCGCCCCGCCGGCGGTGTCGAGTCCGGCTTCCGCCTCTCCGAGATCCTCTCGGCGCTCTCCTACGCGCTCGACATCACCGAAGGCCAGCCCGAGGGGCACGCGGTACGCACCTGCCTCATCGGGATGCGGCTGGCGGAGACGGCCGGCTTTCCGGCCGCCGACCGCGGCGCGCTCTTCTACGCCCTTCTGCTCAAGGATCTCGGCTGTTCCAGCAACGCGGCGCGGCTCTGCTCGCTCTTCGGCACCGACGACCTGGCGCTCAAGCGGGAGCACCGGCTGAGCGACTGGTCGGCCCCCTTGCCCAGCCTGTCCTTTGCCGTTCGCCACGACGGCCCCGCCCGCGTCGCTTCGCTCGCGCTCAGGAACGCGGGCGTGGGCCGGGCGATGGTGCAGACCCGCTGCGACCGCGGCGCCGAGATCGCCGGCATGCTGGGCTTCGGCGACGTGACCAGCGAGGCGATCCGCACCCTCGACGAGCACTGGGACGGCCGGGGGCTGCCCGGCGGTCTCGCGGGCGACGCGATCCCGCCGGCCGGCCGGATCGCCGGGCTGGCGCAGACGGTCGAGGTGTTCGCCCGGCACTGCGGGCCGGAGGTGGCGTTGCGGGTGGCTCAGGAGCGGAGCGGGAGCTGGTTCGATCCGGCGCTGGTGGATGCGCTCCGGTGCCTGGGACGGGACGAGGCGTTCTGGGCGAAGGTGCTGGGCCCCTCACCGCGCGCCCACCTGCACGGCCTGGAGCCGGCGGACGAAGTGCGGGTCGCCGACGACGCGACGCTCGACCTCGTCGCCGAAGCCTTTGCCAGGGTGATCGACGCGAAGTCGCCGTACACGTTCCGCCACTCGGAATGCGTGGCGGCGGTGGCGGTCGAGACCGGACGCGCGATGGACCTGGAGCCGGAGGAGCTTCGGGATCTGCGCCGCGCCGCCCTGCTGCGCGACCTCGGCAAGCTCGGCGTCTCCAATCTCATTCTCGACAAGCCCGGACCCCTCACCGGGGAGGAGGCGGCCCAGATCCGGCTGCACCCGACCCAGACGCAACGCATTCTGGGCAAGGTGGCGGCATTCGCGGGCATCGTGGAAACGGCGAGCGCCCACCACGAGCGGCTCGACGGCAAGGGGTACCACCTGGGCCTCACCGGAGAGCGGCTCACGGCCACCGCCCGGGCACTGGCCGTGGCGGACGTCTACGAGGCGCTCACCGCCGACCGGCCCTATCGAGCAGGGCTGACCCGCGAGGACGCGCTGGCGCTCATCCGGCGGCAGTCCGGCACGGCGCTCTGTCCCGAGAGCGTAGAGGCGTTGGCCTCCATCCCCGGCTAGCAGGCCCCGGCCGGCGCCGCCGCGCCGTCGTCACTCGCCACGTTCCCGGGGTGGGGTGACGGGCGAGATCAGCGCATCCACCACTATTTGGAGCGCCGCCTGGGGTACACTCCCCTGCGCCAGCCGGGCCCCACCGCCGCCTCGTCCCCCCGCGGATTCCAGCACGGCCCGAAGCGCCCGGCCCGCGTCCACTCCCGAATCCTCCGAGCCGGCGAAGATCACCGCCGAGGGCTCCCGCGTCGTGCCGACGAACACGGCGCGCGGCAGCGCCGTCACCGTCTGCGCCAGCAGCCGGAGCCGCTCCATCGGGGTTCCCGGCTCGTCCCGCACCAGCACGCGGCGCAGGCCGTCGGCGTCCGGCGTCGCGGCCTCGTACAGCTCCCGCGCACGCCGCGCGTCGAGCGCGGCCTCCAGGTCCCGCCGGGCAGTCAGGCTCTGCTTGAGCTCGACGCGCTGCGCCTCCATCAGGGCGGGGAGCTCCTCCGGCGCGGCGGACGCCGACGCGGCCAGCCGGACCAGCAGATCGAAGTCCGCGCGGGCACGGCGGACGGCGCGGGCCCCGCAGAGGAACTCGAGCCGGACGCTCTTGCGGACCCGCTCCACCTTGCGGATCAGAATCGGGCCGATCTCGCCGGTTGCGCGGACATGAGTGCCGCCGCAGGCGCTCCGGTCCAGGTCGCCGATGGTGACGATCCGGAGCGTGCCGGTCCGTTCGGACGGCTTGCGCAATCCGGCCGCCACGCCCGGCTGCTCGAAGCTCACCTCCACGGGGCGATTCTCGGCTACCACCGCGTTGGCGCGCTCCTCCGCGGCCAGTACCTGCTCGTGGTCGAGCGCGGCCCCGTCGAGATCGAGAGTCGAGGCGGAGGCGCCGAAATGGACGCTCGTGGTCGGGTACCCGAAGAGATCGGCGACCACGGCGGACAGCAGGTGCTGGCCGGTGTGCTGCTGCATGTGATCGAAGCGGCGGGGCCAGTCTATCGCCCCTGCGACCGGGCCGGGCGACAGCGGGCGCTCGACCAGGTGCGCGACACGCTCGTGCTCGTCCACCACGTCGAGCACGCGGACACCGCCGAGCGTCCCGGTGTCGAACGGCTGACCGCCGGAGGTCGGGTAGAACGCCGTGCGGTCGAGGTACACGCGGAGTCCGTCCTCGCTCCGCTCCACGACGGAAGCGTCGAAGGTGCGAAGGTAGGCGTCGGTGTAGTACAGGCGCTGGGTCATGAGATCGGCTCGGGGATGCGGGCTTCCGTTCCAGGCCGGCTGCCGCGAGACTATACCGCTCCACGACTACCATGACCAGACCACTCTCCGCCAGTCCCACCGCGGCCGTCCTGGGGCGAATCGGCCTTCCCGACACCGTCAGCGCCCTCGCCGGCCGGTCCTGGGACGCCATCGTCGTGGGCGCCGGTCACAACGGGCTCGCCTGCGCGGCGTACCTGGCCCGCGCCGGCCGCCGTGTCCTCGTGCTCGAAGCGCGGGACCGGGTGGGCGGGGCCTGCACGCTGGAGGAGCCGTGGCCCGGGGTGCGGATGTCGCCCTGCGCGTACGTGGCCGGACTGCTGCATCCGCTCGTGGTGGAGGAGCTGGACCTGCCGGGCCATGGCTACCGCTGGACCCCGGCGGACGGCGGCCTGTTCGTCCCCTTCGATGACGGCAGCGCCATCCAGCTGTGGAACGACGACCAGCGCTGCGAGGCGGAAATCGCCCGGTTGGCGCCGGGCGACCTGGCCGGATGGCGGGCGATGCAGGGGGTCAAGCGTCGGACGCGCGAGGCGCTCCGCCCTGCGGGGCCGGACGACGTCTGGATCGGCCGGGCGCCGAGCCGCGAGGCGATCGAGCGCCGGCTGGGAGGCGACCCCGAGGCGCTCGGGCTCCTCTTCGAGTGGTCCATGGTGGAGCTGGTGGAGCGCTATCTCGCGGACGAGCGGCTGCAGCTCGCGCTGCTGGGGCAGGGGGTGATCGGCACGAACGCGAGCCCGCACGATCCCGGCACCGCGTCGGTCTACTTTCACCACGCCTCGGGCCGCATGGCCGGCCGGCCGGGCACCTGGGGCTACGTCGAGGGGGGAATGGGGATGGTCTCCTTCCTGCTCTGCGACGTCGCCCGCGAGTCGGGGGCGGTCGTGGCCGCCGGCGTTCCCGTGGCGCGCATCCGCCCGGGCGCCGGCGTGGAGCTGGCGGGTGGGGAGCGGATCGCGGCCCCCGTGGTGGTCTCCAACGCCGACCCGCGCGTCACGCTCGGTCTGCTCGGCTCCGACGCCGACCCGGCGTGGGCGGACCAGGTGCGGTCGGTGCCGATGGACGGCGTGACGGTGAAGGTGAACTTGCTGCTCACCGAGCTGCCCGACTTCACCGCGCGTCCCGGCACCATGGAGCCGCACCACACCGGCCAGGTCAACACCCCGCTGAGCAAGGAGGAGTGGCGGCGCTGCCACCGCGAGGCCAACGAGGGGGCGCTCCCGCGGCGCACCTGGAACGAGCTCTACCTCCAGAGCGTCTTCGACACCACGGTCGCGCCCACCGGGGTGCACACGCTGAGCGTGTTCGCCCAGTACGTCCCCAACCGCTTTCGCGAGGGCGATTGGGAGGGCCGGCGGGAGGAGGTGGGCCGGGTGGTCGTCGAGTCGATCGCCCGATTCTGCAGCAACCTGCCTCGCGCCATCATCGCCACGGAGGTCCTGGGGCCGCCCGACATCGAGCGCCGGGTGGGGCTCACCGGCGGCCACATCTTTCAGGGGGAGATCCTGCCCCAGTACATGTGGGACCGCCGGCTGGAGGCACGGACCCCGATGCCGGGAGTGTTCCTCTGCGGGGCGGGAGCCTACCCTGGGGGCAGCGTGATCGGCATAAACGGTCGAAATGCAGCCATGGAGGCGATGCGGGAAGAGTGAAGGGTGAAGAGTGAAGGGGGCATCGCACCTGTCACCCTTCAGGCTTCCCGTTTCTTCTCAGCCCCACCCCCTCAGCGCCCTCACGAAGTCGTGCAGCACCAGGAACTTCTCGTAGAGAATCACGCCCTTCCGCTTCTGCCCGAACTCCGCGAACAGGTCCCGCAGACGTCCCCGCCGGGTCACGTAGAACCGGAAGGTCTCGGCGAAGTCCTCCTGCGGGTGCTTGGCGGCATAGGCGGTCACGTGGTCGCGCGGGGCGATGGCGATCCGGCGGTTCTGGAAGTAGACCCAGGTGTTGTCCATGCCGCGATAGGCCTTGTCCACCGCCCCGAAGGCCCGGATGAAGCGCCGGTGCCGGGTCCACTCCCAGTGATGGTAGAGGAAGCTGTGGCCCAGCTCGTGGGTGATCAGCCCCACCAGCATGGTCCAGGGGATCTCGTCCCGCCGCTGCTTGCCCACCACGTAGCGCTGCTCGATCTCCACGATCTTGGGGTAGCGCGGATCCACCCCCGAGATTCCCGGCCGCAGCAGCACCCGGTAGCCCCAGTCGCGGATGCGGGAGACCAGGAGCAGCCGCCGCACGCGGGTGAGCGCGCGCGGAATGAGATCGCGCCCGGTGGCGTCGTTCCCGCACCAGGGACAGGCGTTCATCCAGTCGTCCACGCCCCGGGTGCAGTGAGGGCACTCGCCCTCGAACATGTCGTCCTCGTTCCAGCTCTGGGCCCGGCCGCACCAGGGGCAGTGGCTCATCGGGTACTGCACGCCGCCGCCGCAGCCCCAGTCGCAGCGCGCGTCCATGCGGAACCCCTTGGGGGCCTTGAGGGGCTCCTCGTTGGAATAGCCCTCCTCGTAGATGTCGGCGCCGCACCAGGGGCAGAAGCTGAACCGGTCCGACACCAGCCAGCCGCAGCTGTAGCACTCGGCGCCGGTGACGTTGGCCTGGTCGCGCCACTGGAGCGCCCGCGCGCAGTTGGGGCAGTGCCGCCAGTAGCGGCGGAGCTGGTGTCCGCACACGCAGCGCAGCTCGGGGCTCGGCGTCGGGTCCCGCCGCCGCCGCCGCGAGCCCGGGTTACGCCGGCTCATAGCGCGCCATCGCCTCGTCCACCAGGCGCTGCACGAAGGCGTAGTAGTCCATCCCCGCCTTGTCCGCCGCGTTGGCCATGTCGTGTCCGTAGCTGATGAACGGGTTGGCGTTGGCCTCGAGGAACCAGACCTCGCCGTCGGAGCCGAGACGGATGTCGAGCCGGGCGTAGTCGCGGAGCCAGAGGGCCCGGTAGGCGACCCGGCAGACCGTGGCGATCCGCTCGCGCGTCACCCGCGCCAGCGGCCGGGCGAACACGTTACGGATCCCCTTGCGCGCGCGATAGTCCTCGTCCCACTTGGCGAACTGGGTGGCGATGCGCTCCTCCGGGCGGGTGCGCCGCTTGTCGAACACCATCTCGGTGAGCGGCAGGATGTCCACCTGCTCGCCGTTGCCCACCATGCTGACGTACAGCTCCCGCCCTTCGACGAACTGCTCCGCGATGGCGGGCTGGTGGAAGCGCTCGTGCACCAGTGTCACCCGCTCGGCGAGGGCGGCGTCGTCCTGGACCACGGATGCCTGGGCGATGCCGGCCGAGGCGTCGGACTGGAGCGGCTTCACGATGAGCGGGTACTCGAGCCGGGCCGGCCGCTCGGGCGGCTCGCCCGGTCGCCAGGTCGCGAACCCGGGCACGCGGATGCCGTGCCAGGCGAGGACCTTCTTGCTCATGGCCTTGTTGCGGGAGACGAGCAGCGCCAGCGGCGGCGACCCGGTGTAGCGGTAGCCCTCGGCTTCCAGCAATCCGGGGATCAGGTATTCCAGGGTGGGGTTCCCGTGGAACGCCTCGGCGCAGTTGAAGACCAGATCGGGAGCGAAGTCGGCGAGACAGCGGCTGAGATACTGGAGATCGTCCCGGACGCCGACCAGCGTGACCTCGTGCCCCCGGCGCCGGAGGGCATCGGCCACCTGATACTCCATCTCCGGCTCATCGTGCTTCCAGGCGGCGACCTCGGTCGTCATCTGGCGCTCGTGCTCGGAGTGGTGCCAGCCCTCGTAGGGCGTGTCGAAGACCACGGCGATGCGCATGGGGGGGTAAAATGGCGGGGCAGGGGGGCAGCGGGGCAGGGGGGCGCCGGGGCGGCAATGATGCGGCGCGGGCGCAGCGGAGGGGCGGGAGGGCCCCGACGGCGCCGCTGTAGCGGATGACGGGCCAAGGAGATGCCCGGACCCGGGCCCCCGGCCCGCCGCTTGCACCTACTGGTGCGGGCGGGGGCGACGCTGCATTTTCTACCACCCCACACACCCGATCAGCCGAAGGCAGATGGAGGCCGGCATGGAGTTCACCGCCCGGGAGGCCAGGCTCAAGCCCGAGTTCGCTACGGAGTATCCGCAGTTGGAGCCGGGCGTCTGGGAGCCGGCGGCGGAGATCGGGGCCAAGCTCCTGCTCTGGCAGGTTCAGCAGCAGGGGACGGCGGCGCTGGCCACCCGCATCCTGGACGAGCGCCACTTCGAGTTCCGCGGCGGATGGTACCGTGGCAGCGAGACCGACCTGCGCACCCGGGCATCGGACCCGGCGTTCAACGGGCCGGTCTGATCGAAAGCGCGGGGCAGCGCGGGCGGTGGGGTGGCAAGCAGAGACGCAACGACGAGGGACCCTCTCCGGGTCCCTCTTTCTTGGACGCACGTGATCGTCTGTCTCGGTATCTCACCAATGACGCTGGCGGGTCGCCGTCGGGAGCTCGGCTGAGCTCGCGCTGATCCGCTCGGAGATTCCCACCAGCAGCACGGTCCTCAGTATCCGCACCGGCCTCATCCAATCGTTCTCCGACCAATCGTGAATGGCGTTGACGGTGCCTGCGAGCACCGAAACAACGTGCGTGCGCGCCGCGTACCGGGCAGATCGGACGCGAGTGTGTCGCGCCGTTCACAGCGTGCGGCCGTAGAGAACATCCGATACCTGACGGACGATCGACGCGCCGAGTTTCGCACGCGCACGTGGTGTGACGATTTCCACGATTCGGCTGTCTTAACAGCGTATGCGAACTCAATTCAGCGCGCGTGCGACGTTCGGAAGCGCAACGTTGCTCGCGTCGGCAATCGTCGGCTGCAGCGACAGCGCCGGGCCGCCGGCTCCCGCCCGGGTGGAAGCCACCGGAGGCGGCGGGCAGATCGCGCCG
>DASUSR010000272.1:0-6802 GCA_036375015.1 Gemmatimonadales bacterium
ACGTGCAGGACCCCCTGAGCGAAGAGGGCAGGAAAACGGCCCCGTGTCCGGACACGGGGCCGTTTTCCTGCCCTCTTCGCTCAGGGGGTCCTGCACGTTCACAGTAGCGATCTGGTCGGGTGGGCGCCAGTCATTACATCCAGCAGGAACGCGTACTTGAACGCCACCTCCCGCAGATGGTCGTACCGCCCGCTCGCACCGCCGTGCCCGGCGCCCATGTTGGTGCGGAGGAGGAGGCGGTTGCCGTCGGTCTTGCGGGCGCGGAGGCGGGCGGTCCACTTGGCCGGCTCCCAGTAGGCGACCCGGGGGTCGTTGAGGCCGGCGGTGACGAGGATGTGGGGGTAGTCCTTCGGCTCGACGTTGTCGTAGGGGGAGTAGGAGCGGATGTACTCGTAGTACTCCCGCTGGTTGGGATTGCCCCACTCATCGTACTCGATGACGGTGAGCGGCAGGCTGGCGTCGAGCATGGTGTTCACCACGTCCACGAAGGGCACCTCGGCCACCACCGCTCGGAACAGGTCGGGGCGGAGGTTGGTGACCGCGCCCATGAGGAGGCCGCCGGCGCTGCCCCCCGCTATGGCGAGCCGGTCAGGCGCGGTGTACCCCTCCGCCACCAGGTGCTCGGCGGCGGCGATGAAATCGGTGAAGCTGTTCCACTTGCGGAGCAGCTTGCCGTCCTCATACCAGCCGCGGCCCATCTCCTCGCCGCCCCGCACGTGGGCGATGGCGACGACGTACCCCCGGTCGAGCAGGCTGAGCGCGCTGTTGGAGAAGGCGGGGTCGTAGCTGATGCCGTAGGCGCCGTAGCCGTTGAGCAGCAGCGGCCGGGGGCCGCCGCCCTCGAGCGGGAGGCGGTAGACCAGCGAGATCGGCACCCGGATCCCGTCGGGAGCGGTCGCGAAGAGCCGCTCGCTCCGGTAGCACGACGGATCGTAGCCGCCCAGCACCTCGGTCTGCTTCATCACCCTCCAGGTGCGCGCGGCCATGTCGTAGTCGATGACGCTGTTGGGGGTGACCAGCGAGGTGTAGCTGAAGCGGAGCACGGTGGTGTCGAACTCGGGGTTGGCGTGCTGTCGCAGGGTGTAGACCGGCTCCGGAAAGGCGATGGTGTGCTCGCCGCCGTCGGCGAGGTCGAGGATGCGCACCTGGCGGAGCCCCGCCTCGCGCTCCCACACCGCCAGGTGGCCGCGGAAGGCGTCCACCGAGTCGAGCCTCACCGCGGGGCGATAGGGCAGCACATCGGCCCAGTGCTCCCGGCCGGGACTCGCCACCGGCGCGGAGACGAGGCGGAAGTTGGGGGCGCCGTCGTTGGTGACGATGTAGAACCGGTCGCCGTGGTGCGCCGCGCTGTATTCGATGCCCGGGCGCCGGGGCTCGATCACCCGGAACTCGCCCGCGGGGTCGTCGGCGTCGGCGAAGCGGACCTCCGACGTGGAGTGGCTCCCCAGCTCGAGCAGCAGCCAGCGGCGGCTCCGGGTGGCGCTCACGTCGAGGAAGAACGACTCGTCGGGCTCGAAGTGCACCAGCGCGTCCCGCTCGGGGTCGGTGCCCACGGTGTGGCGGAAGAGCCGGCAGGGACGGCGGGCGCCGTCGAGCACGATGTAGTAGAGCGTGCGGCTGTCCCCGGCCCAGGCGAGCGAGGGCGAGGTGTGCCCGATGGCCTCGGGGTACAGCTCGCCGGTCTCGAGGTCCTTCACCACCAGGGTGAACGACTCGTTGCCCGTGGTGTCCACCGAGTAGGCGAGGAGCCGGTGGTCGGGGCTCACCTCGAAGCCGCCCAGCCGGTAGTAGACGTGCCCGGCGGCGAGCGGGTTCTGATCCAGCAGCACCTGCTCGGGCGCGCCGGGCTCGTCCCGCCGGCGGCAGAAGATGGGGTACTGCCCGCCCGCCTCGGTGCGGGTGTAGTAGAGCCAGCCGTCCTCCCGCTCCGGCACCGAGAGGTCGGTCTCCTTGATCCGCCCGCGCATCTCCTGGTAGAGCCGCTCCTGCAGCGCCTCGGTGGGGCGCATGACGAACTCGGTGTGCCGGTTCTCCGCCTCGAGGTGGGCGAGGACCGCGGGGTCGTCGCGGTTGCGGAGCCAGGCGTACTCGTCGATCCGGGTCTCGCCGTGGATGCTGGTGACGGTGAGCTCGACCGGGGCCGCGGGCGGGGTGACGCGATCGGTGCGGGCGGGTGCGCCTTCGGCGTAATCGGCCGCCCGGCCGGACTCGACGGCGAGGGCGGGAAGGGCGCGGCTGGGGTTCGACGACATCGCTGCTCTTCCCCTGCTGGTGTCCGGTGGACCGCCCGGGCGGGTCCTGGGCGGAATAACGACCCCCGCATCGGGCAAGTCAAGTCGGTCGTAAGACTATACAGCATAGGGTGTTAGGCTGCACAACCAATCTCGCGCCGGATGGGGCCCGAGGGTGGGGGTGCATCTTATCGCCGGGCCTTGGGATACCTTGTCTTCGGGTGGGGTTCGGGCTGATGGCTGGGCTCGGGTTATGTGGCGGGCTGGGGCGGGGTTGGATCGCGGCGGGGCGCGAGCGGCAGGGGCGAGCGCTCCTCCGGGGCGCTGGGGAACGCTCCACGTCGGAGCCCGGGCAAACAGCCGCCCGGTCTCCTCGCCTGCGCGTTCCAACGCGCCCCCTCCGGAGCACCCACCCTTTGAGGGGCAGGCGGGCAGCGGGGCAGACTCGGCGGGGTCGGCAGGTCGGCGGATGAAGGCATGTAGGCGGTGCGGAGCGCAAGTGGCGCGTGCCCTACTTCATCCCGAGCGGAGCGAGGGATCTTCCTTTCGTGTTCCGAGCACACCCCGGCAAGATCCCTCGGTCGCTGGCGCTCCCTCGGGATGAAGTACGCGGATTCCCCCCACCTGCCCGCCCGCTCTCTAACAGTCCCTCACTTCCCTCCTCTCCACGAACTCCACCTCCCCCGCCCTCGCGCCCCTGACCCGCACCACCTGCACCGGCTGGGTCAGTGACGCCGTGACGAGGCAGTTGGGCCCGGGGGAGGTCTCGAGGACCTCCACCAGCAGGCGGCGGCCATCCAGTCTGGCGCGACGGACCTGGATGCCGTAGCCGCCGCTGGGGCGCTGGCCGGCGGCGGCGACGACGACGATGTCGTGCGCCAGGTCGATCTGCGGCCTGACCTGCGCGCCCAGCCGGGCCCAGAGGCGTTCCAGCGACTCGTGGTCGCGGAGCACCTGGCGCTCGCGCCGCTGGTAGGGGCTCTGGGCCCAGGTCCCAAGCTCGCGGACCTGGAGGTCGCCCTCGACACCGGTGGCCTCGTACCGGTCGGGCGGCGGGACGGGGTCGGCGGGGGGCGTGGGCGCGGCCGGCGGGGGCGGGTCAACCGGGGGCGCGGGCGTGCCGGACGGGGGCGCGGGAGCGACCGGCGGCTGCGGGGCGGTGCCGCCCTCCGGCGGGACCGCGGAGGAGCAGGCGCCGAGGCCGAAGGCCAGGAAGACGAGGCGGGCGCCGCTCCTCACTGCCGGCACGGCGCCTCCGGATCCGGCTTCGGCTTGTCCACCACCAGTCGGGTGTCCATGTTCGCCACCGCGAGGGTGACGTCCTCGATGAGCCGGGTGGCCCGGGCCAGCTTGTCGTAATCGATGTACTGCGGCTCGTCGGTGAGCTGGTGGTAGTCGGGATGGCTGCCGGTGGAGAAGAAGGTGACCGGGATGCCGTAGCGCGCGTACATGTAGTGGTCGCTGCGGCAGTAGAAGTTGCTGGGATGGCCGTCGGCGTCGTAGGTGTAGTCGAAGTCGAAGCCGTGGCCCCGGTCGCGGTTGACGCTCTCCACCGTGTCCCCCAGCTCGGAGGAGAGGCGGCGGCTGCCGATGAGCTGGATGTAGCCCGGGCCCCCGCCCTCGAGGTCGCCGGCAGTGCCGCGGCCGAGCATGTCCACGTTGAGCTGGGCCACGATCGAGTCGCGGGGCACGGTCGGGTGCCGGGTGAAGTAGTTCGCGCCGAGCAGGCCCATCTCCTCGGCCGCGTGCCACACGAAGAGCACCGAGCGGCGCGGCTTGGTCTCGCCCCGCGCCAGCTTCTCCGCGATCTCCAGCATCGCCACCGTCCCGCTCCCGTCGTCGTCGGCGCCGTTGAGTACCGAGTCCAGCCGGGCTGGCCGCACCTTCCGCAGGCTGTCGAGGATGCTGCGGATCCGGGCCGCCTGCTCCGCCGTGGGCTTGCCGGGGCTGTCGTTGGCGCCCGCCGGGCGCATCACCCGGTTCCAGGCGCGGAGCGAGTCGTGGTCCTCGGCCACCGGGGCGATGCCGTCGTGGTCGTGGTGCGCGCCGATCGCCACCATCTGGCCGCGGAGCGCCGGGTCGCTGCCGGGGAGCCGGGCGACGACGTTCCGGACCGGGTGCGTGGTGGGGGAGTCCCCGAACCGCACCTGGCCGCGCACCGTGCGCCCGGGCGTCCCCGGAGAGAGCGTCGCGAGCGGAGCGCCGAGGATCGCCTCGGCGGCGCGGGCGGTGGCGTAGAGGAACGCGGGCTGCTCGGCCGGCTTGCCGTTGGAGGCGAGCTGAGCGCCGATCTCCTGGAGGTCCAGCCGGTCGGTGCGGCCGACGTCGTCCAGCGAGGCCACCACGATGCCGGCCGCGGTGGCGAACCGGGCCGTGGTGACCGCGCGGTTGGCGGTGCCGCCGGGCGTGCCGTCGGGCTTGGGCGCGAGCGTGATCACAACCAGCTTGCCGGCAGCCTGCTCCATGGGAATCAGCCCACCGCCGCTCTCGTCGTACACCCCGCCGTACACCGCCTCGACCCCGTCGATGGACCGGGTCGCCTTGCCCTGGTCGCGGGGGACGATGTCGTCCCAGGGCTGGAGCGTGGTGCCGTCTACCGTGAGCGCCGCGTTGGGCTCGAGGGTGCGGTACACCAGAGGGACGGTCTGGAAGTAGGTCCCGTCCTCCCCCGCCGGCTCGAGCCCCAGCCTCCGGGCCTCGGCGGCGAGGTGGTCGGTCGCCTTCACCCCGCCGGGCTCGCCGCTCCGGCGGCCCAGCATGGAGTCGTGGGCGTAGGCCTCGAGCCGGACCCGCAGGTCGGCCGGCGAGATCTCGGCCGAGGTGCCGGCGGGTGAGGCCGAGCCGGCCGGCGCGCCGCCCGGGGCGCAGGCGGCGAGGAGGAGGACGAAGGCGCTGGCGAACGAGGGGTACACGCGGGCCGAAACGCGCTGCACTGGAAGCTCCGGGTCGGTCGGGAATCAGGGCCGGTGGGCGCGGCCGGGGTGCCGCCCGGGGGAAGCGTACGTGGGCGGCACCGGATTTGTTTAGACGGCGGGAGCGATCAGGTCAGGACCAGCAGGGCCACGCAGACTTCGAGGGCCAGGAGCGCCGACAGCACGTGCCGGGCGCGAAGGTTGAAGCGGGCCAGCGGCTCGTTACAGAGAGGGCAGCGGGCCGCGGGCTCCGTCACGGCGAGTCCGCAGCAGGGGCAGTTCGTCATATCGGCACCACCAGGAAAACCGGTCCGGCGAGGGGTCGGGCTAAGCCAGCGTGAAGCAAGGTTTCACGTGGGACCGGTCATGTCAAGTCTGGGCACCCCTTTACGGGCGGGCCGTCCGGATGCAGATTGTGCAGGCTCCCCCCAAAAGCATGCCAACCGTTCGCGCACTGGAGTCCCGATGGCTCCGGACCGTGTGGTCGGCCCGATCGTCAGGCTGATCGGGTACGCGCTGTTCCTCGTGTGGTGCGCCGTCGTGGCGGTCGCCATCTCCGCGGTCAGCCTCGCCCGGATCGGCTGGATGGCCACCGGCCTGGCGCGGGCGCCCACCGGCGGGCGGTAGCAAACCTTTCCCACGGCTTTACACTCGTTAGGTGCGGGCGCACTATTGCTGGGCCCGCATCGGTCCTCGCACGCCCTCCATCCCCGGAGCCACGATGAGCCTGCTCGAGCGCGTCAAGCGGATACTGCTCACGCCGAAGGAGGAATGGCCGGTCATCGACGCCGAGCCGGCCACGGTGGGGAGCCTCTACACCGGCTACATCATGCCGCTGGCGGCGATCGGGCCGGTGGCCCAGGCGATCGGGTACTCGGTGTTCGGCTACTCAGTGCCCTTCATGCGGACCTACCGGACCCCGGTCGGCACGGCGATCACGGGCGCGATCGTGACCTACGCGCTCACCCTGCTGGGGGTGTACGTGCTGGCGCTGATCATCGACTGGCTGGCGCCCAACTTCAACGGCACCCGGAACCAGATCCAGGCGCTCAAGACGGCGGCCTACGCCAGCACGGCGAGCTGGGTGGCGGGGATCTTCGCGCTGGTGCCGGGACTCCGGGTGCTGGGGATCCTGGGGCTGTACAGCCTGTACCTGCTGTATCTGGGGTTGCCGGTGCTGATGAAGGCGCCGCAGGAGAAGGCGCTGGGGTACACGGTGGTGGTGATCATCGCGGCGATCGTGCTGTTCATGCTGATCGGGATGGTGGCGGGGATGTTCGTGGCGCCGGCGATGGGGTGAGGGGTCTACCTGGCGGCGCGCGTTTCGGCTTGCCGGATGTGGGCCTCGAGCAGTTGTGACTGGAGACCGTCGTGTGCCCGGGCGCTCAACGGCGCGAGCACCCGGAGGACCCGGCGGGCCCCCGCCACATCGCCCACCTTGAGCCGGGCCACCACCGCCCCGTCCCGCAGCTCGTCCGGTGTGATCCAGTGCCGCCTGCGGCGGAACTCGGGCATCAGGCGGTCCGTGGCATAGACCACCTTCGGAAAGTCCCACGACGCCGAGCCGTGGTAGAAATCCACCACGCTGCGCACCGGCGGGGGCGCCCGGTGCCGCTCGAGGAAGTCGTACGCCGAGCGGTAGAACTCCTCGTCGGCCAC
>DASUSR010000273.1:0-2883 GCA_036375015.1 Gemmatimonadales bacterium
GCAGCGGGAGGTGATCTACTCGCTGCGGCTCTTCGCGCTGGAGCGGGGCGAGGAGCTCAAGGCCGAGGCGCGGCGGATGATCGAGGCGGCGCTGGAGCGCGCCGTGACCCAGTTCCTCGTGGGCGCCGAGCGCCCGGAGGAATACGACCGGGGGGGGCTGCGCGAGGCGCTCACCCTGCAGTACCTCGTCACGGTGGACGAGCTGACCGATCCCGCGGCCGCGCCCTCGATCGACAAGATGGTCGAGCTGGCCAAGGCCGAGGGCGAGCGCGCGTTCCAGCGGAAGATCGAGTACCTGGCCGATTTCGGAAAGACGATCGGCATTCCCGAGGTGGACGGACAGGTGCTGTCCCAGGTCATGCTCAGCGTGCTGGACGAGCGCTGGAAGGACCACCTGTA
This sequence comes from Gemmatimonadales bacterium, assembly GCA_036375015.1. Lineage (GTDB taxonomy): Bacteria > Gemmatimonadota > Gemmatimonadetes > Gemmatimonadales > GWC2-71-9 > CAVVWJ01. The sequence goes on from DASUSR010000273.1 coordinate 400, forward strand.
CGACCTCGACCAGCTGCGCAACGCCATCCAGTACCGCGCCTGGGGCCAGAAGGACCCGTTGGTGGAGTACAAGCGGGAAGCCTTCGAGATGTTCCAGGACCTCATGCACGACATCCAGTCCACCTTCTCCGAGCGCTTCCTCAAGATCCAGGTGAGCGCGGAGCCGCCGCGCCCGGAGCCGACGATGGCGCCCCGCCGGATGCCGAGCGCGCCCGCACCCCGCCCGACCTCGGCACCATCGCCCGCCACGGCCCCCACTGCGGGGGCTGACGACCTGTTCATGGGGCCGCCGCCCCGGGCCGCTGCGCCGGCGCCGGCTCCCGCCGCGGTCGCGAGCTCGCTCGGGCCGCTCGGCCGACCGGCGGCGACGACGGTGCCGGAGGTGGGGCGCAACGATCCCTGCCCCTGCGGGTCGGGCAAGAAGTACAAGAAATGCCATGGGGCGGGGCGGTAGCGCGCCCGTCTGTGTCCGGCCTCCCGACGCTGATCGGGGGGCCGGCTTGCTTCCACCCGGGCGCGGCGCGGGACCGGACGTTACACTATGGAAGGCCTCCTCGGCCGCTCTGGTCGCGCCGGGAGCGCCGGGAACTTCTCGACGGGTTGCACCCCAGCCATCGGACGGGAGGTGTCTATGACCCGGATCGCACGGATCGCATGGCCGATCCTGGTACTCGTGGCGCTCGCTTGCGCGGGTGATCGGAACGAGGAGGCGCGCCAGGGCGGAGCCGAGACCGCGGCGGCCGACACGGTCGCCGCCACGGCGCCGATCGAGCCCCGTGTCTCCAATGTGATGATCGGGAAGCGGATCGGCACCGGCAACCGGATCACCGAGCCGACCTTCGAGTTCGTCCCCCAGGATACGGTCTACCTCTCGGTCGCGACCGAGGGCGCCGGCGAGGCCGGCACTCTCACGGCCGCGTGGCGGTCGCAGGACGGGAAGATCGTCCAGCAGTCCACCGAGCCGGTTCCGGCCGCAGGGGAGCATGCCGCCTTTCGCTGGTCCCAGCCGAAAGGGCTCCGGGCGGGGACCTACAAGGTCGTGCTGTTCCTGGACGACGACTCGGTGGACACCAAGGTCTTCGTGGTCAGGAAGTAGGTCTCGCGTTGGGCTCGCTTAGCAGGTGCCGACCTTGGGCTCTACCGAGAGGCAGGCCGTCTCTCCTGGTTCCCCCTTGAGGACCGTGATCTCCACGGCCGCGGCACTGGTCCCCCAACGCACCTGGATGGTGGCCTGCCCCGGGCGGATTCCCCGAACGAGCCCGCTCGGACCGACCGTGGCGATGCCGGCGTCCGAGGTCCGCCATGCGGCCGCGATCTCACGCACGACCGAATGGTCGGCGCTCGCGGCTGTCGCCGTGAGCTTGAGGGTCTCGCCCGCGCGAATCGTCGCCGCCACAGGGTCGACCACGAGCCGGAGGAGCGGCTGGACCGTACCGGGCCGGTTGGTCTCGATGTCGGGAGGATCCTCTTCCGTCAGCGAGGGCCCGGTGGTCGAGGAGCAGCCGACGGCGAGTACTGCCGCCGCGAGAACGCCGTGGACACCGATGATGCGCCGCATGTGAGCCTCCGGTCCTGAGCTGGTGGGTCGTATCGGCTTGCCGCCCGGGAAACACGGTGCCACAATAGGCGAGAGGCATCAGGCGCCCCTCAACGTTTCCTCAGCGGATGCTCATGTACCGGCTCGACACGCTGGGCGGGCCCGCGCTGCTCGATCCGGCCGGCTCGCCGGTGCCGACCACGCGTCAGCGCCTGGCCCTGCTCGCCCTCCTGGCCATAGCCGGCGCCCGGGGTCTCACCCGGGACAAGCTCGTGGCCCGGCTCTGGCCGGAGGCCACCGGCGAGCGCGCCCGGCACGCCCTCGAGCAGCTGTTGTACTCGCTCCGGCGCCAGCCGCCGAAGGAGCTCGTGCTCGGTGGCGACCCCCTCCGGCTCAATCCGGCCGTGGTGACGACCGACGTCGGTGAGTTCGAGAGCAGGCTCGCCGGAGGCGACCGCGAGGGCGCGGTGGCGTTGTATCGCGGACCCTTCCTGGACGGGTTCTTCCTGAGCGATGCACCGGAGTTCGAGGAGTGGGCCGAGGGGGAACGCGCCCGGCTGGCGAGGGAGCACGCGCGCGCCCTGTACGAGATGGCCAAGGAGGCCGGCAGCCGCGGACAGCACACCGTCGAGATCGCCTGCTGGCGTCGGCTCGCCGCGGCGGATCCGCTCAGCGAGAAGGCCGCCGCCGGGCTCGCGCGTGCGCTCGCCGCGGCCGGGGAGTGGTCCGCCGCGCTGGACCATTCACGGGTCTACGATGCTCTCGTCGGGGGCGACCTCCGGGAGGCGTCTCCCGGGCTCACCGAACTGGTGGAACGGCTTCGGACCGAGCGGGCGCCGCCGCCGCCGGAGTCGGGGAGAAGCGCGCGCTACACCATCGTGCGCGAGATCGGCCGCGGATCCATGGCGACGGTCTATCTCGCCCGGGATCCCAAGCTGGGCCGCAAC
>DASUSR010000274.1:0-4849 GCA_036375015.1 Gemmatimonadales bacterium
ACGGCGGCCGCCGTCTGGCCTCCGCTGCCGCTCGCCGAGTGGCAGGCCACGCGCGACACCCTCCACATGTGGACGCAGATCGTGGGGAAGACCCGCCTCGCGCTCGCGCCGATGGAGAACCACTGGTGGCAGGTGCCGCTCTACGTGACGCCCCGGGGTCTCACCACCTCACCCATTCCTGCCGGGGAGCGGGTCTTCGACGCCGAGTTCGATTTCACGGATCACCAGCTGTCCCTGCGGACGAGCGACGGTGCCGTGCGGGTGCTCCCCCTCGTTCAGCAGTCGGTGGCCGACTTCTACGGCACGTACCTCTCGGCGCTGCGCGAGCTGAGCGTCGCGGTGCGGATCCGTCCCGCGCCGGTCGAGGTGGAGACCTCGATCCCGTTTGCGGAGGACCGGGTGCACGCGTCCTACGACGCCGACGCCGCACACCGGTGCTGGCGGATCCTGGTTCAGGCCGATCGCGTGTTGCGGCGGTTTCGCGGCCGCTTCCTGGGCAAGCAGAGCCCGGTCCACTTCTTCTGGGGAAGCTTCGACCTCGCGGTCACGCGCTTCTCCGGACGGCCCGCGCCGCTCCATCCGGGCGGTGCGCCGAACACTCCCGATTACGTGATGACGGAGGCCTACTCGCACGAGTGCAGCAGCATGGGGTTCTGGTTCGGCGGCGGGGCCGTCGCCGAGCCGGCCTTCTACGCGTATGCCTATCCCGAACCCGCCGGCTACGCGGAGTATCCGGTCCGGCCCGCCGGGGCGCGGTATGAGCCGGCGGTGCGCGAGTTCATCCTGCCGTACGAGACCGTCCGGCGCGCGGCCGCTCCCGACGAAGCGCTGCTCGAGTTCGCGCAGTCCACCTACGACGCTGCGGCCGAGCTCGGCCGTTGGGACCGCGCCGCGCTGGATCGGCCGCGGTCAGCCTGGCCCTGAGGCCCGCCCCATGACCGGCGTCCTCGGCCTTCACCATGTCACGGCGATCGCGAGCGAGCCGCAGCGCAACCTGGACTTCTATGCCGGCGCGCTCGGCCTCCGGCTGGTCAAGCGCACCGTCAACTTCGACGATCCGCAGACTTACCATTTCTACTATGGCGACGAGGCAGGCACGCCGGGCAGCATCATGACCTTCTTCCCCTGGCCGGGTGCCGGCCGCGGGCGGCAGGGCACCGGACAGGTGGCCGTGACGTCGTTCGCCATACCGCCCGGCGCGACGGGGTTTTGGATCGAACGGCTGCTGCGGCACGGCATCGCCTATGAGGGGCCGGCCCGGCGCGGCTCGGGTGCCGACGCCGAGGGGGTGATCGCCTTCAAGGATCCCGACGGCCTCCTGCTCGAGCTCGTCGCCCACCCCGGCGCCGAGTCGCGACCGGCATGGGGCGGCGCCCCGGGCGTGCCCCCGGCACACGCGATCCGGGGCTTTCATTCGGTGACCCTTTGGGTGGAGCGGTGGGAGCCCACCGAGGAGGTGTTGCTCCGCACGCTCGGATTCCGCGAGCTCGGCGAGGACGGGACCACGCGCCGCTACGCGGCGGGGGACGGCGGGGCGGGCACGATCGTCCACCTGCGCGCGATCGGCGGCTTCGGCCTGGGCGCCGAGGGGGCCGGGACGGTCCACCACGTCGCGTTCGCCGTCGCCGACGACGAGGCCCAGCTCGCCATGCGGGAGCGCGTCGTGGCGGCGGGCCTGCTCCCCACCCCCGTGATCGACCGCAACTACTTCCACTCGGTCTACTTCGACGAGCCGGGCGGGGTGCTCTTCGAGCTGGCGACGAACCCGCCGGGCTTCGTGATCGACGAGCCGATCCCGCACCTGGGGGAGCAGCTCAAGCTGCCGCCACAGTACGAGGCCCACCGCGCCGAGATCGAGGCGGTGCTGCCCCGGATCCATCTGCCGGTGCCGGCGGCGGCGGCCGAGGCCCTCGCCGAGACGACCGGCCCCGGGAACGGGCGCAACCAAGGGATCTCGCGGGACGGGTAAGCGGCAACGAAGAGGCCGCTCTCCCGGAGGAGAGCGGCCTCTTCGTTGCCAGTCGGGGCGCGGGGATTTGAACCCCGGACCTCCTGCTCCCGAAGCAGGTGCGCTAACCGGGCTGCGCTACGCCCCGTGGTTCCGGAGAGGGGCAAATGTAATGGCGCGCCCCTCGATTGGTAGCCCCCGCCCTTGTCGCGCGATCATCGCGGCGCGACTCTACACCTCCATGTCCAGGCCACAACTCATCGTGCTGCTGCTGGCGGTGACCGCCGGCGCGGCCACCGCCGCGACGCTCGCTGCCCGCCGCACGGCTGCCGAACGCCCCGCCCGTGATCGGGTCGCCGTGGCCGTGTTCACCAACCGCACCGGCGATTCCACCCTGGAGCCGCTGGGCAGCATGGCGGCGGACTGGATCACGCGGGGACTCGACCGGCTCGAGTCGGTGGAGGTGGTGGACGTCGGCGCGGTGCATGCGCAGGGGCGCGGCCCGTCCGGTGAGCCGATAGACCCCGTGCTGCTCGCGCGTGGCAACGGCGCGGGCACCGTGGTCTCGGGGAGCTACTACCTCGCCACCGACACGCTGGTGGTGCGGGCCAGCCTGGTGGACGCGGCGAGCGGCACGGTGCTCCAGACGATCGCGCCGGTCCACGCGCCCGCGGGCGAGGCGGTGCGGGCGCTGGACCAGCTCCGGCAGCAGGTGACCACTGCGCTCGCCGGCGTGCTGGACACCCGTTTCACGTCGTTCACCGCCGGCCCCTCGGCGCCCCGGAGCTTCGCCGCCTACCAGGCCTTCATCGACGGCCAGACCGCCTACTGGCAGGGACTCCCGGTGGAGACGGCCCGCGCCCGTTTCCAGGCGGCCGCGGCGCAGGACTCGGCCTTCCTGACCGCGGGGGTCTGGCTCGCGTTCGTGGGGGCCAACGGGGCCGGGTGCGGGCTCACCGATTCCGTCGTCACCGCGCTCGCACCGCAGCGCTCCGCGCTCACCCCCTTCGACCGGCTCACCCTGGACCTCAGCGCCGCCAAGTGCCGCAGCGACTGGGAGGCCGGCTTTGCCCTGGCGCGGGAGCAGGCGGCCCTCCGCCCCCGCTCGAGCTACGCGGTCTACACCGCCGGGGTGTTCGGGCTCCTGAGCGGCCACTTCCAGGCCGCGGCCGAGCTGCTTGGCTCCATCGATCCCCGGCGCGATCTCGGCTGGCTCACCGACTCCGCCAAGATGATCTATTGGCGGGACTACATCGGCACCCTGCACCTGACGGGCGCCCATCGGCGCGAGCTGCGCCATGCCGAGCAGCTGGTCCGGGCGTTTCCCGATCGCGCGACGGGGCGGCTCTTCCTCGGGCGTGCGCTCGCCGGCCTGGGGCGGGGCCGCGAGGCCCTGAGCCACCTGGAGGTCGCGTTGCGCCTCCCTCCCGACGCCTCCGCCCGGGTGCAGGCCGGCGTGTCGCCGGGATTCTTCACGATGCTGCTGGCGGCGGAGCTCCGGGTCCACGGCGACACCGCGGCGGCGCGGATCGCGGCGGAACGGGGGGTGACCTGGTACCGCGCCCGGCCTCGCGACGGGTCCGGCCGGTACGACCGGTACTATCTGGGACGGATGCTCGCCCTGCTCGGCCGGTACGACGAGGCCGCCGCGGTCCTCGCCTTCCGGGCGCCGGCCGACAGCAATGACGCCCTCTACCTCGGCCTGGAGGGTGCGCTGGGCGCCGCGCGGGGAGCCTCCGAGACGGTCGAGGATGCCGACCGCAGGCTGGCGGCCATGACCGATCCGGCGGTGGCGCCGCTCGCCGCCTCCATGAGGGCCCGCATCGCGGCGGCCCAGGGCGACCGGGAGAAGGCGCTCGAGCTGCTGGAGTGGGCGTGGGCCCGCGGGATGACCCGGGTGGCCACCGGCCTCGACATGCATCTGGACTGGATCTACGACCCCTTGCGTGGCGACCCGAGATTCGAGCGGATCAATCGGGGCCGCGATTAGACGTCTCCGGATTCGGGAGGCCTGGGATCCCGCGTCCGAGGCTCTTTCGCGTCGCGCGGCTTCTGTGATGGAACGTACTGATTCCGCAGCGTGCCGGCTCCTATCGTCCCGGACGAGCACCGGACTCGGTAACCGCCTGCCTCGCGCGGGAAGAACGTTGCCGCCAGTCGGAAGGCCGTGGACAGAGCTATCGAGTTTTCCGCGGCCGGGAGCTCTCGCGTGAACGGGGGCCTTTCCACGATGACCTTGCGGCCCAGGCACACCTACCCCTTCCTCCTCGCCATCATTCCAGTCCTGCGCATCGTCGCAGCCTATCCCGGGTGGGCGGAGCTGGACGATGCTGCGGTCGTGGTGACCATCGTGCTCGCCGCCTGTGGAGTGGTGTACGGAGTCGCCCGGCTCGCGACCCGCCGGTGGGGCGACCGACTTGCCCCGCTGATCCTCCTGGGCCTCGTGGTCGGGTTCTGGGGGTACGTGCGGGTTGCCGCACTCGTGGAGCGCGGGACGAACCTGTCGCATCCGGTGCTCGTTCCGCTGTGGGCGGCGGCCACGGTGGGCGGGATCTACTGGCTGCTTCGCCGGCCGGCGCTGCTCGATCGAACGGAGAGGTTTCTCGGGCTGACCGGCGGCATCCTGGTCGGCTGGTTCGCGCTTTCGATCGGCATCGCCGAATGGCGAAGCGCGCGGGCACTCCGACAAAGCACGCTCGTGCGGCAGCTGGCCGCGCCGATCCCGGTTCGGGGAAATGGCGAGCTGGGCCCGAAGCGGGACATCTACCTGATCGTCCTCGATGAGTACGCCAACACCGAGGTGACCGGACGGCTCTTCGGATTCGACAACCGGTCCTTCGTGGACTCCCTGCGACGGCTTGGCTTCGTGGTGCCGGTGACCCACAGCAACTATCTCCACAC
>DASUSR010000275.1:0-9585 GCA_036375015.1 Gemmatimonadales bacterium
ACCAAATGTCCACTGCGACGAAGGCCAGACCCAAGATCAAGATCCATCCCCTCGAGGACCGCGCGGTGATCCTGCCGGCCGAGGAGGGGGAGTCCATGCGCGGCCCGTTGTACATCCCGGACACCGCCAAGGAGAGGCCCACCCAGGGTGAGATTCTCGCCGTCGGACCCGGTCGAATGGAGAAGGGCGCGCGAATCCCGATGGAGGTCAAGGCCGGCGATCAGGTCATCTACGGCAAGTACAGCGGGACGCCCTATCAGGCAGGCGATGACGAAGTGATCATCATCAAGGCGTCCGACATTCTGGCCAAGATCGGTTGAGGCGGCCAACTCAGGAGGGATGAACTCATATGTCAGCGAAGGAACTGCAGTTCAGCATCGACGCCCGAGCGCGGCTCAAGCGCGGGGTGGACGCCCTGGCCGACGCGGTGAAGCTCACCCTCGGACCCAAGGGCAGGAACGTCGTCATCGACAAGAAGTTCGGCTCGCCGACCATCACTAAGGACGGGGTGACGGTCGCCAAGGAGATCGAGCTGTCGGATCCGGTCGAGAACATGGGCGCCCAGATGGTGAAAGAGGTCGCCACCAAGACCTCCGACCTCGCCGGCGACGGTACCACTACGGCGACCGTGCTGGCCCAGGCCATCTTCCGCGAGGGCCTCAAGAACGTCACCGCGGGCGCCAATCCGATGGAGCTGAAGCGGGGCATCGAGAAGGCGGTCGACGCGGTGGTCGAGGACCTCAGGAAGCTGAGCGTCCCCTCGGCCGGCAGGAAGGAGATCGCCCAGGTCGGCACCATTTCCGCGAACAACGACAGGGAGATCGGCAACCTGATCGCCGAGGCGATGGAGAAGGTCGGCAAGGACGGCGTCATCACCGTCGAGGAGGCCAAGGGCCTGGAGACCACCCTGGAGACGGTGGACGGGACCCAGTTCGACCGCGGCTACCTCTCGCCCTACTTCGTGACGGATCCGGAGAAGATGGAGACCGCGCTCGAGGATTCTTATCTGCTGATTCACGACAAGAAGATCTCCTCGATGAAGGAGCTCCTGCCCATCCTCGAGAAGGTGGCACAGGGCGGGAAGCCACTCCTCATCGTCGCCGAGGATGTGGACGGCGAGGCGCTGGCCACGCTGGTGGTGAACAAGCTCCGCGGCACACTCAAGGTCGCCGCCGTCAAGGCGCCGGGCTTCGGTGACCGCCGCAAGGAGATGCTGCGCGACATCGCGGTGCTCACCGGCGGCCAGGTGATCTCGGAAGAGGTCGGCTTCAAGCTGGAGAACGCCACCCTCACCGATCTCGGCCGCGCCAAGCGGATCGTGGTGGACAAGGACAACACGACCATCGTAGACGGCAAGGGCAAGCCCGACGACATCCAGGGCCGGATCAGCGAGATCAAGGCCGCGATCGAGAAGACCACCAGCGACTACGACCGGGAAAAGCTGCAGGAGCGGTTGGCCAAGCTCTCCGGTGGCGTGGCGATCATCAACGTCGGAGCGGCCACGGAGACCGAGCTGAAGGAGAAGAAGGCTCGGGTCGAGGACGCACTTCACGCCACCCGCGCGGCCGTCGAGGAAGGGATCGTGCCGGGGGGCGGTGTCGCCCTGCTCCGGGCGCAGTCCGCGCTCGACAGGATCAGGGGTACCGAGGACGAGAAGACCGGCGTCGACATCGTGCGGCGCGCGCTGGAGGAGCCGATCCGACTGATCGCCCAGAACGCAGGCGCGGAAGGCTCGATCGTCGTCGCCAAGGTCAGGGAGTCCAAGGACCGGAACTACGGGTACAACGCCCAGACCGACACCTACGAGGACCTGGTGAAGGCGGGGGTCATCGACCCGACCAAGGTCACCCGGACGGCGCTGCAGAACGCCGCGTCCATCGCCGGCCTGCTCCTCACCACCGAGTGCGTGGTGGCCGAGAAGCAGCAAGCCAAGCCGGCTCTCGCCGGGCCGCCGGGAGGTGGCATGGACGGGATGTACTAGACCCGGAACGCCGTGAGGGGAGGCACCTACTCATGCCCCCCTCGCTGCGCCCGGAGTGGACCGTAAACCGTCGGTGCAGGGTGGCCGCATGGGGCCAGGCCGGCGACCGGCCGGGGGTCACCGCCTCCGCCGCAGCCGCGCCTGCTCCGCCCGAAAGACTTCCCACAGGATCCGCTTCTCCACCGCAGCGTAGTCGTGCTCGCTGGAGAGCGGCCGCCAGCCGAGCCCGTCCATGATCGCCTGCAGCGTGCGGCGCAGCGTGCGCCGCTGGTCCCGGACCCCCATCCGGCGGTACTGGATGTCGTAGGTCTCGAGGGTGATCTCCCCGTAGTGCAGGGACCAGAAGCCGTAGATGAGCGACTGGGGTGTGGTCCCGCCGCCCAGCACGAGGTCGCCATCCCGCACCCCCTCGGCCACCACACCGGCCGACCGCTCGAACAGCCGCTCCAGGGCGGCCGCCTGCACCGCGCGGCGCTCGGGAGGCACCTTCTCCCGGATGCCCGCGGTCCGCACCGCGTAGATGCACTCGTACTCGATCGGATAGAGGTGCGCGGCCAGATCGTGGCCCAGATGGATGGCCAGCAGCCGCTCGCGACTGCTCCCCCGGAACTCGAGCGCGAGATCGTAATGCCGGTTCCACTCCGCGATCGCCCGCAGCGACAGCTGCAGCATGACGTCTTCCTTCGACGCGAAGTGCTGGTACACCGTGCCCTTGGAGTACCCGATGGCGTCGGCGATCCGGTCCATGCTGAGACCGCCGTAGCCTTCCGCGGCCATGAGATCGCGGGCCACGTCCAGGATCCGCGCCTCGCGCTCGCGGATCTCCCGCTGCTTGCGGCTGAGCGGCGGCGCGGGCTCGGTGCGGCTTGACGGACCGTCAGATATTGACAGCTTGTCAGTTTTTGGCATAATGGAGGACGTCGGGCCGGCGCGCTCCGCGGCGGACCGACCCCCAAACGTAGCCGGTGCCGCGGTCCCCGGCAGGGCCGGCACCGCCCCATACCCCAACCGCCTCCCGGCCAGGAGCGCCCCCATGGGCAAGCTGTCGTCCGTCGCCGGCCTCGCACTGCTGTGCCTCGCCTGGAGCGGCACTGGCGCCCCGCCTTCCCGCGTGGCGGTCTTTTCCGTCTCCCTGAACGATCTCTCCAATCAGCCGGCCAGCGCGGCCCTGCCGGAGCGGATGGCGGCGCTCGGCGCCGCGCTCAAGGAGCGGCTCGCGTCGGAGTGCGGCTACCAGGTCGTCGCGATCGACTCGCTCGCCGAAGCCGGCGCCGAGACCGGTCCGGGCTACCTCTACGCGCACCCGGACGTCGCGGTGGCGCTGACGGGGGCGCAGGTGGACTGGATCGTCATTCCCCGGCTCAACCGGGCGAGCCCCTGGGTCACCGACCTCCAGGCGCAGGTGGTGCGGGTGCGGGACACGGCGATCGTCAACAACCGTATCGTCGAGGTGAAGGGGATCGAGATGCAGCCGGATCTCGCGGCCAAGCTGGTCCAGCGGGGGGCGGCGTGGATGGCCGACCAGGTGTCCCAGGCTATCGAGCACGCCGCCGGGTCCGAATCCTACTCCCAGCGCCGCTGCCCGGCCTGAGCCGGAGCACGGCGGCTCACTCCGTTACATCACCCGCCTCACAGGTCACGACCCCTCGCCTCCGCGCCACTCCTGCCGTAATCTCCCTGGGCAGGGCCTATCTCCAGGAGGCAGGGACCATGGGCTGGAAAGAGGTCGCCGCCGGCCTCGGCACGCAGGCGGCGGTGAGCAGTCTCAAGGCGGCGAAGGACCAGATGAGCAAGCGCCAGTACAAGCGGCTGCTCTCCACGGCGGTGGCGCAGCTCCTCGAGCTGCACCCCGACATCGGCCCCAAGCAGGCCCGGCGGCGAGCCCGCCGGCTCACCGGGGCCCGCCCATCCAGGAAGCTGATGCGGGCCGGCGACAACTTCGGGTGGAAGGAAGGAGCCCAGACGGCGGTCGCCGCCGCGGCCACCGCCGGCGTGGCGCGGGTGGCGGGTGTCGTCGGAGACAAGCTCAAGGAGAAGCTCGGATCGGCCGGGGAGGAGAACGGGCGGCAGGAGGGTGACGGCGTCGGCGAGCGCCCCGTGACGGCTGCCGCCGCGGAGGGCTCGGCCGGGCGTCGGGATCACGACGAAGACTCGGGCTAGCCCGGGTCGGCGGGGCGCGGCGGCCGCGCCGCGCCCCCCTGCTTGCCGCCCGCGGTCGTGGTAGATTCCCCCCATCATGAGCCAGATCACCGTCGAGAAGACCGCCGAAGATCCCGCCTCCAAGTCCCTCCGCGTCACGGTCCCCGTGGATCGGGTGCAGGAGGCGGAGCAGAAGGCGGTCAAGTACTACGCTCAGCGCGCCCGGCTTCCGGGTTTCCGCCCCGGCAAGGCCCCCGAAGCGGTCGTCCGCAAGCGCTTCGGCGACGCCATCCGGCAGTCGGTCCTGGAGGAGGTCCTCCGGGAGAGCTGGGAGACCGCGAAGAGTGCCGAGGGCCTCAAGCCCATCGCCGACCCGTCCATCCAGAACCTCAAGTTCGAGGCGGGAAGCCCCATCGAGTTCGACCTTCTGGTGCCGGTCCGCCCCGAGCTCAAGCTGGAGCGCATCGGCGGCTTCCGGGTGGAGCGGCGGGTGGAGGCCGTGCCGGACTCGGGCGTGGACGAGCAGCTGGCCCGGATCCAGGAGCAGAAGGCGAGCTGGATCCCGGTGACCGACGCGCAGCCCTCGCCGGGGCAGATGGTGCGGGTGGAGGTGGCGCCGCTCGAGAACGGCACCCCCGGCGCCTCCCAGCCCTACGACCTGGTCCTGGGGCAGAACCAGGCCATCCCCGACCTCGAGGAGCGGATCATGACGCTCCGGGCGGGGGAAAGCGCGGACACCGAGGTGCGCTTTCCCGAGGACCACCCGGACGAGTCGCGCCGGGGCCAGGCCCGCCAGGTCCGGGTGATCCTGCACGAGGTCAAGCGGCAGGAGCTTCCCCCGCTCGACGACTCGCTCGCCCGCGAGGTGGGCGACTTCGAGAGCCTCGAGGCCCTGCGCGCCGCGGTGCGGCAGGACCTGGAGCGGGAAGCCGCCCGGGAGGCCGACGCGCAGGTGCGCCAGGCCCTGCTGGCTCAGGTGGTGGAGGCCAACCGGGTCCCCGCGCCGGAGTCGCTGGTCCACCGGCTCATGCACGGCTACGCCGAGATGTACGGCATTCCCCCCGATCAGCTGCCGCAGTTCGAGCAGCAGTTCCACACCATCGCGGAGACCCAGGTCCAGCGCGACCTGGTGCTCGAGGCGGTGGCGGAGGCGCACGGGTTACGCGCCACCGAGGCCGAGCTCGACCAGCGGATCGCGCGGATGGCCGAATCGCGGGGTGTGTCGGCCGGCGACATCTACGGCCAGCTCCAGAAGGCCAATCGGCTCGGCGAGCTGGAGCGCGCCATCACCGAGGAGAAGGTCTTCGACTTCCTCCTCTCGCAGTCCACCGTCGACGAGGTGACGTCCTGAGCATGGCCACGATCTATCCGCCGTACATCATCGAACGCTCCAGCCGCGGCGAGCGGACCTACGACATCTTCTCGCGGCTCCTCATGGACCGGATCGTGTTCCTGGGAGCGCCGATCAACGACGATGTCTCCAACATCATCATCGCCCAGCTGCTCTTTCTCGAGGCCGACAACCCCGACAAGGACATCTACCTCTACATCAACTCGCCCGGCGGGGTGGTCTCGGCCGGCATGGCGATCTACGACACCATGCAGCACCTGCGCGCGCCGGTGAACACCATCTGCATGGGCATGGCCGCGTCGATGGGCTCCTTCCTCCTGGCGGCGGGCACCAAGGGCAAGCGCAGCGCCCTGCCCCATTCCCGCATCATGATCCACCAGCCCTCGGGCGGCGCCCAGGGCACCGCGGCGGACATCGAGATCCAGGCCCGGGAGATCCTGTACCTCCGCTCCAAGATGAACGCGCTGTACTCGCTCCACACCGGGCAGCCGATCGAGACCATCGAGCGCGACATGGACCGGGACCGGTTCATGAGCGCCGAGGAGGCCAAGGCCTACGGGCTGATCGACAGCGTGTTCACCCCGCGCAAGGATCTGGTGCCGCACGGGGACGGCAAGAAGGACACTTGACGCTCTCCGGGCCCGGGAACACCTTTCCCGGGTCCGGCCACCCTCTTCCCGACGCGGTTCCATGTCCAACGACAAGCACCTCCGCTGCTCCTTCTGCGGCAAATCGAAGGATTCGGTCCGGAAGTTCATCTCCGGCCCGTCGGTCTACATCTGCAACGAGTGCATCACGCTCTGCAATGAGATCCTGGCGGAGGACGAAGAGCGGGAGGTGGCGGACAGCATTACCCAGGTCCCCACGCCCGCCGAGATCAAGGACGTGCTGGACCAGTACGTGATCGGGCAGGAGCGGGCCAAGCGGACCCTGGCGGTCGCGGTCTACAATCACTACAAGCGGATCAACGCCTCCAACGGCCGTGACTCCGACGTCGAGCTGGACAAATCCAACATCCTGCTGCTCGGCCCCACCGGCGTCGGCAAGACCCTTCTCGCGCAGACTCTCGCCCGCATTCTCGACGTTCCCTTCACCATCGCCGACGCCACCACCCTCACCGAGGCGGGCTACGTCGGCGAGGACGTGGAGAACATCCTGGTGCGGCTGCTCCAGGCCGGCGAGTTCAACGTGGCCGAGTGCGAGCGGGGGATCGTCTACATCGACGAGATCGACAAGATCGCCCGCAAGTCGGAGAACCCCAGCATCACCCGCGACGTCTCCGGCGAAGGGGTGCAGCAGGCGCTGCTCAAGATCCTCGAGGGCACCATCGCCTCGGTGCCGCCGCAGGGCGGCCGCAAGCACCCGCAGCAGGAATACATCCAGATCAACACCAAGGACATCCTGTTCATCTGCGGCGGCGCGTTCGACGGGCTGGAGAAGATCATCGAGGCGCGCACCGGGCGGCAGCAGATCGGGTTCGCCAGCGCCGAGCGCAAGCGCACGCCGGACGGGAACGCGCAGAACCCCTACGCCGAAGTCGAGCCCGACGACCTCCTGCGGTTCGGCCTCATTCCCGAGTTGGTCGGCCGGCTCCCCGTCGTCGTGTCGCTCGAGGCGCTCGACGAGGACGCGCTCATGCGCATCCTGGTGGAGCCCAAGAACGCCCTCACCAAGCAGTACAAGAAGCTCTTCGAGCTGGAGGACGTGGGGCTCACCTTCGACCCGGAATCGCTCCGCTCGGTGGCGCAGAAGGCGCTCAAGCGCGGCACGGGGGCGCGGGGGCTCCGCTCCATCCTCGAGACCATGATGACCGACATCATGTTCGACCTGCCCAACCGGGAAGACGTCCGGGAGATCGTGATCACCAAGGAGGCGATCACGGAAGGGATCGCGCCGCTCGTCGTGACCGAGCGGGCCCGCACCAAGCGCGAGGCGTAGCGCTTCCCTCTGCCGGCCCGCCCGTCGGCGGCGGCAGCATTCCCCTCATGGCCCCGCCCGGCTCCACCGCCCGCCAGCCCCTCGGCGCGCCCACGTTCGTGGGCTCCTTCCCCGACCCGCTGGTCCGGCTGGAGCCGCTCCTGCCCGAGATCGCGCTCGTCGGACGGTCCAACGTGGGCAAGTCGAGCCTGCTGAACGCGCTCGTCGGGCAGCCGGGCCTCGCCCGGGTCAGCGGGACGCCGGGCAAGACCACGCTGCTCAACGCCTTCCGGCTGCCGCGGTTGTATCTGGTGGACCTGCCCGGCTACGGGTTCGCCCGGGCCGGCAAGGCGGCGCGCGCCGGCTACCGGCGGCTGATCACCCGCTATCTCCGCGAGCGGCCCACCGTGGCGGGCGTCGTCTGGCTGCTCGACGTGCGGCACCCGCCGTCCAGGGACGACCGTGAGTTCCAGGAGCTGCTGACGGAGAGCGGGCGCCCGGTCCTCGCCGTGCTCACCAAGGCCGACAAGCTCACCCGTTCGGCCCAGGCCGCCCGGGCGGGAGAGCTGGCCGCGGCACTGGGGTTGCTGGAGGACCAGGTACAGCTCACCAGCGCCCGTACCGGGCTGGGCATCGACGACCTGGCCCGGAGCATCCTGGCCGCTACAGGAGACACCGCATGAGACTCGTCCGCCGGACCGCCTTCGCGCTCCTGCTGGTGCCGATCGTGGGGCGGCCCGCCCTGGCCCAGGGCAGCCAGTCCGCCGCGGAGGCCCTGCCCCCGCCGGGCTACGGGTCTCTCAAGCAGGACGATCTGGCGCTCCGGGTCCGGAACAATGAGATCGAGGTGCGCTTCGTCCCGCTGGACCGGCGGGTCACGCCCCTCCTGGCCCGGGACTCCTACGAGTCGCTGCACGGCCTGGTGCAGAGCCGCCGGCGCGCCATCGACTCGGTGGCGAGCGCCGCCGGGATCAGCCAGCCGGGACTGGCGCTGGTCACCTTCTTCGGGCAGCGCCCGGGCGCGCGGTACGACCCCCAGACCCTCACCATCGTGGTCCGCAACCGGGTGTACCGCCCGCTCGGGATCGTGCCCTTCACCCCGCGGTTCACCTCCCAGCAGCTCGAGGTGCGCGAGCAGGTGAGCGCGCTCTACCTGTTCGAGGAGTCGATCCCGGTGACCGACGACTTTTCGATCTCGTATGGCGGATTGAACTCGGAGAGCTGGTCGAGGAAGCAGCCGACGCTCGACCGGGAGCGGGCTCGCGCGGCCTCGCGCGCGCGGGCCCAGCGCCCGGACAGCGCCCCGGCCGGCCCGCCCCGCTAGCGCGCCTGCCGAGCCGGGCTGGCCGCGGCGGCCTCGGCGTGGCTTGCCGGGGTCGCGACGCGGGGCCGGCGCCGATCCCGGCGCGAGCGCCGGTTCCGGGCCCGCGCCTCCCGCGCCTGTCTGCCGCCGGCGGCGAAGGAGTGGGCCAGGAGCCCGAGACCATACAGCAGGCCCAGACCGATGTGCGACAGCGCCATCGCCCGCAGCAGACCCTCCTGCGTGACCGCCTGGATCAGGTAGCCCGTCCCGATCATCGGTACCACCGCCGTCAGGGTGACCAGCCCGCTCCGGCGCCCCTCGCGCATATTCGACTGCAGGTGGCGCCAGATGTGGCGCAGCGCCACCAGTCCGATCGAGAAGGTGAGCAGCGGGGCCACCAGGATGTGCGCCTTGAGCACGACCGGCTGCCATGGATGGTTCACCACGGCGAAGGGGTCGTCGCTCACCAGGAAGTACTTCATGACCAGGTAGACCACCCCGGTGAGCAGGGTGGCGATCGAGGTGCTCCAGACCGCCCAGCGCTCGAACGCGGTCACGGCGTCTCCGCGGTGCCGACGGCGGCGAACGGGCCGATCCGCTGATGCAGTGCCAGCACCCGGCGCGCGGCGCGGGTGACGGCATGGGAGGTCAGCGTGGCCCCCGTCATGTTGGGAATGGCGGACTTGAGCGACAGCTCGGGGGTGAGGCCGCGGCCTTCGAACTGCCGCAGCCACGCCTCGCTGGCGTGGTACTCCGGCGGCTCCGCGAAGCGGAGCACCTCGATGCTCCGGATCCGGTCGTCCGGCTCCACCACGATCATGAGCACCTCGTTCAGCGTGCGCACCCGGTGGCTGTCGAAATACGCCACCCCGACCGGCCTTCCCTCGCGCTCCG
>DASUSR010000276.1:0-5699 GCA_036375015.1 Gemmatimonadales bacterium
GCGAAGGAAGTGCTCCGTGGCAGGACCTCCACTTCGAGCAGGGTCCCGGGGGCGACCACGCAGTGCTCCGCCACGCCCGCCAGTCGCAGGACATGCCTGCCGCTGGGAGTCTCTATCCGGGCTGTGTCCGTAGGATCGAGGGTGACGGAGCTGAGGTCGTCGATGGTGAGCAGGTATCCGTCGCCGTCGGGGGCGGTCCCTGCGGTGGAAGTCGAAACCACCAGTGTCCCATCCTCCCGCGGTCCGCTGCTATCGTCGCAGGAAGGCACAGCGAGCCCGACAACCAGCGGAACGATCCGGTGGATGCGCATCGGCCGACTCCGTGTCACGCCGCTCTGTTCCGTCGCGGGGCTCCCCGATATACTGGTCCAGCCGCGTCGCGCTGCTGGCGGCTCACTACCGGATAACGACGAACGGTCTCGAAACCCGACATCGCACCGGTGCCTCCTTCGATCACACCTCACGACTGGCAACGGCTCGCCCCGCTCATCGACGCGCTGCTCGATGCGGGCCCCGATCGGCGCGCGAGTCTGCTCGACGAGCTCAGTGCCGGCGATCCGGGTCGCCGGGCGGAGCTCGCCCGCCTGGTCGAGGAATGCGAGCGGCCCGATCCGCTGCTCGATCGTCCTGCGGCGGAGGCGTTCGCGGCGCTCCTCGGGGACGAAGGCATCCCGGTGCCGGAGACGCTGGCCCAGCGCTATCGGATCGTGCGGGAGTTGGGGCGGGGCGGAATGGCGGTGGTGTACCTGGCCGGAGACCTCAAGCACGGGCGCGAGGTGGCGGTCAAGGTCGTGCGACCCGAGGTGGCGGTGGTGCTCGGTCGAGACCGGTTTCTCCGGGAGATCGCGATCGCCGCCCGACTGCACCACGCGAACATCGTTCCGCTCTACGACTCGGGCGAGGCCGACGGGTTCCTGTACTACGTCATGCCATTCGAGCCGGGACCCTCACTGCGCGAGCGGCTGGCTCACGCCGGCGGGCCGTTACCGGTGGACGAGGCGGTGCGCATCCTCCGCGACGTGTGCGAGGCATTGGCGCACGCCCACCAGAGCGGCATCGTGCACTGCGACATCAAGCCCGACAACGTGCTCCTGGCCGGCCGGCACGCGCTGGTGACGGACTTCGGCGTGGCCAGGGCCCTGGCCGAGGCCGGCGGCGACGGATCGCCCCGGACCGGCGCCGGCATCACGCTGGGAACACCCACCTACATGGCGCCGGAGCAGATCGGCCCGCATCCGCGCGTTGACCATCGGGCGGACATCTACGCCGTCGGGCTGCTGGCCTACGAGCTCCTGGCCGGGCAGCCGCCGTTTCACGGCGAGACCTCTCACGAGGTGCTGGCGGCCCACCTGGCGGAGCCTCCGCCGCCGATCGCCCTGCGGCGACCGGAGCTGCCGTCCTCCCTCGCAGAGCTGGTGATGAGGTGTCTGGAGAAGCGTCCGGAGGACCGCTGGCAGCAGGCCGATCAGCTCGTACGCCGGCTGGAGGAGCTGGCCCTGCCGGGAGGTGGCCCAGCGGTGCGAGCGCCGCGGCGTACCCGGGCCCTCAGGACTGGCGTGGTGGCCGGCCTCATCGGGGTCGCACTGGTCGGCGTGTGGGCGTGGTATCGGCACGAGAACCGGCCGAGCGCCGCCGCGCGCGAGCTCTTCATCGTCGCTGACTTCGTGAACCGGACCAGCGACACCACCCTGGGCCCGCTGATCGCCGAGGTCATCCGGGACGAGCTCGCGGGCTCCCCCGGGCTCGCCCTCCTGAGCCGGGAGCGCATCGCCGAGACCCGGCGCCGCATGCGCCTCGCGCCCGACCTCCCGCTGACCGCCGACGTCGCGCGCGAGGTGGCGACGCGGGAGGAGATCAAGGCGGTGGTGGAGGGCACGGTCTCGGCGGCCGGACGGGGTTTCGCACTGAGCGCCAGGATCATCGAGGCGGCGAGCGGCGATGTCATCCACGCCGCGACCGCGATGGCGCGGGACTCCACCGACATCACGGCCGCCATCGAGCGACTGTCCCGCGGCCTCCGGGCGGGCTTGGGCGAGCCCCTCGCGCCGATCCCGGTGCCGACGGGAGCGCTCTGGAGCTACACGACTCGGTCACTGCCCGCCCTGGAGAAGGTTCAGCTCGCCATGATGCCGCGCGCGGCCGGTGACTACCTGAGGGCGATCGAGGTGAACCGGGAAGCGATTGCCCTCGATCCCGACTTCGCGATCGCCCACGTGGCGGTCGCCTCCAATACCGCATTCGCCGGTCTCCCCACCGGCCCGTTGGTCCCGGTGCTCCTTCGCGCCTTCCGCATCGCCGATTCGCTTCCCGATCGGGAGCGCTCCGCGGTCGAGGGGTTCTATCACTGGTACGTGACCGGCGACCTCACCCGCAGCATCGCCGCGTTCCAGCGGCAGCTCGAGGCGCTCAAGGCGACCCCCCGCGAGGCGGGGTTCGTTGCGGAGGCGGCGACCGCGCTCATGCTGAACGGCGATGCGGTCTCGGCCGAGCGGGTCGTTCGAGAGGTCAAGAGCGCGATGGAGCGGGGCGGGGGCAACTGGCCGGCGGGGCGTTCGTCGGGCGGCGTTCAGCTGATCCACGTGCAGGTGCTGCACGCCCTGGGCAGCGACGCGGAGGCCGCGCGGATTCTGGGGGAATACATCCGGCGCCGGCCCGAGAGCATGCGGGGTCTGCACCTCCGGATCGGATTCCTGGCCGATTCGGGCCGCTACGAGGCCGTGCATGCGCTGGCGGCGCGGATCCGTCGCCAGTCGGCTCTGCGGAACGACCTTCGGGTGCAGGCGGAGGCCGATGCCGTACGCGGCCGGCTGGGCGAGGCGGTCGGGCATCTCCGGGACCTGCGCGATCAGGCGTTGGCCCTCCAGCATCCGGAGGCTGCGGTAGAGATCGCTGCGGCCGCGGCGAGACTGCGGCTTCTGGCCGTAGACTCAGGCGGTGTGTCCGAGGTGGACGACCTGCTCGCCCGCCAGCCGGTGGACTCCCTGGACGTATTCTCCCGCCCCTATCTCCCGCTCGCGCTGTTCTACGCCCACGCCGGCCTTCCGGCTCGGGCCAGAGCATGGCTGCGGCGCTACGAGCTGGAGTTCCCCTCCGAGTTTCGCGGCCCCGACCGGTGGATGCTCCACCGGGCCCGGGCGGCCACCTTCGCCGCCGAGGGGGACGCGAGGCGGGCGCTGGCCGAGCACCTGGAGGCCGCACGGCTGCCGGCCTTGCGGGTGGGCATCTTCGAGGAGCCGTTCATTCGCCTGAGCGACCATCCCGAGCGCGCCCGGCTCTATCGGCGGCTCGGCGAGCCCGACTCCGCCCTCGCGGTCTACCGGCGGTATCTCGCGGCCCGGTCGCTGACCCGCATCGCGCTGGATGCGTTCGAGCGCGGGCAGGCCCTGGAGGCGATGGGTGCGCTGTACGAACAGCGGGGAGATCGCCGGCTCGCGGCGGCGGCGTTCGGCGACTTCGCGGAACTGTGGCGGGAGGCGGACGCTCGGCTTCAGCCGCGGGTCGAGGCCGCCCGGCGGCAGGCGTCGGCGCTGAGCCGGAACTGATGCTCGGGCCGATCCGCCGCTCCGGTTGGCTGCTGCTCGCGGTGCCCCGGCTCCTCGTCGCACAGGGCATCACGACCGCGGCGCTGACCGGAGCGGTCACGCGCGAGGATGGATCGCCGATCGCCGGGTCCGTCCTCACCATCACCCACGAGGGGAACGGCCGCCGATGGGAGATCGTCACCGGCTCGAGCGGCCGATTTCTCCTCGAGCACGTCACGGTCGGCGGACCCTACCGGATCGAGGCACGCGCGATCGGGTTCGCTCCCCGAGCCCGGGCCGGCATCCTCGTGGCGCTGGGCCAGCGCCTGGCGGTGAATTTCGCGCTCGAGCCTAAGCCCCCCGAGCTGCCCGAGCTCAGCGTGAGCGCCGCCGCGGACCCGGCGCTCGATCGGGGCCGGACCGGGCCCGCGGAGGTCATAGACGCGGCCACGATCGCCCGGCTACCGAACCCCCGCCGGGATTTTCTCCAGCTCACTCTGCTGAGCCCGCAGGTCGCCTCCTCTCCTTCGTCGGTGTTCTCCCGGTCCGGCGGCATCGTGATCGGGGGGCAGAGCCGCATGAGCAACAGCTTCCGGATCGACGGCGGCCTGAGCCACGATCTGTACCGGGGTGGCCTGCCCGGACGGGAGACGTTGCCCCGGCCGATCTCGCTCGAGGCCATCGAGGAGATCCAGGTGCACGCGGCGCCGTTCGACGTGCGCCATGCGGGGTTCACCGGCGGGCTGGTGAACGCGGTGACCAAGTCAGGCGCCAACACGGTCCACGGCTCGGCGTTCGTCTTCCTGGCCGACCGCGCCCTGGTGGGAACGAACGCGGTCGGGGACGAGGCGGGTGAGTTCCGGACCTGGCAGCTCGGCGGATCGGTGGGCGGGCCGCTGCTGCGCGACCGGGCGCACTACTACCTCAGTCTCGATATCCAGCGTCGCACCGCGGCCGATCCGGGCCCGCTGATCATGGACACCGTCGGCGGGGCCGATGTCGCGCTGATCGGGATCAGCTACGGGAGCGCGATCCGGTTCCAGGACGCCCTGCGCGACACCTACGGTCTCGATCCCGGCACGCTGGGGCCGGTGGACGGACGGCGGCCGGCCGAGGATCTCTTCGGCAAGGTGTCCTTCCAGCTCGGGACCAACAACCATCTCGAGGCGTCCCATCACTATCGGCACGGCGATGTCGCGGGC
Organism: Gemmatimonadales bacterium; assembly: GCA_036375015.1. Classification (GTDB taxonomy): domain Bacteria; phylum Gemmatimonadota; class Gemmatimonadetes; order Gemmatimonadales; family GWC2-71-9; genus CAVVWJ01. Next base: position 4,724 of record DASUSR010000276.1, read on the forward strand.
TCGCCGGACCGGCACTTCGGGCTCTACGCCCTGAGCTCGGTGGCCCAGCGGCACCTGTCGGCGACACATTCGTCTCGTCTGATCTGGAGCAGCTTGCTGGGCGGTCGATGGTCGAGCCAGCTGATCGTGAGTCACCTGCGGGTGCGGGACCGGTGCGAACCGGGCGGAATCCTCCCGCGCGTCGCCGTGCTGGCCGATAGCGGCCTGCTCTCCGCCGGCCCGGGTGCGCGCTGCCCCACCGATTCCTTCGGGCAGGACGTCCTGGAGGCGACCGAGAACCTCACACTCGGGCTGGGCGCCCACGTGGTCACGGTCGGTGCCCGGGGCGAGCTGCTGCACTTCACCGACGGAGTGCTGGTCAGCTCGCCCGGGGCGTGGAGATTCCGCAGCCTCGACGCGCTCGAGGCCGGACGCGCCTCCAGCTACTCCAGGGCGTACCACGGCTCGGCCGACAGCGGCCGGGTGGAGTTCCGGGTGCGTCAGATCGGGATGTACGCGCAGGACCGGTGGACTCCGGCGCGCGGCCTCACGCTGACCGCCGGCCTCCGGCTGGACGTGCCGTTCCTGCCGGATCCCATCCCCACCAATGCCGCACTCCAGACCGCGCTCGGCGCCGATACCGGCCGGTTGCCCGGCGGCCACCTGCTCTGGTCGCCGCGGCTGGGCATCAACTACGACCTCCGGGGGGAGGGACGCACCTTCCTCCGCAGCGGAGTGGGCCTCTTCAGCGGGCACCTGCCATACACCTGGATCGGCAGCGGGTACCATGACGGCGGCCGGGAACTGTTCGTGACCTGCGCGGGTGCCCAGGTGCCCCCCTTCGATCCCGTCAATCAGCCGGTCGAGTGCGCCGAGGGCGGTGGGGCCTTTCCGCAACTCGGCTTCTTCGAGCCGGGTGTCAGGTTTCCCCGCACCTTCAAGGCGGCGGTCGGGATGGATCAGCGTCTGCCGGGAGATGTGGTCGGGACGCTGGATC
>DASUSR010000277.1:0-2204 GCA_036375015.1 Gemmatimonadales bacterium
GGTGACGGTGAGGCTGATCGATGCGCCGAGCGGGCTCCAGCTCCAGAGCCGCACCCTGGAATACCCCTTCCACCAGCTCTTCACCCTGGAAGCCCAGCTGGCCGAGGAGGTGTCCCGTTTTCTGCGGGAGCGGCTCGGGAAGGAGATCGTGCTGCGGGAGCGGCGTAGGCGCACGGGCAGCGTGGCCGCATGGGAGCTGGCGCAGGAGGGAGCCGGCTGGCAGGAGGCGGCGCGGACCCTTCACCGGGACGGCGACCTGGCGGCCGCCCGCAGGGCGCTCGACACGGCCGACTCGCTCTTCGCCCGGGCGGGGCGGCTCGACCCCGGATGGCTCGAGCCCACGGTGGACCGCGGCTGGCTGGCGGTCGACCGCATGCGGCTCTTCGAGTCGATGCCGCCCGACTCGCTGCGGTTCCGGTTCGAGGAGGGGATGCGGCACGCGGCGGAGGCGCTTCGGCTGCATCCCCGGGACCCGTCGGCGCTCGAGCTTCGCGGCTCGCTGCGGTACCGGCAGTGGCTGGCGTCCGGCGGGGACAGCACCGCGGTCGCGGAGGCCGAAGCCGATCTCCGGGCCGGCGCCGTCCCCGCCAACCCGAGCCAGGCCCGCGCCTGGGCCACCCTGAGCGCGCTCCTCCAGGCGACCGGGCGGCTCGCCGAGGCGAACCTCCTCGCCCGCCGCGCCTACGACGCCGACGCCTTCCTGGCGGAGAGCCCGAACATCCTCTTCCGGCTCTACTACACCTCGCTCGATCTGGGAAACGAAACCGAGGCCGTCACCTGGTGCGATACGGGGCTGAGCCGATTCCCCGACGACTGGCGGTTCACCTACTGCAAGCTCACGATGCTCGGATGGCGGACCGGCGCCGAGAGCGCCGGCGAGCCCGGGGCCGAGGTGGCGCGAGCGTGGGAGTTGGTGGCGCGGCTGGAGCGGCTCACCTCGCCCGAGGAGCGCGCCGCCAACCTTCCGCGCTGGCAGATGCGGGTCGCTCCCGTGCTGGGCCGCGCCGGGCTCCGCGACAGCGCGGAGGCCGTCATCCGCCGCGCCCGGGCCGCGGCGCCCGAGGATCCCGAGATGGACTTCTACGAGGCGGAGGCCCGCATCCTGCTCGGCGACCGCGAAGCCGCCCTCCGCCTCCTCGCGCGCGACCTCGAGAGCAACCCGCGATTCCGCGAGTACGTCCGCGCCAACCCCGTATTCCGGCCACTGTGGAACGATCCGCGGTTTCAGTCGATGGTGGGGCGGGGGCCGCCGGCCTCGCCCTGACCGTCCTGACTCAGAACGAGCCGCGGAAGTGCGGAATCACCTTCGATCGCGCCAGCCCCGAGCGGCCCATCCGGTACAGCTCCCGCTGGTCCGCGGCGTACTTCGCGCCGTAGACCACCGTGAGATACGGCGCGATGAACTTGTCGAAGGCCGTCAGGCTCCAGAACAGCGCGTCCACGGAGTCGCCGGTGAACTTCCTCGGCCCGTCGCCGGTGAAGACGGTCACGCTGTCGACTTCGTAGCGGCTCTCGGTCTCGTCCGGAGGATCCTCCACCGCACGGAAGGGTCCGAACCGGCCGTAGTTGCTCGGATCTCCGGCGAGCTCGCGCACCAGAGAGTCCGCTTCGTCCGGCCTCTCGGTGACCTTGCGCACCGGATGCGGGAACCGGCGGCCCGCGACGACGAAACGCGGACGCCCGTCGCGATAGCCGTCCACCGCCTCCGCGAGACGCCGAAGCAGTGAGGCCTGGTCCGGGTACTCCGGCGGACCCTCTTCGGCCGTCCGCGGAGTGGGAGCGGGTGTGGGGGGCGTGGTGGGACCGCAGGCGACCGCGGCACACAGGACCAGCGCGAGCGACAGAGCCCTGCTCATGGCATCCTCCCGGGGGGCACGGAAACCCCTCACTCGAGGGGGCCGGGCACCGGGAGTCGCTAGGGCGGCGGGATCGGGTCGCGGCGCCCGGCCTGTGTACCGCACATACGGCCCGGGACCGTGGCTGTCAAGCGAACCTCACTCGCCGTAGGGCACCCAGATGTTCTTCACCTGCGTGGCCTGCTCGAGAAACTCCTCGCCCTCGCCGGCGCGCGGATCGCTCCAGTCCCGATCCCGCCCGTAGTCCACCCAGGTCCGCTTCATGTTGCCGGCGGAGAGCCGCTCGACCTCGGCCGACCCGTCCCGGGTCCCGAAATACCAGAGCCCGTCCACGTCGTCGTGGGCGGC
>DASUSR010000278.1:0-4884 GCA_036375015.1 Gemmatimonadales bacterium
ATGCGCGTGGGCCGCTACGACCTCGTCGCCGGCCACAACCACGACGCGGTGGGTGCGGACGAGAGCTTCATCCAGGACCGGAAGCCCGCCGGGTTCTACAAGTACACCTACTACCCGCACAACTACCACATGATGTACGCGGGGCTCATCTTCCTCGGCCGCGGCAGCGACGCGATCGCCACCGCGCGCAAGCTGGTGGGGGTCGTGCCGGCGGAGGTGACGAAGCAGGTGCCGCCGCTGGAGTACTTCTTCCCGACGCCCTACTGGGCGCTCGCCCGGTTCGAGCGGTGGGACGAGCTGCTGGCCGAGCCGGCCCCGGCCGAGCACCAGCGGTACACCCGGGGCATGTGGCACTACACCCGCGGGCTCGCGCTCGGGGCCACCGGCCGGCCCGAGGAGGCCCGGGCGGAGCACGACAGCCTCATCGCGATCGCGGAGGCCACACCGAAAGAGCAGCCCGCCGGCATCAACTCGGCGAAGGCCCTGCTCCGGCTGGCCGAGCGGCATCTGGCCGGCCGCCTCGCGGTCGCCAAGGGCGACACCACCGCCGCCGCGACCGCCTACCAGGAGGCCGTGAAGCTCGAGGACGAGCTGGTGTACGACGAGCCGCCGGCGTGGTACCACCCCATCCGGCTCGAGCTGGGCAAGCTGGCGCTGGCGCAGGGAAAGCCCGCGGAGGCCGAGCGCTACTATCGCGAGGATCTGGAGCACTGGCCCAACAACGGCTGGGCGCTGCACGGGCTCGCGACGAGTCTCCGGGCGCAGCAGAAGGACGCCGAAGCGGCGCGGGTGGAGGCGGAGTTCAGGAAGGCGTGGACGGGGGCTGACGTCAAGCTCGCCGCGCAGTAGGCGGCGGGCGCCCGCGCCCGCCGGAGCTTCGTCAGCGATCGGGGTGTGCCCCGCCGGAGGACTGTGTGCTTGTCCGGAGGCGGGGCACACCCCGATCGCGCAGATCACCGGAGCCCACGCAGCGAGCACCCCCTACTGGTACTGCACGTACACCGGCGAAGGCCACAGCCCGATGACCTCCTCCGGCTTCATGATCGGCTTGTCGTTCTTGTAGAACAGCTTGAACCCGGTGAACTGCACCGGCTCGGGCACGATGAAGAACTTGTACGCGTCCTGCTTGTGCACCGGGGAGCCGAAGCCGTCCATCTGGATCACCACCTGCACCCGGGGGTCCAGCCGGATCCGGTCGTGGTTGGTCAGCATGCGCCGGGTGAACCGGTGCACCACGAGGACCTTTGGCGGGAGCCGCAGCGAGTCCACCAGGCCCGCCAGCAGGCCGATGGCGTAGTTGACGTGCGTCGCGTCCAGCGTGCCGATCCGCCTGCCCGGCACGCCGCCCCGCGTCATGGCGAACTCGGGGTCGAGCGCGAGGTGGACGTAGGGGCGCGCCAGAAAGGGGACCAGCGGCTGCAGCTCGGCCTCCACCGTACTGTGGCCGATCTGCACGTCCAGGAACATGATCCACCCCCGCTCCTCGGCCCACCGCGCCACCTCGTTGATCAGGCTGTCCCCCATCCGCAGCCGGTACTTCCCACCCGCTCCGGGCTTGCCCTGCGCCACGGTGGTGATCAGATGGAGCGCCGGCATCACCTTGCGTCCGGGGTCGGCCTGCGCCCACTCCATCGCCGTCTCCTCCAGTCTCGCGAGCATCTGGTCCCGCGGGATCTGGCCCAGAATGCCCATCCGCGTCGATTGGATGTTGCCGTAGTAGGCGACGATGCGGTGCTCCGGCAGCAGCGCTCCCGGGAGCGGAGCCGGACCCTGCACCGGCCACCTGGCGGAGTCGGCCGGGGTGAGCACCATGGCCCGGAAGCGGCGGCGCGTCCGCGACACGGTGCTGTCGGCCGGGACATCCGACGAGTCGGCGGACGCTCCCGCACTGTCGGGGGCGGGGGGCGCGACGATCGGCTTCGGTGTCCAGGGTGGCGGGCCCGGCGGGGTGGTGTCGCGCACCGCCGCCGCGTCCGCGCGCTCGACAGGCCGCGAGGCGTTGTCGCAGGCGGTGAACGGCAGCAGGACGGGAATGGCGAGAAGGACGAGGCGGCGGGCGTTGCGCACGGGGTGGATCGTAGTCGGTCGCGCGAGGTTTGTCATGGAGGCGTGTCGCGCGACACGCCTCCAAGACCCGGTCAGTTGAGGTCCTCGAGAATCAGCGCATCATAGGGCGCGCCTCCGCCGGGGGCGTCCACCGCGATTCCGGTCCGGATCTGGCCCGAGCCCAGCGGGAGGGTGCCGGTGTCGATCACCACGTCGAGGGCGCCGGTCGGCGTCACCCGCACCTGGTAGTCCCCCGCCGGCACCTCGATGTACGGCGACACGTCGCCGAAGTCGATCCCCACGAGCGAGGGGAACTGCGCGCCGAGGTCCGCCCCCGGTGCGGTTACGTAGATGTCCACCAGTCCCGCGCTCGGTGCGGCATGGATCAGCCGGACCTTGGCGCTCCCGGAGGCGGGAAGCGCATTGTCGTCCTCCAGCACGTCGAGCGTGATGGCGGAGAGCTCGCCGCCGGCCAGCACCGTGTAGTCGCTCCCGTCGGCGACGGTCACGTTCTGCTCCAGCACCGTCGTGCTGCTCCCGGTGGGGCGGATCTCGATCGCGTGGGCGCCGGCCTCCAGCTCGAGGTAGTCCGAGGCGAGGAGATAGGGTACGTCGCTCGCCACGATCAGGCCGTCCACCAGGACGTCCACGTTGGGCGCATCGGGCGAGAGGTGGACGACCCGCACCCGCCCCGACTGCTCGGGGCCGGTGCCGTCGTCGTCGCTGCACGCCGACACCAGCGCGGCGGTCGTGAGGAGCAGGGTCAGCATCTTGAGCTTCATGGCACGATCTCCGGGTACGGGACGCCCGCGGATCCCGGACGAGACCCGCGGGCGCCGGCGTGAAGTATGGGACCCGAGTTACTCGGGCAGGAGCACGGTGTCGATGACGTGGATCACGCCGTTCGAGGCGGCGACGTCGGCCTGGATGACCGTAGCGTCGTCCACCTTCACCTTGCCGTCGGCGGCCGCGATGCGCAGCGACTTGCCGTTCACCGTCGCGGCCGAGCTGAGCTCGGCCACGTCGCTCGACCCGACTCGGCCGGGAACCACGTGATAGGTGAGGACCTGGACGAGCTTCTCACGGTCCGCGAGGAGCGAGTCGAGCGCACCGGCGGGCAGCTTCGCGAAGGCCTCGTCCGTCGGCGCGAACACGGTGAACGGCCCCTCGCCCTTGAGGGTCTCGACCAGACCCGCGGCCTCGAGGGCCTTGGCCAGGGTCTCGAACGAGCCGGCCGCGGCCGCGGTCTGGACCAGATCCGCCTGCGGCGCGTAGCCCTGGGCCTCCTGGGCGCTGAGCGCGCCGGGGATCGCGAGCGTGGCGGCGAGGGCGATGGCGGTGAACTTCATGGGACGACCTCCGAACTTGGTGAGTGGAGGCGCGGCAAATCCGCGCCATGGTGTCTAAGTCACGTCGAAGAATCTGGCTACTTCCCCGGCTCATGTCAAGGTCTCGTCTAGACATTTGATTGACATTTGTTAGACAACGGGATAGCTTCACTCTATGAGCTCCCCCGAATCGATCCCCCGCTACCCTGTCCGCCTGGTCGCCTCACGCACCGGTCTCTCCCCCCACGTGCTCCGTGCCTGGGAGCGCCGCCACGGGGTCGTCGAGCCCGGGCGGAGCGAAGGCGGTCAGCGGCTGTACTCGGATCTCGACATCGCCCGCCTCCGGGTGCTCCACCAGCTGACCGGACGGGGGCACGCGATCGGCCGACTCGCCCGGCTCTCCCTGCAGGAGCTCGAGCAGCTGGCCCGGGAGGATCTCGCGCCCGAGCCGGCGAGCGCGCTCGATGCCGGAGCCGCGGCCGACTTCCGGGAGACGGCGCTCCGGGCGGTGCACCGGCTGGACGCTCCGGCGCTGCATTCCGCCCTCGAGCGCGCCGCGGTGACGCTCGGCGTCCCGGCGTTTCTGGACCTGGTGGCGGCCCCGTCCCTCCACGCGATCGGGCAGGGATGGCACGAGGGGAGTCTGGGCATCGCCCACGAGCACTTGGCCACCCCCGTCTTCCGTCGCGTGCTCGGCTGGATCATGGGGATGTACGAGGTGAGCGCCGCGGCGCCGCAGGTGGTCGTCGCGACGCCGGCGGGACAGGTGCACGAGCTGGGCGCGATGCTCGCGGCCGCCACTGCGGCCGCGGAGGGCTGGGGAGTCACCTATCTCGGTGCCGATCTCCCGGCGCGGGAGATCGTCGGCGCCGCCCGACAGGTGGATGCCCGGGCGGTCGCGCTCAGCCTGGTCTACCTCGGGAGCGAGACCGCCGTCCTCTCCGACCTGGCCGCGCTGCGCAGGGCGCTGCCGGCCGACGTGACGGTTCTCGTGGGGGGCGCGGCGGTGGAAGCCGTCCGCGAGCCGCTCGAAGGTGCCGGTGTTCGGGTGGCGGACTCCCTGGCCGACCTCCGGCTCCTGCTCCGGGAGCTGGGCGAGTCCCCGAGGGCGGCATGAGCCGCGAGGGCCTCGTGCTCCTGACCGGCGCCACCGGCTATGTGGGAGGCCGGCTCCTCCGCGCGCTCGAATCGGGAGCACGTCCGGTCCGGTGCCTGGCCCGGCGGCCGGAGCATCTGCAATCGCGGGTAGCGGCCGGCACCGAGGTCGTCGCCGGCGATGTGCTGAGCCCGGAGACGCTCGGTCCCGCGCTCGAGGGCGTTCGCACGGCCTATTACCTCATCCATTCCATGGCGTCGGGGAGCACCTACGCCGATGACGACCGCCGTGGCGCTCGCGCCTTTGCGGCCGCCGCCCGGCAGGCCGGTGTGCAGCGGATCGTTTACCTCGGCGGGCTCGGCAGCGGCGCGGAGCTTTCCCCGCATCTCGCCAGCCGCCAGGAAGTCGGCGCGA
>DASUSR010000279.1:0-21279 GCA_036375015.1 Gemmatimonadales bacterium
GTCCGGCGGCACGCCGGTGAGGCGGTCCAACCCGCCGATCTGGGCGATCCGCACCGCCTTCGGCGCGGTGGGGCGGGTCGCTCCCGGCATAGCCGCACGCTGGGCGGAGACGATCTTCTGCACGCCGCCCCGGCACGAGCCGCGGAGCGCCGAGGAGGCCTTCATCGCCACCGGGAAGCCGTTCCACGTGCCCTGGGAAGGGGAGCGGCTGGCGGCGTGGGAATGGGGCGCGGGACCCACGGTGGTGCTGGTGCACGGGTGGGGCAGCCGAGCCGGGCGCCTGGCTCCGCTCGGCACGGCCCTGCTGCAGGCCGGGTACCGGGTGGTGCTCTACGACGCCCCGGCCCACGGGGCCTCCAGCGGCCGGTTCGCGTCGCTCCCCGAGTTCGCCCGGGCGCTCCGCGCGGTCGGGGAGGCGGTCGGGCCGGTGTACGGGCTGGCGGGCCACTCGCTGGGCGGGGCCGCCATCTCGCTCGCGCTGCACGCCGGGCTCCCGGCGGAGCGGGTGGTCCTGATCGCCCCGCCGTCGGACGTCGTGGTCTTCTCCCATGCCTTCGCGGATCACATCGGACTGCCGCGCCGGGCGCACGACGCCATGCGGAAGAACCTCGAGATCCGGCTCCGCATGCGCTGGGACGACATCCACGTGCCCACGCTGGCGCGGGAGCTGCGCGCCGCGGCCCTCGTGGTTCACGATCGCGAGGACCCGGACGTGCCCTACAGCCACGCCGAGGAGATCGTGCGCGCCTGGCCGCGCGCGAGGCTGGTCGCCACGAGCGGACTGGGCCACCGCGCGATTGTCCGGGACCCCGAGGTCATCCGCGCGACGGTGGCGTTCCTGCGGGAGGATGCAGCCGAATGATCGTCATGGACCGGGAGAACTTGCACGCGCCGGGCTGGTCCCACGTGCTCTCGACCACGAACGATCTGGAGGAGCTGGAGGCGTTCCGCATCCGGGTGGGGGCACCGAGGCAGGCACTCCACCTGGGGAACGGGCGCTGGCCCCACCTCGACCTCAAGCTGGAGCCGCGGGCCCGGGCGTTGGCGGACCCCGAGGTCCGGGTGTTCGAGCGCACCGGAGAGATGCTCCGCTATCTCAAGACCCTCGCGCGCGGCAAAGGCTCGTCCTGATGCTTGCTCATGGCTCCAGCCCGGCCCATCTTGCATTATGTCGATTTCTTCACACCCTGCAGGGTCCCATTCCGCAACGCTCCCGATCGTAGAATCGCTCGAGCTGCCCCTGGACCGCGACCGCTTCATGCGGATGCTGATCCGCGAGCTGGCCGGGACCCTGGAGGACGTGGTCGGACTCAAGGACGCGGCGGGCTTCATCTCGGTGGTGGGGCAGACGATCGGCACCCAGCTCAATCAATCCTATCGCGAGGCGCTCGCCACCGAGCAGCTCAGCCGCGAGCAGGTGGCCGCGGTCCTCCTGGATCTGAAGCGCCGCATCGACGGCAAGTTCTACGTGCTCGAGGAGAACGAGGACCGGATCGTCTTCGGCAACCATGCCTGTCCCTTCGGCGAGAAGGTGCTCGGCCGGCCGTCGATGTGCATGATGACCTCGAACGTCTTCGGCGCCATCGCGGCGGACAACCTGGGCTTCGCCAAGGTGGAGCTCCAGCGCACCATCGCCCAGGGGCACGAGGGCTGCCGGGTCGTGGTCCATCTCAAGCCCGCGGCCGCCGCGGGTGCCGAGGGACGGGAGTACTTCCGGCGGCGGTGACTGAAGATCCCTTCCTCGAACTGGCCGACCTGCTCCCGGAGGCCATCCTCCTGGTCAGCGACGACGGTCGGATTCGGAACGCCAACCGCGCGAGCGCCGAGATCCTGGGGTCCAGCGCCGCGGAGCTGGTAGGCCGACCGCTCCAGACACTCGTGACGGAGGAGCCCGAGCGGGTCATCCGGTGGCTCCGGCTGTGCTCCGGGAGCCGGGAGGCACTGCCCGGAGCATTCAACTTCCGGCGGGCCGGCGATCCACTCGAGTGCCGCTGCGACGGGGTGCTGCTCCACCCGGGCGACGCGGAGTCACCCTCGATTCTCCTGCTCCGGGCGCTGCCCCGGCACGAGTCCAGCGCCCGCTTCCGGGCGCTCAACGAGACCATCGACTCGCTCTGGGCCGAGATCGCCGAGCGGCGGCGAGTCGAGGAGGCGCTTCGCGCCAGCGAGGCGCTCACCGGGCGAATCCTCTCCAGCACCGGCGACTGCATTACGGTGCTGGATCTCGACGGGCGTCTCCTGTCCGTCAACGAGCCGGGTTGCGCCGCGCTGTCCCTCGGGGATTCCGAGAGTTACCTCGGGCAGCCCTGGGCCGATCTGTGGCGGCCGGAGGACCGGGCGGCAGCCGCGCGGGCCGTGGTGGAGGCGCGGGAGACCGGGGTCGGGCGCTTCTACGGCGCCTCGACCCACCCCGAAGCCGGCACCAGGTTCTGGGACGTGCTGATCACGCCGATCCTCGATGTCGGAAGCCGGCCGGAGCGGCTGGTGGCCGTGGCCCGCGACACCACCGAGCGCCGGCTGGCCGAGGAGCAGCTCCGCCAGTCGGCCAAGATGGAGGCGATCGGCCGGCTCGCCGGGGGCCTGGCCCACGACTTCAACAACCATCTCCACGTCCAGAGCGGCCTCATCGGACTCATCCTGCGCGACCCGGCGACGACCGAGGAGTCGCAGCGGGATCTCCTGGAGATCCAGAGCGTCACGGAGCACATGGCGAGGCTCACCCGCCAGCTCCTCGCGTTCAGCCGGCAGCAGGTCCTCCAGCTCGAGACGCTGGACCTCAACCGCGTGGTGATGGACGGCCAGCATCTCCTGCAGCGGCTCATCGGCGGAGCCGTCGACGTGCGTGTCGAGCTCAGCGCGGGCCCCTGCTGGGTGCACGCCGATCGTGCCCAGCTCCTCCAGGTCCTGCTGAACCTCGCCATCAACTCGCGGGATGCGATGCGGGGAGGCGGGCTCCTCGAGATCGCCACGGCGGTGCAGAGCGTCAACGGCGGCGGCGGCGATCTACGCAGGGTGATCCCGGTACCGCCGGGCGACTTCGTTCAGCTCCGGGTCAGCGACACCGGCACCGGCATCGCGCCGGATCACCTGCCGCACATCTTCGAGCCGTTCTTTACGACCAAGCCGATCGGGGAAGGCACCGGTCTGGGGCTCGCGACGGTTCACGGGATCGTGAGCCAGTGCCGCGGTCACGTGTGGGCGGAGAGCGAGCCCGGGGCCGGCAGTCGCTTCACGATTCTCCTGCCGCTGCAGGACGCGCCCGCCCAGGGCGACGGGGTATCATCGAAGGGAGCGCCGTGAACGTGCGTGGCGTCCTGGTGCAGGGCTGGGGGACCGCGGGCCGCCGGCCCAGACGCGCAGCGGATGCGGAGCGCACTTCGCGCCCCCTGGCGACGACCTCCGTCCTCGTGGTGGACGACGACGAGCGGGTCCGGCGCCTGACGGCCCGGATGCTGCGGGAATTCGGCTATACCACAACCGAAGCGGACTCAGGCGCGGAGGCGCTGGCCATCCTCGCGCATCGGCCCGACATCCAGGTGGTGGTGACCGACCTCGTCATGCCCGGGATTCACGGAATCGAGCTGGCCGAGCGGGTGCGGACCGGCCACCCGCACTGCCGCGTGGTCCTGGTCACGGGGTATGCGCCGGACCAGCTCGGACGGTTCGGGGCGCGCCGCCCCGGTCTTCCGCTGTTGCTGAAGCCCTTCGTGGCCGAGGAGCTCGTCCGGCAGATTCGCCACGTGCTCGGCGACGCGCACTGACGCTAGCCCAGCGTGGGCTTGAGCGCCTCCATCCGGATCTCGTCGGGACCCTCCTCGGTTCTCCACGGCTCACCGGCGTCTTCCTCCTGATCCCAGTCACGCCGCATCTCCCGCGAAGTCGAGTCGGGCAGCAGCATCGGTGCGGTGGTGTCGAGCGTGTCGCTCGGCAGGCTGGGAGCGAGCTCCGGCGCGGGCCCCGGCCGGCTCCGCGGCCCGTAGTTGGCTTCGAGCGTGTCGCTCGGAAGGGTGGGTGACTGGGCCAGGGCCACGACGGGCAGGGCCGCGACCGCGAGCACCAGGGACAGGACGCGCAAGGCGGTGGACATCGGGACCTCCATGGAGACGGCGGCTGGAGCGCGACTGTGCTCAATATGCGGCCGCGCGCAAGGGCCGCGGCGACCCGGCGCACATCAACCGCCGTTGGATCGGAGGAGGTGCAAATTTTGGCGTGCGAGGGTTGGTGAGGGCCACACGCAAACGCGCCCCGGGAAACCCCCGGGGCGCGCGCTGCGAGGTAGTATCCTGCGTCAGCTCGAGCTGCTCGAGCTGCCCGAGCGGCCCCCGCGAGAGCGGGGGGATTCTGTGGACTTGGTCGAGGACGACGCGCGCTGCTCGCGCGAGCCGGCCTCCTTGCCGCCCCCGCCAAGCATGTTGGAGATCTTCTGGCCGAGGCCGCCCTTGACGCGAATCCGGTTGTGCACGTCGCTCACCCCGGAGCACCGCTCCGCGATGTCCTCGGCCAGGCGCTTCGCCTGCCGGTCATCCACCGTTCCGGAGAGCGTCACCTCGCCGTTCTCCACGTCCACCTCGATCTCGCTCGCGTCGATGTCGGGATGGCGGGTAAGCTCCTCGTTGATCTCCTCCGTGATCCGATCGTCGGAGCGGCGGTATCCGCGGGGTCCGCGGCCGGTGTAGGTCGTCACGACGTAGCCGTAGACGAACGACGGGCTGCCGCCGTGGCCCTGCTGGCCGTACCCGCCTTCTCGGCCGTATTCGCGGCCGCCGTACTCCAGGCCGCCGTAGGCGCCCTGGTATCCGGGGCCGTAGCCGCCCTGCCCGTATCCGCCCTGCTGAAATCCACCCTGCTGAAAACCGCCCTGGCCGGAACCGCCCTGGCCCCAGCCTCCCTGCCCTCCACCGTATGCCTCACCGTAGCTGCGGCCGAGCTCGCCTTGGCGGCCGTACCCGCCCTGGAATCCCTGACCGCCGTATCCGCCGCCCTGCCGGTAGCCACCCTGTTGCTGGCCGCCGTACCCCCAGCCTCCCTGGCCGTACCCACCCTGCTGGCCACCCGGGCCGTACCCACCCTGGTCGTAGCCGCCCTGGCCGTAGCCGCCCTGCCTGCCCTGCTGCTCGCCGGGTCGCCATTCGGGGTTCTGGCCCCCCGGCCAGCGATTGCCGTATGTCCAGTCGCTGTTCGACATGATCGACCTCCTGAGTGCGTCGTGAGGGCGAGCGGGACTCCCCCCAGAGGGAGTCCCGCCGCCGCGATCATTGCAACCCGAGGGACCGATCAGCTCGAGCGGCCCGCGCGGGTGCGGCCCTCCGAGGCCTGCTGCTCACCGCGGCTCTCGCCCTCACCGCCGCCGAGCATGTTCGAGATCTTCTCTCCGATCCCGCTCTTCACCCGGATCTGGTTGTGCACTTCGGTCACGCCGGAGACCCGCTCCGCCAGATCCTCGGCGAGGCGCTTGGCCCGACGCTCGTCCACCGTCCCGGTGAGCGTGACCTCCCCGCTCTGCACCTGGACCTCGATCTCGCTCGCGTCGATGTCCGGGTGCCGGGTGAGCTCCTCGCTGACCTCCTCGTTGATCCGCTCGTCCGACCGGCGATAGCCCTTGGGCCCGCGGCCGGCGAACTGCCCACGCTCGGTACGCTGCTGCTGCATTCCGTAGCCCGAGCCTGAACCGTAGCCGCCCTGCCAGCCCTCACGGTCCTGTCCCATTCCTCCCTGCCCCTGTCCACCCCAGCTCTGGCCCGATCCGTAGCTCCCCTGGCCATAGCCGCCGGGTCCGTATCCGCTCCCGTAGCCCTGGCCGCCGTACCCGCCCTGGCCGTATCCCTGCGAGCCGAGGCCTTGGGATCCGAACTCCTGCGACCGCTGGCCCGGTCCCCAGCCGCGCTCGCCACCCTGGCCACCTTGACCGTAGCCGCCCTGGCCGACGCTCTGGCCGTAGCCGCCCTGGCCGAACGAGCCGCCGCCCTGATAACCTCCCTGGCCGTAACCACCTTGCCCGTAGCCACCCTGGCCCTGGCCGTAACGGCCCTGCTCGCCCCAACGACCCTGCTCGCCCTCCTGCCCGCCTTCCCTGCCCTCCCAATCACGGCCCTGACCGAACCGCTCACGGTCCTGACCACGGCTGCCGTATTTGTAGTCGTCGTAAGCCATACTACCATCCTCTCTTCCGGTGACACCGGCCGGCGCACGGAGGTGGGAACCCCGGCACCGCCGAGTGGAGTCGGACCAAATCAACCTGCCGATCATGGCTGCTGCTCGATGGCCGAGCGACCGGAGTGAGTGCTGCCTGAGGTGGGCGTCTACCGCACAGCGAGTTCAGCGACTGCACTACCGGTGGTGCGACCGTCGAGCGGCGAGCTCGAGGCGCAAGCATAGTCCCGGGTCATGGTCGTCACTGTGACTAGGGTCACCCGCGTTCTGCCGCGCGCCATGCGTTTCACGACGACTTCTCGATCCATGCGGGATGGCCTTCGAGGGAGATGATGGGTGGCCCACAACGTGCGGCGATTACGTCACCACACCACCCTCACATCCTTGGGAGATCCATGCGCGCCGCACGCGAACGCGAGACCATTCTCGTGGTGGATGACGAGCGACATCTCCGCACCGACCTCTGCCGGATCCTCCGCGCAGAGGGCTACATCGCGATTCCGGCGGGCCGAGGTCCCGAGGCGCAGTGGTGCATCGAGCGGCACGGCGACCGGGTGGACCTCCTCATCGCCCAGCTCGCCGCTCCCGAGGCGGACGACTATCACCTCGGCATCCCGCTGGGCAGACTCTTTCCCTGCACACCCGCGCTCTTCATCTCCCGGACTGCGCGGGAGGAGCACGTGCGCCGCGGGTTGCTGCTGCCTCACACGCCCTTCCTGCGCACCCCATTTCCCCCGGCGGCGCTCAGGAGGACGGTTCGCGTGCTCCTCGACCGTCGCGCCTCGGCCCGGCTGATGTGAGGGCCTCCAGCAACCGCCGGTGCGTCTCGGCTCGCGGCTCCGAGCAGTAGACCACACGGCCCTTGGCGCGGACTTCGTCCTCCGGGTCGGGTCCCAGCCCCACCATCAAGGCGTCGGGCATGTCGAGCCAGCCCCAGAGACGCTCGTCCTCGGCGACCCAGGCCTCCGCGGGCGCACAGTCGAACAACCCCGGCTCCACGACGTACGCCGCGGCGACGAGGTCGAAAGGGTAGAACCCCTCACGGCCGATCTCCTCCTTCCAGTAGTCCAGCCACTCCCGTGAGCGCTCGACCACCCAGGCGCCGGGGGCCGAAGCTCGCTCGATCGCGCCCAGGTCGCGGGGGCTCAGGGTGACCTGCCGCGCGGCCTCGTAGGGCACCAGGCTCATCGGCAGCCCGAGCGCGAGTACCCGGGTCGCGGCCTCACGGTCCTGGGCGAAATTGAAATCGGTGAAGACGGGCCCGTGGCCGAACAGCATCCCGCCGGCGGCCCCCTCGGCCGGGTGAAACAGGTGGCCCGGCCGCCGGCCCATGACCGCCACCAACCGGCCCACGTTCCGCTCGGACCCCGGTGCCCCAGCCAGCGCCAGCGCGATGTTGGTGAGCGGCCCGAGGGCCACTACGGTGAGCGGCCCCGCGTCGAGCGCGCGCCGGAGGGCGACGTACGCGGGGGCGTCCGGCCGGCCGGCCGCCTCCCCAACCGGGACGGGCGAGCCGCGATATACCGGAGGCGTCGAGTCGGACGACACCAGGTTCAGGAGTGCCCGGGTGACGCTGTCGGTCAACTCGAGCGGCGCGTTGCCGTGCACGGTCGAGATGCCCACGACAGTGAGCCCGGGCGAGCGCAGCAGGAGGAGCAGCGCGAGGCAGTCGTCCGGGTCCACGGTTCGGCCGCTCCCGCAGGCGGCATCGGTGTCGATCCAGACCCGCTCGGGCAGGTACACCTGGGGCCCGCCACGCACCAGCGGGAGGGGAGGGGCGGGCAGCTCCCCGGTCCGCCAGACCCGCACGGGCAGGGCGAAGCTGAGGAGCAGGACCAGCACCAGCAGGAGGGCGCCGAGCAGGAGCCTAGAGGATCTTCTTCCCAAAGGCCGATTGGACCAGCTCGACGGCGAACTGCGCCGACGCGTTGCGATCGTCGAGAATCGGGTTGACCTCGACGATCTCGAGGGATGTCATGACGCCCGAATCGTGCAGCAGCTCCATGATGAGGTGCGCCTCCCGGTAGTCGAGGCCGCCTTTGACCGGCGTGCCCACGCCGGGGGCCACCGTGGGATCCACCGCGTCGAGATCGAAGCTCACGTGCACGTAGTCGGTGCCGGCGGTGACCCGGGCCAGCGCCTTCTTCATGATGCGGTGGATGCCGTGGCGGTCCACGTCGGACATGGTGTGTACCTGAACCCCGAAGCGCTTGAGCCGGGCCTTCTCCCCGTCGTCCAGGCTGCGGATGCCCACCAGGGCGACGTTGCCCGGGTCCACCTTGGGCCCGTCGCCCGCGATCGCGGTCAGCTCGGGCGGCCCTTCGCCGAGCAGCGCGGCGACCGGCATGCCGTGGATGTTCCCCGAGGGCGACGTGTCCGGGGTGTTGATGTCGCCGTGGGCATCGATCCAGAGCAGTCCGACCTTCTTCCCCCGGGCCCGCGCCGTCGCGGCGATGCCCGCCACGGTGCCGGCGGAGATGGAGTGGTCGCCGCCGAGCACGAGTGGAAATCCTCCCCGCTCCATGATCCGCCCCACCCTGGTGGCGAGCTGGCGCGCTGCGCGCGCGATCTCGGCGAGGAAGCGGGCGCGCAGGTCGCCGACCTTGAGCTCCTCGATGTTCTTGATGGCGAGATCGCCGTCATCCACCACGGTGTGGCCCAGCTCGCGCAGCCGCTCGTCCAGGCCGGCGATGCGAATCGCCGACGGGCCCATGTCCACCCCGCGGCGCCCCGAGCCGAGATCCATGGGGACCCCGATCACGTGGATGATCATCCCGGCAGCATCCCGCTTTCGTCCTTCAGGGCCACCCCGGACAGGCGGCGGCGGCGCGCCTCGGTCATGAGATAGCGCAGCCGGCCGGCCGCGAGCGCATAGCCGAGTCCGGCGGGCCGGATGTTGGAGACGCAGTTCCGCTCCGCGTCGGTCCGTCCCCGGCGCGGGGCCCAGGTGAGATACGCGCCGAGACTGTCGGGGGCACTGAGCCCGGGGCGCTCGCCCAGGAGAATCAGCGCGAGGGCGGCGCCGAGAATTTCCCCGACCTCGTCGCCGAGCGCCACCCGCGCCTGCTCGGCGACGACGATCGGGGCGAGCCGCCAGCCCGCCGCGGCGAGCCCGGGCGAGAGGGCCGCCAGCAGCGGCAGCGCGTGACGTTCCGCGGCCGAGGCGGCGAGTCCGTCGGCGATCACGATCACCGCGTCGGTGCCGGGTCGCGCCGCGGCGGTCAGGCGCTCACGCGACGCGGGATCGAGCCGCCGCCCGAGATCGGGACGCTGAAGATAGGTGGCGCGGTCGGACGCGGCGCTGCGCACGGTCAGCGCCTCGTAGCCGGCCGCCGCGAGCCGGGCGCGAAGCGCCTCCGGGTCAAGCGCCTGGTGTACCGCGTCGCGGGCCCGCGCATGCGCCAGTTGAAAGTCGAGATGGACGGCCGTCGGCAGGCTGGTGCCTGCGCGGCCCAGCGCGATGCGCGCGGGGGTGAGCTCGCGGAGCGAGGCCCAGGGATCGGGGGCGGCCGGGGAGCTCAGCCGGTGCTCGCGGCGTAGGAGCCGTGCCGCAGGTCGTCGAGGATGCCGGGCCGGAACGGCTTCCAGCCGAGCAGCTCCTCGGCGCGCCGGGACGAGGCCTGCTGGTCGAGCGCGAGCGCGTCGGCATAGGTGCCGAGCACCTGCCTGGCCTCGGCGAGCGGCCAGGCCACCACCTTGCCCCCGGCGCCGGCGCCCTCGCTCGCCGCGCGGGCGATATCCACTACCCGGACCGACGCGCCTGCGACCGCGATGAGCAGCGTTCCCGCCGGCGCATGGTCCATCGCGCGCACGTAGAGCTCTGCCAGGTCCTCGACGTGGACCACGGGCCAGCGGTTCTCCCCGGTCCCGACGAACTTGGCGGCCCCGTCGCGGCGAGCCGATTTCACGTACGTGGCGGGAATCCCGCCTCCTCTGCCGTAGACGACGCCGGGCTGAATCACCACCGAGCGGACCCCGCCGGACGCGGCGTCGAGCACCGCGCGCTCGACCGCGGCCCGCCAGGCCACCAGCGCGGCCGGGGTGGCCCGGCCGGTCTCGGTAACCACCCGCCCGCCGGTGTCGCCGTAGGACCAGATCCCGCTGGTGTAGATGAACGGCTTGCCGGTGCCACGCAGCCGCTCGAGCATGGCCCCGACAGCGGCGGAGTCGACACTCGGATCCCTGCTCGTGGCGGTGCTGATGACGCCGTCGGCGGCAGCGGCCGCGGCGGCGAGCGCCGCGGGATCGGCGAAGTCGCCACCGACCGGCTGGACCCCCATCTCGATCAGGCGGGCCGTGGCATCCGCGCTCCGAGCGAGACCGGTCACGTCATGACCCGCTCCGCGCAGCGCGTCGGCGACGGCGGATCCGATGTAGCCGGTCGCGCCGGTGAGGAAGACCTTCATCGTCTCCGCCACCCGGCCTTGCGCAGGTCCACCCGCCCCCGTGCATCGAACCGGATCCCTTCCCGCTCGAGCAGCATGCGCTGCGAGAGCTCGGATCCGGGGACCTTTCGCCGGCTGACCTCTCCGCGCGCGTTGATCACCCGATGCCAGGGCACCGTGCTGTCCGAAGGCAGCGCGTGGAGCGCATAGCCGACCTGCCTGGCGTGACCGGGGATGCCCGCGAGCGCGGCGATCTGACCGTAGGTCGCCACCCTGCCACGCGGAATCTTTCGGACCACGGCATGGATCCGCTGGTGGCTCATCCGCGCCGGCGGCTCCCCGCGACCACGAGCACGAGCCCGGCCGCCGCAGCGAGCCCGCCGATCCAGGCGGGCACCGCCTGCCGCTCCTCGACGCTCGCCTCGAACTCTCCGATCCTGATGACGCTCCGGTCCGAGGTGTAGTTCAGCCCGCGGAACAGGATGAAGCCGCCGAGCGCGAGCAGGGCGAGTCCGGCCAGGGTGAGTGGGCGCATGGATCCTCCGCATAGTCCGACCGCACCAGGGGCGTCGCAAAGCTAATACCGGGCCGGCGCCCGAGCGCGGCGCGGTTCCAGAGGCGCACGGTGACCCTGCCGGCGAGCCCCGGCCGGGTCACGCGCATCCGCTGCTCGAGCGCCGTGCCCCCGCCCAGGCCCTCGCTCACCAGCCCGATGACGCGCATTTCCCCGGTGCTCCAGCTCATGCTGCCGCTCAGCTCCGCCGCGAACGAGCTGCGCAGATCGTTGGCCGAGTAGAAGAGCCAGGCGTTGACGGGCCAGACCGGCTGTTCCCGCTCCGTGGGCCTCCCGGCGTACTCCATCCGGATCGTGACCTGCGCCGGTACGGGAAGCGCCACCCGGCCCCGCCAGACCAAGTCCACCCCCTCCGCCCCGAGACCGGCATACTGCACGTCGAAGACGAGGCTGTCGGGCAGGTGGACCAGGGCAGGGACCGCCGGCGGGGCCGTTACCGGCTCGCGTCCCGGGCTGGACAGCCCCAACACCGCGCCGAGGCCGGCCACGATGCCGGTCGTGAGCCAGGCCCGCGTGCGGGTGGTGCGATGATCGGCCACGGGGCCTCCCGGGGTGAGATTGAGCGGGCGGGCCAGCCCCGCGCGACGCCCCAGGTTAGCCCGGGCCGGTCACTTGCGTCTCAACCCCCTCTCAATCCGGCCGGAACCGGCACCGTCGAATCGCCGATCCGGTGAGCCCGCTCACCGCTGTGGTCGGCGGAACGTGAAGCATTGGGGCTTTACCACGTAACACTGGAGGAAGGATGAAGACCGCTTTGATGGCATCACTGATTCTGGTATCCGTCGCCGCCTGCGAGAGCCGGCCCGGCGAAGAGACGGCCCGCGGCGTGGACGCGGCCGATACCGTCATTACGACGGAGCAGCAGGTAGACACGTCGATCATCACCCGGGATACCACGGTCGAGGTGGACACGATCACCCGCGAGGGCGACCGCCCGGTGGGCCGGGACACCCTCCAGGGCGGCGGCGCCACCATGCCGACGACCGCGGATACCGCACTGGTGGACACCCTTCGGCAGTAACCCAGATCAGGCTCGGCGGCCCCGCGACCGCGGGGCGCCCTGAGCCGGGCCGGGCGGCTACGGTCCGGCCAGGCGTTGGAAGCCCGGGTGGGCCCGCAGGGGGTCCCACAGCGGGTCGGCCTGAAGTGCGGGCCGGGAGATCCAGGATGGCATGTCGATGAGTCCGGCGAGGACGCGGACGGCATCGTCATGCCTCCCGGCCGCGAGGTAGACCCTCGCCAGATAGGAGAGGATGAACGGCCCGGAGACCGCGTCCTGGGTCACGGGAAGCAGTCCCGCCGCACGCTCGCCGGTGCGCACGGCATCGGGGTGCCGGCCGGCGTGCGAGTAGGCCAGCGCCAGGGCGGCCAGCACCTTCGCGTCCTCGGGTTGCGCGCGGGCCCGGGCCTCGATGATGACCCGGGCCGAGTCGCCGTGAGCGCGCTCGGCGGCCCCGCGTCGCTGGAACGCGCCGGTCTCGGCCTTGAGCAGATGGTAGCGCGCGGGATCACCCGCCCAGCCGGCACGCGAGAGCCCGTCCAGCATCGGCCAGAAGGTGCTGTCGGCGGTCACCACCGAGGCCGACACCCGGTCGCCGGTCTGGAGCGCCGGCGCGAACCGGCCGGCCTCGATCCGATTGAGCCCCTGGCCGATGATGGCGCGGGCCCGCGCCATGTCACCCCGCCAGATCACGTTGAGCCACGCCCGATAGACGTAGGGATTGGGCCAGTCGGAGGAGAGCGTCATGGCACGCTCGAGGTAGTGATCCGCCTCGCCGAACATGCGCAGCGAGAGATAGTTGTCGCCCACGTCGAAGCTGCGGAGCCCGGAGCGCGGGTCGTAGCGGAGGGCCTCGACGAAATGGGCCAGCGATTCCTCCCACCGGCCCCGCCGCCGCTCCACGTAGCCCATGGCCTGCAGCACCTCGCTGTTGCTCGGCTGGTGGCGGAGGGCGGCGTCGAACTCGCGCAGCGCGCTCTCGTAGTCGAGCCGCCCCCAGTAGTGCCAGTAGCCCAGCGCCGTTCTGGTCTCGGGAAGCTCGGGCCCGAGCCGCACGGCCTGATCGAGCGCCTGCCGGGCGAGCTGCAGCCGCCGCTCGCTGTGATCGTAGTGATGCCAGTAGATCTGGGTGTGACAGCGGGCGAGCTTGGCGTAGGCCACCGCGAATCCGGGATCGGTGGCGACCGCCTGCCCGAACAGACGGGCCGCGTTGGTGAGATCGCTCTCCTGGTTGCTCCGGGCCAGATAGTCGTTCCCGCGGAGGTAGAAGTCGTACGCCTCCGGGTGCGCGGTGCCGGCGCCGGCGAGCACCGCGCGGTCGGCGCCCTGGAGCGCCACGTCGAGCTCGGCGGTGACGCGCTGCGCGATGTCGGTCTGGACCCGGAAGATGTCGGTCAGCTCCACCTCGTAGGTCTCGCTCCAGAGGTGGCTGTCGTCTCCCACGTCGATCAGCTGCGGGGTCACCCGGACCCGGCCCTGCTCGCCGCCGCCGCCCCGCGACCAGCGCACGCTCCCCTCGAGCACGTAGCCGGCGCCGAGCTCGGCGCCGATCTCCTTGAGCGGCTTCGGCCGGTCGCGGTACTGGTCCGCGCTGGTCCGGCTGATCACCCGGATCCCGGAGAGACTCGCCAGCCGGCTGGTGATCTCCTCGGTGAGCCCGTCGGCGAAATACTGGTCCGCCGAGTCGCCCAGGTTCTTGAACGGGAGCACCGCGAGCATCCGGGGCCCGGCGGGCACGGCCACCGCCGCGGCGCCGGCCCGGGCACGGCGCACGCCGGAGACGACGCCGGCCGCGACGACGACCCCGAGGAGCGCGAGCCCGAGCGCTACGGCGAGCCGTCTCCTCGGCCGCCGCGCCGTCCCGCCGGCGTCGGCGCGAGCGGCGGGCGCCGGCTCGGCCGGCGGCCGGGTGAGCGCCGCGGCGAACTCCGCCACCGACTCGAACCGGTCGTCGGGCTGCCGGGCCATGGCCCGGCGGATCGCCAGGTCCAGCGCGGCGGGCACCTCGGGACGGGCGTCGCGCACCGAAGGAGGGCTCTCGGTGAGCCGGCGGGCCAGCACCTCGCGGGCGCTCGACCCGGTGAAGGCGGGTCTCCCGGCCAGCATCTCGAAGAGCACCCCCGCGAGCGAGTAGAGATCGCTCCGCACGTCCACCGGCTCGTCACCGGCGGACTGCTCCGGGCTCATGTACGCCGGGGTGCCGAGCGCGACACCGGACTCGGTGAGGCGGCGCTCGCCCGCCGCGTCTCCGAGCGCGTAGGCGATCCCGAAGTCGGTGAGCAGCGCGTGGCCGCTCGCGCTGAGGAGAACGTTCTCCGGCTTGATGTCGCGGTGCACCACGCCGAGCGCGTGGGCGTAGGTCAGGGCGGAGGCGACCTGCAGGGTGAGCTGCACCGCCAGCTCCACGGGGAGGCGGCCGTCCCGCTTCAGCCGCTCGCGGAGCGACCCACCCTCCACGTAGGGCATGGTGTACCAGAGCATCTCCGGCCCGCCGGGGCCCTGCCCGGCGGCGCCGCTGTCGAAGAGCGGCAGGATGTGCGGGTGGTGCAGCCGGGCCTGGGTGCGGATCTCGCGCTGGAAGCGCCCCACGCCGAGCGCCGCGCCGAGGGCCGAGTGCAGGACCTTGAGCGCCACCTGCCGGCCATGCCGGAGATCCTGCGCCAGGCACACCGTGGCGGCCGCCCCGCGGCCCAGCACGCTCTCGATGCGATAGCGATCCGCCAGCTCGGCCCGGAGCGAGGCGACGACCGCGTCGGTCATGAGGCCGTCCGCAGCGCCTCGCGCGCCTCGGCGGCGGTCTGGAAGCGGTCGGCGGGAAGGCGGGCGAGGCAGCGGGCCACGAACGCCTCGAGCGCCGGCGAGACGCTCTCGCGGAGGGTCCGGACCTGCCGGGCTGTCTGGGTGAGCTTGCGGCTCAGCACCGCGGCCAGATTGGCGCCGGCGAAAGGCGGCTCGCCGGCGAGCATCTCGAAGGCGATGCACCCGACGCTATAGAGATCGCTCCGCTCGTCGGCGGTGGTCTCCCCGGCGAGCTGCTCGGGCGAGAGATAGGCCGGCGCACCGATGGTGACCGCGGTGCTCCCGGCGTTGCCGGCGGCCGCGATGTCGAGCGCCTCCACCAGCCCGAAGGCGGACACCGTAGCGCCGCCGCGGCCCAGCAGGACGTGCTTGGGGCGGAGGTCGCCGTGCCGCACGTCCCGTCCGTGGGCGTATGCCAGCGCCTCGAGCAGGTCGGCCGTGATGCGGCGCGCCTCGTCGAGCGGGAGCTGCCGGTCGCGCGCGAGACGATCCCGCAGCGAGAGCCCCTCCACCGGCGCGGTGGCGAAGTACACCAGGCCCTGCAGCAGCCCGCACTCCCGCAGCGGCACGATCCGCGGCTCGTGCAGCGCGGCCACCCGCTCGAGCGCCTCCACGACCCCGGCCCCGCCGCCCAGCGCGGCCAGCCGCGGATTCAGCACGTGGAGCTCCACCGGCCGGGTATCGCGCCGGTCGCGCGCGGCGAAGCTGAGCAGCATGGTACCCTCGGCCGTCTGCTCCCCCACCTGGTATCGCTCCGAGAGCGCGCGCCGGATCTGC
The DNA here is from genome assembly GCA_036375015.1 of Gemmatimonadales bacterium. Taxonomy (GTDB): domain Bacteria; phylum Gemmatimonadota; class Gemmatimonadetes; order Gemmatimonadales; family GWC2-71-9; genus CAVVWJ01. The sequence goes on from DASUSR010000279.1 coordinate 15,686, forward strand.
TGCACCTCGCGCTCGGCGGCGTCGCGCCCATCGTCGGCCCGGCCGGTGCGGAGCCGCGGAGGCGCCGCGGACGCGGTGGAGGGGGGCGGCACCTCTCCGGTGCGGAGCCGGGCAATCCAGCGCTCGATCGCCTCGTCCGGCTCGGTCTCGAGATGCTGCCGCACCAGGGCGGCGTGCACTCCGGCGAACTGGAGGGCGCCAGCGCGATCGCCCCCCGCCACCAGGGCCTCGATCAGCCCGACGGCGGCGCGGGTACTCACCGGCTCGGCGGCGGCGAGCCGGCGCCACCACCGGGCGGCAGCAACGTGATCGCCGCGGGCCGACGCGGACGCCGCGAGCGCCTCGAGCGCGGCGGCGTACTCCCGCGCGTGGCGCAGGCGCTCGGCATCCTGCCACCGCTCGAACTCGGGCGCGTTCTCCAGGCGGAAGCCGTCGAGGAACGGCCCGCGGTAGAGCCGCGCGGCGGCCTCGTGGCCGCCCTGCTCCACGGCGTCCTCGAACTCGACCACGTCGCTCCCGACCACGGCGTCGTTGAGCTGGAGGGTGCCGCTCCCGAGGAACACCTCGTCGCTGCCGAGGGAGCGCCGGATGGCGTGGAGGGCCTGGTACAGGGAGTGGCGGGCGGCTTCGGGGTCGCTGTCGGGCCACAGGAGGGAAAGGATCTTGTCCCGGCCGACCCCGCGCCGGCCGGCCGCGGCGATGATCGCGAGCAAGGCGAGGCGGCGCCGCTGGCCGGCGGGGCCGGTGTGCAGCTGGCCGTCCTGGTGGAGGACGAGCCCGCCGAAAGTGGTGAGACGCAGCATGGGTGGTGGGAAAGATTACCTCACGCCGGAGCCGGTGCCACTGCTCCGAACGCGCCCGCGACGCTAGATCCGAACCCCGTCCGGCGCGGTGAGCGTCTCGTGCTCGACGTTCCCGGTATTGCGCGTGGCCGCCGGCTCGAAGAGCAGGATCTCGGTCTCCTCCTCCGCCACGGGGCGGTGCTCGACCCCGCGCGGGACCACGACCATCTCGCCGGGACCGAGCGTGACCGCCCGGTCGCGGAACTCGATGCGGAGCGCGCCGCGCACGACCAGAAACAGCTCGTCCTCGTGCTCGTGGTGGTGCCAGACGAACTCGCCCCGTGCCTTGACCAGCTTCACCTCCTGGCCGTTCAGCTCGGCGACCACCTTGGGGCGGAAGTGCTCGGAGATGCGGGAGAACTTCTCGGCGAGGACGATCTTGTCCATGGGTACGCTCGGGTAGGGGGACCGACCCAAATATACGCCGGACGCCGCAGTGTCACCCCGCACGGTGCGAGGGGGCATGCCTGCGGGTATGCCCCCTCGCACTACCCTGCGTCGGCAGGGCCCGCCTCAGTACTGCTCGGCCGGACGTCCTCCCGACGGGCGCTCGTGCCGGGTCTCCTTCACCACCCGCACGGCGCCCTTCTCCGGCCGGATGCCCTGTCCCCGCCGGTTCGCCCACGCCTGGGTGAACTCAGCCCCCAGGAACACGATCATGGACGAGTAGTAGATCCAGACCAGCATGACGGCGAGCGCGCCCGCGGCGCCGAACGCCTCACCCGGGTTGCTGCGCCCCAGGTACAGCCCGAGCAGGAACTTCCCGACCACGAAGAGCAGTGCGGTCACCGCGGCGCCCACCCACACGTCGCGCCAGGCCATGGTCGCGTCGGGGAGCACCTTGAAGATCGCGGCGAAGAGCACGGTGATCACCCCGAAGGAGATCGCGAAGTTGATCGCCTGGAGGAGCGGCTGGGAGAGGCCCTCGGGCAGGAACTGGACCAGGGAATCGCCGAAGGCCGAGAGCGTGGCGCTCAGCACCAGTGAGACCAGGAGCACGAAGGCGAGCGCGAGCACCATGCCGAGCGAGAACACGCGCTTCATCAGGAAGCTCTTGAACCCGCCCTGATCGGGATCCGGCGCCACCTCCCAGGCGCGGTTGAGCGCCGCCTGGAGCTGGCCGAACACGCCCGTGGCGCCGAGGATCAGCGCGACCAGACTCAGGACCGTGGCGATGATGTTGCCGGAGCCGGGACGGTCGGCGTTGGCGATGATGGTCCGGACCTGGTCGCCGCCCTCCGGGCCCATGAGCTGGGTGATCTGGCTCTCCACCGTGCCCTGGATGTCCTGTGGGTCGAACACCGCCCCGAGCAGCATGAGGAGCAGCACCAGGAGTGGCGGGAGGGAGAACACCGTGTAGTAGGAGAGCGCCGCGGCCATGGTGGGCGCGTCGTCGTCCACGAACTCCCGCACGCTCTGCTTCAGAATGGCGAGGACGCCGGTGTCCTTCGCCGCCGCTGCCGTTGCCATACGTCACCTCATGATTCCCGACTACCGGCGTTCGATGTCGCCCCGCAGCCGTAGCAGCGCGTCCTCCACGGCGACCAGCTCGCCCCGCGCCTCGTTGATCCGTTGTTGCTGGCTCTCGACGAACCGCCGGTACGGCGCGATGGCCTGGTTCACCCGGTCGGTGGATTGGGCGATGTCCTGATGCACCTGGCGGGTGAGCCCGTCCCCCAGCCGGGTCCGCAGCTCGGCGATCCGGCGGCGGAAGTCAGCGGTGGCCTGGCGGCGCTTCCGGGGGATCAGGTAGAACCCGCCCACTGCCAGCGCCGCCGCCAGGAGCACGCCGGTCACGTCGGCCGCGGCGCCGGTGATCACGGTCGCCACGAGGGTGCCGAGCCCGATGGCGCCGGCCTCCGCCAGCGCCGTGGTGGCGAAGGTGCCCTGCACCTGGTTGGCGATGGCGCGCGCCTCCGCCTCGCGGTCGTACCCTCCAACCACCTCGCGCGACACCCGGCCGATGGACTCGAGGAGCGCCTGGCGGTTGTAGGAGAAGGTGGTCGGCACCTCCCCCAGCATGTGCTCCTGGTGCTGGTCCAGCCGCCGGCGGTCCACGAAGCGGCTGACGTCCTGCCACACCTGGAGGTTGCGCTCCACCAGCCAGTCGATGATCCGGCCCACTTCCGCGTCGATCTGCTGGGGGGTGTCACCGATCACCTCCCGCTCGAACGAGCGCTTGACCGCCTCGCTGTCGAGCAGGGAGCGGATCCGGCCGAGGCGGATGGTCTCCTCGAAGAAGCGGACGCCCCGGCCTTCCATCTCGCTCAGCAGCAGCTCGAGCCGGGCCAGCCGGGGCTCGAAGTCGCGCAGCATCTCTTCGTGGAACAGGCCGAGCTGGGCGTCGATGCTCTGGAGCGCCTCGATGTCCTGGGCCAGGAGCTTGAGCCGCTCGAACGCCGCGTCCTTGTAGCGGGCCGCGAGCCGGAGGCCGACGTTGAGGGGGTTGAGCAGCTTGAGCCGGACCCGCTCCTCCTGGTCCAGCGTGCGCAGGAGGTACTCCTCCATGGCGTCGAAGCCGCTCCGCTGCCAGATGTCGTCGGCGCCCCGCTCGCGCGCCTCCAGGGCCAGTCGGGCGGAGACCGGAAAGATCCGGGGCTCTTCCTCCAGGAGGGCGGTCGCGTGCTCCCGGACGAAGTCGGTCACCTGGCCCCGTTCCTCGGGGAGCTGGAGGATGTCGATCTTGTTGATCACGAAGACGACCTTCTTCCCCCACTCCCGGATCTGCTCCAGGAAGGCCCGTTCGCTCTCGGTGAACGGCCGGTCGGCGGAGGTGACGAACAGCACCAGGTCCGACCGGGGGATGAAGTCCCGGGTGAGCTCCTCGTGACGCCGGATGATGGCGTTGGTGCCGGGGGTGTCCACCACGGTGATCTCCCGCAGGAGCTCGGCCGGGTGTGTCCGCTCCAGCAGGAAGGCCTCAAGCTGCTGCTCCCCGACGACGGGGCCGTGGCGGAGCAGATTGATGCGGTCGGTGGTGGGGGTGACCCCTTCGGGCAGCACCCGCTCGCCGAGCAGTGCGTTGATGAAGCTGGATTTGCCGGAGTTGAACTCGCCGGCCACCACCAGCAGGAAAAGCCCGCTCAACTGCTCGCGGGCTTCCCTGAGCCGGCGGAGGTCCGCCGCCGCGAGATCGGCGCCGAACCGCTCCAGGGCGCCCGCGAGCCGGTCGAGCAGCTCGGATTCCCGGGCGCGGAGTTCCTGCTCCCGGTCCGAGAGGATCGACCGGCGGCGGAGCAGCCTGCCGATCACGGGCTCAGACGGGTCGGTCCTTGGCGGCCTGCTTCGCCTCGTCCTTGACCCGACCGGCGGCGTCCTTCACCTCCGCGGACACGGTCTGCGCAGCGTCCTTGAGCGCGTTCTTGATCTCGGGCGCGCGGTACTGCACTTCCTCCCGCACGACCTCGCGGACTTCCTGGCCCGCCTCCACCGCGGCGTCCTTCACTCGCCGGGCGGTGCTCTGGGCGCGGTCCACGAGCGTATCGCGGGTCGAGCCCATCAGGCGGTTCTCCCGCTCGGTCTCCGGCACCAGCAGACCGATCGCGAGGCCGAGCACGGCCGCGCCGGCGGCCAGGGCGAGCGGATTGTCCTCCATCATGTTCTCCACGCCGCCGCGGGCGCGACGGGTGCGCTCCCGGGCGCTGGAGCCGAGCCGGCCCACCCGCTCGCGGGCGCCGGTCCCGAGGTCGCTCGCGCGCTGGCGCACGCCGCCGGCCAGCTCACCGGCCCGCTCGGCCACACCGCTGGCGGCGCCGCTCACCGACTCGCGCAGATGGCCGGCGCGATCGGCCAGGCGTCCGCGCACCCCTTCACGCCGCCGCTCCGGCCCGGTGTAGGCGAAGCGCGCCATCCGGTCGCCGGAGGCGTTCTCGATCTCCTCGGCCGTCCGGCGGCGCTGGATCAGCCACACGGCGCCCAGCCCGACCGCCGCGACCGGGAGCGGGTTCTCCCGGATGAAGTCGAACACCCGGCTGCCGGTGTCCCGCGCCTGATCGCCGACGTTGTTGACCACGTCCTGGGCCTTGCCGGTGATCGCGTCCTTGGCCTGGCGCTTCAGGTTCTGGGGACTGAGCTTCTCGCCCAGCTGGTCGATGTTCTGGCTCATCCGCTCGCGAGTCATCTCGATCTCGCGCTGGATCTCCTCCGGGCTGCGCTCGCCGGGCCGATTCACCCCCGTGGGGTCGCCCGCCGCTCCCATGTGCCGCTCGTATTCGTTCATGGCCGCTGCTCCTTCGCCCACTGGATGTCGTCCTTGATGCTCTCCACCGTCCGTCGAGGTGCGGGGTCGATCCGCTTGAGGTCGCGGAGACCGCCCCGGAGCATGACGTAGCCGATCCCGGCCATTGCCGCCCCGACGAGGAGCGCCGCGAGCCAGGGACTGAGTCCTACCGGATCCACCAGCAGCAGAATGATGGCCGCCGTCAGGGCCAGGGCGCCGATCAGCGCCACGATGCCGCCTGCCGCGAGCGACGTGAAGTCGCTGGTCGCCCGGGAGATCTTGGTCTGCATTTCGGTCTTCGCGAGCTGGGCCTCCTGCCGCACCAGCAGCGCCAGGTCCTGGGTGAGCTGTCCGAACAGCTCACCCACGGAACGCTCCTGCCTAAGCTCCGGCATTCCGCCCTCCCATCGTGCTCCTCGGCACCGACGAGATGTTCTCGGATTCCTCGAACCCGAGCCCGGCGGGCTGGCCGCCCGGCTGGATCGTTTCGTACCCGCCGTACTCCTCGTAGTCGTCGAACTCGTCGTACCGGC
>DASUSR010000280.1:0-2411 GCA_036375015.1 Gemmatimonadales bacterium
GCAGCGGCTCGAAGTCCTTGCGCAGCTGGCCGGCGCGCTGGCGCAGCTCCCACGCGCTGGTGTTCCGGGTGCCGACCCGGACCTCGTGCAGCCGCAGCTCCTGGCCCAGCCGCTCCCGCAGGAAGACGGAGACCTCCTTGGCCAGGTCGTCCTGCAGCGCGAAGATCTCGCTCCGCGGGCGCTCCAGGGTCTTGCTCCCGATCTGCTCGCCGTTGGCGGCGTTCACCAGGGAGACGCTCACCCGGAGCCGCTCGCCCGAGGCGGCGACCGTGCCCTCGACCAGCGTGCCGACCTTGAGCGCCCGGCCGATGCTGTCGGGGGCGACCGTGGTGTTGCGATAGGGGGTGACACCGTTGCGGGAGATGACCTGGAGCGGCTTCACCTCGCTCAGCTCCTGGATCAGCGCCTCGGTAAGGGCGTCAGCCAGGTAGCCCAGGGAGTCCTGCCCGCTGCGGTTCTCGAAGTACATGACCGCGATCCGGTTGCGGTCGATGGCGAGGTCCTCGACCCCGGCGGCGCCGGCCCGGCCGCGGAACCAGAACAGGCCGCCGGCCACCAGCAGGGCCAGCAGCGCCCCGGCGGCCGACCAGAGCCGGAGGCCGCCCGGCAGCCTGCGGGCTATCGGCGTGGCGGTCGTCACCCCGGTGGCGTGCGTGCCCCGCGGGGTCGAGCGCCGCACGGCCGGCACGCCGCGGGATGTCGTCCGGCGGGTGGCCAGGGTCGGCTCCAGGTCCGCCAGCACGTCGGCGAACTCCGCCATCGTCTGGAAGCGGTCGGCCGGAGTCTTCTCCAGCGACTGCAGCACGATGTCCTCCAGCTCCTCCGGCACCGACTGGCGGACGATGCGGAGGCTGGGAACCTGCTCCATGGCGTGACGGGCCAGGATCGCCCGGGAGTTGGGCCCGTCGAACGGCGGCTGGCCCGCGAGCAGCTCGTAGAGCACGCAGCCCAGGCTGTACACGTCGCTGCGCCCGTCGGCGTGGTCCGCGCCCAGGGACTGCTCAGGACTCATGTAGTGGGGGGTGCCCACCGCCATCCCGGTCTGGGTGAGCTTTTCGCCCGCGGCGTCGAGCGCGCGGGCGATGCCGAAATCGGCCACCATGGCGTGGCCGTTCTGCAGCAGGATGTTCTCCGGCTTGATGTCCCGGTGCACCACCCCCCGCTCGTGGGCGTACGCCAGCCCCTCGGCCGCCTCCCGCACCACCCGCACCGCGTCGTGGAGGGGGAGCTGCTGCTCGCGGTCGAGCCGCTTTCGCAGCGACTCGCCCTCGACGTAGGGCATGACGTAGTAGAGGATCCCGTCGGCCTCGCCCGAGTCGTAGAGGGCGAGGATGGCGGGGTGCTGGAGGCTGGAGGCGACCCGGATCTCGCGGAGAAACCGGTCGGCGCCGATGGAGGCGCTCAGCTCCGCGCGGAGGGTCTTGATGGCGACCTGGCGGCCGTGCCGCTTGTCGCGGGCCAGGTACACCGTGGCCATGCCGCCCTCGCCGACCAGACGCTCGACCTCATAGCGGTCGGCCAGCGAGGAGCGAAGCTGTTCGAGCACATCGACCACGACCTGCCTCTGACGGGAGCGGGGATCTCGTAAGATAAGGCGCTGCTGCGGACAAGGTACTGCGGACCGGGATCAGACCCCCACCGCGAGGAGCGCGTCCCGCATCGCCGCAGCCGACTGCCAGCGCTCTTCCGGGGTCTTGGCCATTGCGCGGACGATGCCGCCGGCCAGCTCGGCCGGCGCCTCGGGCCGGATCGCGCGCACGTCGGGGGCGGGCTGGGTGAGGTGCATCTGGAGCACCACCGCCTCGTTCCGGTGCACGAAGGGCGGCTGGCCCGCGAGGCACTCGTAGAGCACGACCCCCAGCGAATAGAGATCGCTCCGGAGATCGATCTCCTTGAGCGCGGTGATCTGCTCCGGGCTCATGTAGGTGGAGGTGCCGACCGCGATGCCCGACCGGGTGAGCCGGTCGCTCCCCGAGGCCGCGACCGCGCGGGCGATGCCGAAGTCGAGCAGGACCGCCCCGCGCTCGGCGAGGACCACGTTGTCCGGCTTCACGTCCCGGTGCACGATGCCGTGGGCGTGGGCGTGCTCCAGCGCGTCGAGCAGGTCGCCGGCCAGCCGGACCGTCTCGGCGATGCCGAGGGTGGATACCCGCGCGAGATGTTCCCGCAGCGTGGGGCCCTCGACGTAGGTCATGACATAGTAGACCAGCCACTCCCGTTCGCCCGAGTCCATCAGGTGGGCGATGTGGGGGTGGTCGAGCTGCTTGGCAAGCTTGATCTCGCGGAGGAACCGGTCGGCCGCCACGCTCACGAGCAGCTCGGGATGCAGGATCTTGAGCGCTACGGCCTGGCCGGCGGGGTCGCGGGCCAGGTAGATCCGGGCGTTCCCGCCCTTGCCGATCTCCCGCTCG
>DASUSR010000281.1:0-2695 GCA_036375015.1 Gemmatimonadales bacterium
CGGGTACTCGGGGTCATGGCGGTGCTCAACCCCACGGTGGCCGTCCGTCTGGCACCCTATCTCGGGCTTCCCGCGCTCCTGGGCGCCGCCTCCGTGGTCCATGCCCTTCGCCGGACGGCACCGGCCGGCGCCGGCGCCGCCGGACCGGAGCGGAGCCCGCTGCGGCTCGGGTCGGCCATCCGGATGGCGATCGCGTTTCAGCTCGTGCTGCTCGCCGTCCCCTATGCCGAGCGGCTGTGGGGCAGCGCCGGCGTGCTCGCCTCCGCCGCCGTCCTCGGTCTCACCGATACCGACGCGCTCACCTTCGCGATGGCCCGCTTCGGCGCCGTCGAGGGCGCCCCGGCGGTGGCGGCGCGGGCGGTCGCGGTGGGCGTCCTCTCCAACACCGTATTCAAGCTCGGTCTTACCCTGATCCTAGGATCCACCGCGCTGCGCCGCACCGGCTCCGTCGGTCTCGCCGGGCTGGCGCTGGGGAGTGCGATCGCGCTCGTCTGGATCGGCTAGGCTCTGTCTGGCAACCAGCCAAAGGACCTGAGGGGCTCCGTAGGGGCGCGTTAGGACGCGCAGCAGAGGAGACCGCGCGCCGTCTGCGCGGGCTCCGGCGCGGAGCGTCCGTCAGCGCCCCGGAGGAGCCCCTCAGGTCCGCTCACGGTTGCCAGACAGAGCCTGGCCGGCCGGCCCGGCGGCCGTCCGGATCAGGGCGAGCTCGAGTCCGTCGCAGAGGGCCATCCAGCTCGCCTCGATGATGTTCTCGGAGCAGCCGACCGTACTCCACCGCTCGGCGCCACGCGCGGACTCGACGATGACGCGGGGCCGGGCCGCGGTGCCGAGGTGCTCGTCCACGATGCGCACCTTGTAGTCCACCAGGTGGACCTCGGCCAGCGCGGGATAGTGCGGCACCAGGGCCTTGCGCACCGCCTGATCCAGGGCGTTCACCGGGCCGTCGCCTTCGGCCGCGGTGTGCGCCACGTCCTCGCCCACCCGGATCTTGACCGTGGCCTGGGCCCTGGTCCCGCCGTCTCCGCGCTTCTCCACCAGCACGGTGAAGTCCTCCAGTACGAACGGCGGACGGTAGTCCGGCGCGGCCCGGCGGAGCAGCATTTCGAACGATCCTTCGGCCGCCTCGAACTGGAAGCCCTGATGCTCCAGCTCCTTGATCCGGCGGAGCACCGCCTCCTCCTCGCCGTTCTGCTGAATCCCCAGCTCCCGGGCACGGACCCGCACGTTGCGGCGGCCGGCGACCTCGCTCACCACCACGCGGGTCACGTTTCCCACCGCCTCCGGATCGATGTGCCGGTAGCTCTCCGGCACCTTGGCGATGGCCGCCACGTGGATGCCGCCCTTGTGCGCGAAGGCGCTGCGCCCCACGTACGGCGCATGGGGATCGGGGTGCTGGTTGGCCACCGCGGCCACATAGTGGGCCACCTCGGTGAGGCGGCGGAGCATGCTCTCGGGCAGTACGGGACGGCCGAGCTTGAGCTGGAGCGTGGCGATCACGGGCACCAGGTCCACGTTGCCGCAGCGCTCGCCGTACCCGTTGATGGTGCCCTGCACCTGCACGCATCCGGCGCGCACCGCCGCCAGCGCGTTCGCCACCGCGAGCCCCGCGTCGTTGTGCGGGTGGATACCGAGCGGGGTCGAGAGCCGCTCGCGCAGGGCGGCGACGACTTCCGCCACCACTTCGGGCAGCTCGCCGCCGTTGGTGTCGCACAGGACCAGGCAGGCGGCGCCGGCGGTCTCCGCCGCCTCCAGTGTGGCCGCCGCGTACTCCGGATCGAGCCGCCAGCCGTCGAAGAAGTGCTCGGCGTCGTACACCACTTCCCGGCCCAGCCGGCGGAAATGGGCGACGCTGTCGCCGATCATCCGCAGATTCTCTTCCCGGCTGGTCTCGAGTACCCGGTCCACGTGCAGGGTCGAGCTCTTGCCCACCAGGGTCACCACCGGTGTGCCCGCCTCCACCAGCGCCCGGATGCTAGGGTCGTCCTCGCAGGCGAGACCGGCGCGGCGGGTGCTCCCGAACGCCGCGACCCGCGCCCGCTCCAGGGGTGTCTCGCGCACTCGGCGGAAGAACTCCGCGTCTTTCGGGTTGGAGCCGGGCCAGCCCCCCTCGATGTAGGCCACGCCCAGCCGGTCGAGCGCGCGGGCGATCTTCATCTTGTCGTCCACCGACAGCGAGAGCCCTTCCCGCTGGGTCCCGTCGCGCAGGGTGGTGTCGTAGAGCTGGATCGGCTCGGCCGGTGGCATGAGATTCCCCACAAAAAAGAACGCGGCCTCTCGAGGGAGAGGCCGCGGGCGCTGGTGTGCCGGGTGAGTACTACCCCTTCGCGCGCGCGCCGCCTCTCCGGATGGGCCGGAGCGGAATGATGTCGCGGAGCACGCAGCGGGTATTCGGCATGATGAATATGTATACAGGGCGGGAGAGCGCGGCGTCAAGCCGCCGGGCCCTCCGGAGGTGCTGCAAGGAGAGTCCGGCCCCCCGGGCGCGGGTAGGGGTACCCCCCGGCTCGGGACGATGCCAACTTACCCCGATGCAGACCTTTCCAACCCGCTCCCCCGGGCCGTACGGCTTCGGCCGGCGCGACCGTCGCGTCGCGAACGGCCCGGCCGAGTCCGTCCTTCCGCCGAGCGCCTGACGATGCCGAGCCTCGAGACCCTCATTCCCCGCTTCAAGGCGGCCGACCGTTCCACCCGGCTG
>DASUSR010000282.1:0-16062 GCA_036375015.1 Gemmatimonadales bacterium
GTACCGGGGGTGGAGATCTGCCGCTTCGGCGAGGGCCGGGAAGCCGACCTCCTGGTGCTCGGCCGCAAGCCGCGGAGTCAGGTGGTCCGGCTTCTCCTGGGCGACACCGCCGACGCGGTGGCCCGCCGCAGCCGGTTGCCCTGTCTCTTCGTGCCCCCCGACGCGGGACCGATCCGCCGCCTCCTGGTGGCGCTCGACGGAACCGATCGGGGGCTCGCCGTTCTCCAGGCGGCGTGCGGGTTCGCCCGCGCGATCAAGGCCACGGTGAGCGTGGTGACGGTGGAGCAGGAACCGGCGGGCGAGCCGGCGCACCTGGCGAGCGCGTTGCCGGTGGAGCGGAGCGCCCGCCTGCAGTCGCAGGTGCGCATGATGTTGGGCCGGGACTGCGTGCCGACCGCCAAGCCGGTCCTGGACGTGCGCCGCGGCCCCATCGTGGACGAGGTGCTCGCGGCGATCGAGGAGGCGTCGGCGGACGCGCTGGTGGTGGGCTTCCACCGCGGCGGGGCCCCGGGCGTCATCGAGGCCGGCAGCACGGCGCGCCATCTCGCCCATACGGCACCATGCGCGGTACTGACGGTCCCGCTGTGAGGGCGGGCGAACCATTCCGGGAGACACTCTGATGCGGAACCTCGGCCTTGGGGAGCGCGTGTTCCGCGCTGCGGCGGGCCTGGCGATTCTGGGCCTCTACGGCGCGCTGACTCCCCCACTCAAGTATTTCGCGCTCATCGGACTCGTGCCCCTGGGCACCGCGCTCACGGGGTTCTGCCCGATCGTCGCCTGGCTGACTCGCCGGCAGGGCGCTCCACGCGCCAGGGGGACAGGATGACCGCCGTCGCAGAAAACCAGATCTCCCCGCTGGCCCAGCGCCATCGCACGCTTCGGCCCTGGCTCGAGGGGGTGCACGGGACCTGGATGCAGGAGGTTCTCGCCGTGATCGATGCGGCACGGGCCAGCGACGCCGGCGTCTGGGTGCGATGGGGGGCGGTGCGCTACCTCGACAGCACCTTCGCGGGCCGGCTGCGGCAGTCCCGCGCGGCGCTCGACCGGCTGCGTCCGCACCTCGCGGACGACTCGGCCGCCCGGCTCTGGGCCGTGGGAGAGCTGCTGGATCAGCTCCGCGCCCAGCTCGACCGGGTCGTCGCGATGCATCAGAACGGCGACGATTTTTCGGCGGTGGCGGTCAAGTTCCTCCGTGCCCTGGGCTGCTGGTGCCGGGAGGTGGAGCAGGCGCTCGGCGCCCTCGAGTGGCAGGCGCTGCCCCAGGCGGCCCAGGCCGAAGTCGCACGGCTGAATGGAGAGGAGCAGGCGATTGGCTCGTAAGCCGGGCCCGTTCAATCTCATCGTGGTGCCGCTCGACGGCTCGCACTGGGCGGAGCACGCGCTCCCCTGCGCCGCGGCGATCGCACGGGCGGCGCGGGGCCGCCTGAGGCTGGTGCTGGTCCATCAGCTGCCGCCGCCCCCGGGGGACCGCGAGAGCCTCAAGATGTACACCTCGCTCGAGGTCTCGGTGCGACGATCGCAGCGCGCCTACCTGCGCGAGGTCGCCAGCCGGCTGCGGGAAGGGTGGGGGATCCAGGTGACCTCGGTGAGCCCCGACGGCCCGGTCGGCCCGACGCTCCTGCGCTACCTGCACGAGCTGGGCGCGGATCTCGTGGTCATGGCGACCCACGGGCGCGGGGCGCTGGGGCGCGCGCTGCTCGGCAGCGTGGCCGACCACGTGGTGCGCAGCGCCGAAATGCCGGTGCTGCTGGTCCGCCCGCCGGCGGACGAGTCCACGCCGCCCGACTCCGCCTGGTCGCCGGCCGAGATCCTCGTGCCGCTCGACGGCTCCACGCTGGCCGAAGCCGCGCTGGAGCCGGCGGCGGAGCTGGCACGGCTGCTGGGGGCCCGGCTCTCGCTGGTGCAGGTGATCGTGCCCGTCGCCACCATGACCGATCCGCCGCTCCCGTTTCCGGCCGGCTACGACGAGCACCTCACCGAGCTGCGGCGCACCGAGGCGCAGGACTACCTCGACGACACGGCGGAGGGGCTGCGGGAGCGCGGCCTCCAGGTCGGCGCGGCCGCGGTCATCGGCGCCAGCGCCGCGGGCGCCCTGCTCGACCTGTCCCGTCCGGGCCGCAGCGGGCTCGTGGTCATCGCCTCCCACGGACACGGCGGGCTCCGCCGCCTGGCCCTCGGCAGCGTGGCCGACAAGCTGGTGCGCGCGGCGGAGGTGCCGACCCTCGTCGTCCGGCCCGCCCGGAGCTGAGCGCGGCCGCCCGCGAGCGGCCGTCAGTCGCTCGCCACGCGGCGGCCGCTCTCCGGCTCGAACCAGTGCAGCCGGGTCGGGTCGAAGCGCACTCCCACCACGGTCTCGGGCTCGACGGCCGGTTCCGGCGGCGCCACCACCCGAAGCTCGACGCTCTCCGGCGGGCGGTCGATGCGGAGATAGATCACCAGCTCGCTGCCCAGCGGCTCCACCACGTCCACCAACGCATCCACGTCGCCGGTGCCCTGCGGCACGATCGACACGTCGTGCGGCCGCACGCCCAGCAGCAGGCCGGGCCGTGCGGCTGCCCCGGGCAGGAGGCTGCCCGGCAGGAGGTTCATCTCGGGCGAGCCCACGAACCCCGCCACGAAGCGGTTGGCCGGGTTCCGGTAGAGCTCCATCGGAGGGGCCACCTGCTGCAGCGTTCCCTCCCGGAGGACCGCGACCCGGCTGCCGAGGGTCATCGCCTCCTCCTGGTCGTGGGTCACGTAGACCACCGTGGTGCGGAGCCGCCGGTGCAGCCGCGCCAGCTCGGCGCGGGTCTCCACCCGCAGCTTGGCGTCCAGATTCGAGAGCGGCTCGTCGAAGAGAAACACCTGCGGCTCCCGCACGATGGCGCGGCCCAGCGCCACCCGCTGGCGCTGCCCCCCCGAGAGCTGGGCCGGCTTCCGGTCCAGCACCGCCTCCAGCCCCAGTGCCCGCGCGGCGGACTCGACCCGCTCGGCCAGGACCGCGGGCGCGGCCTTCCGCATCCGGAGCCCGAACCCGAGGTTCTCCCGCACGCTCATGTGGGGATACAGCGCGTAGCTCTGGAACACCATGGCGATGTCGCGCTCCTGCGGCGGCAGCGTGGTCACGTCGCGGTCGCCGATGAGGAGCCGGCCGGCGGTGGGGATCTCCAGCCCCGCGATCATCCGCAGCATCGTGCTCTTTCCGCACCCGGACGGGCCCACCAGGACCATGAACTCTCCGTCCTCGATGGTGAGGTCGAGCCCCCGAACGGCGGCGTGGCCGTTGGGGTAGGTCTTGGCGATACCTTCGAATTGCACCCGGGCCATGCCTTACCCCTTCACCGCGCCCGCGGTGAGCCCCTGCACGATGCGCCGCTGGAAGGCGAGCACGAGCACCGTCACCGGGGCGGTGGCGACGAGCGCGGCGGCGAGGATCTGGCCCCAGGGCACCTGGTACTGGCCCCGGAAGAGCGCGATGGCCACCGGCACCGTCTGCCGCTCCGGGCCCAGGGTGAACGAGAGGGCGAAGAGGAACACGTTCCAGCTGTACACGAAGGTGAGAATGCCGGTGGTGGCGAGCCCCGGCAGCGCCAGCGGGACGATCACCTCCCGGAAGGCGCGGAGCCGGCTCGCTCCGTCCACCATGGCGGCCTCCTCCAGCTCCGCCGGGAGCTGCCGGAAGAACCCCACCAGGAGCCAGATGGTGAGCGGCATCGCGAAGGTCAGGTAGGGGAGAATGAGACCCGGGTAGGTGTTGATGAGCCGCAGCGCGCGCAGCACCAGGTAGAGCGGCGAGACCACCGAGATCTGCGGGAACATGCCGACCGCGAGCACCGCGACCAGCAGGAGACGCCGGCCCCTGAACTCGAGCCGCGCCAGCGCATAGGCGCAGAGGCCGCCGATCACCACGCAGAACAGGGTCGTGGTGCCGGCCACGATCAGCGAGTTCCGGACCGGCACCCAGAAGTTCCGCTCGGTGAAGAGCGCGCGGTAGTGGTCGAGCACCACGGTGCGGGGAATGAGCGAGGGCTCCTGAAAGAGGCGAGCCTCCGGCGTGAACGAGGACACCACCGTCCAGTAGAGCGGGAACGCGCTGCCCGCCACCAGCAGGGCGAGAGCCAGGGACGGAAGCCGGCGCGAGAGGCTCATCGGCTCTTCCCCACGAGGTCGGCCCCGAGCAGGCGGATGTAGATCAGCGCCAGGCCGAAGGTGATGAGGAAGACGATGATCGAGAGCGCCGACCCGTAGCCGAACCGCAGCATCTGGAGCAGGGCGTTGAAGGTGTAGAGGGAGATCGGCTCGGTGGAGGTGCCCGGTCCACCGCCGGTGAGCGCGTAGATCAGGTCGAACACCCGGAAGGCGTCGAGCGTCCGGAAGATGAGCGCCACCAGGATCGCCGGCTTGAGCAGCGGCAGGGTCACGTAGCGGAACTGGCGCCAGGCCGACGCGCCGTCGATCCTCGCCGCCTCGTAGAGCGACGCATCGATGTTCTGCAGTCCGGCCAGCAGGAGGAGCGCCACGAACGGCGTCGTCTTCCACACGTCGGCCAGGATGATCGGCACCCAGGCGGTGCCGGCGTGGATGAACCACACCAGCGGCTCCCGCAGGATCCCGAGGTCCACCAGCGCCACGTTCACGATGCCCGACCGTCCCTCGAACATGAAGCGCCACACCAGCCCCGCGACGACCGTGGGAATGGCCCACGGCACCAGGATCGCGGCGCGCACCAGCCCGCGGCCCCGATAGGCGCGGTTCATGGCCAGCGCGAGCACCAGTCCGAGCACCAGCTCCAGGCTCACGCTCACCGCGGCGAAGAACAGCGTGTGGCCCAGCGCGCTCCAGAAGCGCGGGTCCCGCAGCGCCTCGACGTACTGGTCGGCCCCCACGAACGGGCGGCCCAGCCAGGGCATGCGGAGATCGTGCAGGTGGACCGATTCCCAGAGCGTCCAGCCCAGCGGAAAGAGCGCCACGAGCATGATTGTGCCGATCGCCGGCAGCACCAGCCACCAGGCCAGCCGCGCGTCGGTGTCAGCGCTCCGCACGGAGCCCTCCCGTGCCCAGCCCGGCCCGGTCGAGCAGCCGCTGCATCTCCGCCTCCGCCTGCCGCAGCGCCGCGAGGGGCGCCCGCTGGCGGGTGAGGGCGCGGTGCAGGTGGATCTGGAGGATCTCGGAGAGCTGGGTGTAGACCGGCGTCACCGGCCGCGGCTGCGCCCGCTCGATCACCCGGCGCGCGTCCGCCGGCGGCACGTCCAGTGCCTCGGCCAGTTCGGGCAGGTCGTACAGGGCGGGCCGGGTCGGGAACTGGCCGACCACCCGGGCCCGCTCCAGCATCCGTTCCGGGGCGGTGAGATACTCGATCACCCGCCACGCCGCCTCCGGCGACTCCGAGTTGCGGTTGATGGCGAGCCAGGACCCGCCGAGCGCGGCGGTAGAGCGCCCCCCGGGCGCGGCCGGCATCGGCGCCACCCCGAAGCGGCCGGCCACCCGGGACTGTGCGCTGTCCTGCATCAGCGTGTAAGCGTAGGGCCAGTTCCGCATGAACGCGGCCTCGCCGTTCTGAAAGGCGAACCGGGTCTCCTCCTCGTGCCAGGTGAGCGCGGCCGTGGGCACGATGTCGCGCTCGTACAGCTGTGAGGTCATCTCGGTGAGCGCACGGACGCCGGCGGCAGACGCCACCACGACGCGCCCGCCGTCCAGGATCTTCCCCCCATGGCCGCCGAGGTACTCGAGGAAGGTGGTCACCAGCCCCTCGTACCGGGCGCCCTGCCACACGAGCCCGTAGCGCAACCCCCGCTCGGCCTGGGCCCGGCTCGCGGCCGCGTACAGCTCCTCGAACGTCGCCGGGGGCGCCCGCATCAGGTCGGTGCGCCAGTAGAGCATGCCCACGTCCACGAACCAGGGGACGGCGTACATGCTGTCGCGCCAGCGGCTCGCCTCCACCGTCACCGGAAAGAAGTCGGCGGTGTCGGGCCCGAACCGTTCCAGGGGGAGGATCCAGCCGGCCGCGGCGAACTCGGGCGTCCAGATCACGTCGAGCTGGAGGATGTCGGGGTCCGCGGCGCCGGCGTTGAGCCACTGGACGTAGAGCTGGTGGCGCTGGTCGGCGGCGTCGGGCGTCTCCCGCTGCACCACCCGGATTCCGGGGTGCTCCTCCATGAACCGGCGGAGCTGGGTGCGGAGCACCTCGGCCTCGGCGCCCAGCACGCTGATCGGGAAGGTGACCTCCGCGGGTCCGCCGGGCGGCTCGCCGCCACAGCCGGCGCAGAGGAGCAGCGCGGCAGGAAGCGCGAGGAGGCCGGACGCGCGCGCGCTCAACGGAAGTACAGCCAGATGGCGCCGACGCACAGCACGAGCAGCACGCTCAGCACGAGGTCGGTTCTCCGCCACCCCGGATCGCTCACGCCGACCGCCGCCGGCGGCTGGGCCGGCGGGTGCTCCTCCGCCGCCTGCGAGGGCGCGGCGTCGGCCAGCGCGAAGGTGAGCCCCGCGACCTTTTCGTAGGGCGGCGGAGCCGTGAGCAGGCTCACCACGGCCAGCACCGCGACCGAGAGGACGAAGAGCAGGACGGCGAAGTGGAGGAAGTTGATCTGCGCGAACTCCAGGGCCCACCCGCTCAGCGCTGCCTTGTTGATCTCCGCCACCAGCCGTCCCATCCCGAGCACGAAGCCGAGCAGCAGCGAGGCCATGGCGCCCTGGGCGTTGACCCGCCGCCAGAACAGGCCCAGCAGGAACACCGCGGCGATGGGGGGCGAGATGTAGGCCTGCACGCTCTGGATGTACTGGTACAAGGTGCCGGACACCAGCCGCATGAGCGGGATCCACAGCAGTCCGAGCCCGACGAGAACGGCGGTCGAGGCCTGACCCACCAGCACCAGCTGCCGCTCGGAGGCGTTCGGGCGCGCCTCGCGGTAGACGTCCCAGGTGATGAGCGTGGCGCAGGAGTTGAAGACGCCGGAGAGCGAGCTCATGAGCGCGGCGAGCAGTCCGGCCACGACCAGCCCCCGCCATCCGCTGGGCAGGAGGGCGCCCACCAGCGTGGGCAGCGCCTGGTCGGGTGCCTCGAGGGTGAGGCGGCCCTGGCTGGCCAGCGTGCTCGCGATCACCCCCGGAATGACGAAGATGAAGAGCGGGAGGAGCTTGAGGTAGCCGCCGAAGAGCGTGCCCCGCCGGGCCTGATCCTGGCTACGGGCGGAGAGGACCCGCTGCACGATGAACTGGTCGGTGCACCAGTACCAGACGCCCAGGATCGGCGCGCCGAAGATGATGCCGGTCCAGGGGAAATCGGGATCGGTGGCCGGGCGCCACATCGAGAGGAAGCCCGGCCCCGCCGTCTCGACCAGCACGTCCCACCCGCCGACCGCCGACAGGCCGGCCGCCGTCACGGTCACCGCCCCGCCGACGAGAATGAAGAGCTGCAGCAGGTCGGTGTAGAGCACCGCGGTGAGCCCCCCGAACACGGTGTAGATCCCGGTCGCCGCGACCACGACGATGGCCCCGGTCCAGAAGTCCACCCCCATGAGGGTCTCGAACACGATCCCGGCCGCCGCGATCGTGACCGAGATCTTGGTCAGTACGTAGCCGATGATGGAGACGATCGCGAGGTAGCGCCGCGCCCCCTTGGAGTAGCGCCGCTCGAGAAACTCCGGCATGGTGAAGACGCCGCTCCGAAGGTAGAACGGCACGAACACCCAGCCGAGCAGGAGCAGGATGAGCGAGGCGAGCATCTCGAAGTGGCCCACCGCGACGCCGCTCGCCGCCCCGGTGCCCGCCAGCCCCACCAGATGCTCCGCGCCGATGTTGGAGGCGAAGAGCGACGCGCCCACGATGACCCACCCCGCGTGCCGTCCCGCGAGGAAGTAGCCGGTGGAGGTCTCCCGGGTGGAGCGCTCGCGCCGGGTGGCCCAGATGGCCACCCCGAACACCAGCAGGAAATACAGGACGATCACGATCCAGTCGAGAGCGGCGAGCTGGTGCACGGGTTCTCCGGGTCCGGTCGGTCGGCGGCGTCAGGGCGGCGGGAGCCGCGAGAGCGCGTACTGCACCGCGAGATCGGTGGTGTTCCACAGCTGCACGTCGGAGCCGGTCCCGTAGCGGATGGGCAGCAGGCGGCCGCCCTCGATCCGGTAGCTCCACAGCTCGTTGTGCCCCATGCCCGACGCGTCCACCGCCGCCGCGGTGTGCTCCAGCGCGGCGCGGAGCGCGGAATCGGCGGGGCGCCCGGCGGCGTGGCCGGCGGCGATCTTCTGTGCCAGCCCCAGGAGGAGGAGGTTCACCTCCCGGCCCCACACGACGTAGGGGGAGTGGTAGCGGTCCCGGCGGAACCGCTCCCACACCGCGGGCGGAGCGTAGGCGTCGTTGGCCGCGAGCGGACCGAGCCCGGCGACGAAGAGGCCGATGGGGTAGTCGCGGAGGAACGGCTCGAGCCCGCCGGGCGCCGGCAGGCTCTCCGGGTCGCTGTCCAGGAAGATCTCGGTGGCCGGGTCGCTGTTGACGACCGGGATCGGTCGGCCGGCGGAGTCGAGCGCGAGCGCGAGGAACGCCAGCGTGTCGCGCACCGGCCCCGCCGAGTCGAGCACCGCGCGCCAGTAGCGGCCCTCGGCGGGCGGAAGCCAGGCCAGCCTCGCGTCGATCCGCTTGCGCGCCTCGGTCGGCGGCAGACGGACGGCGAAGTGCCGGGACGCGCCGCGCCAGGCTGCGAGCGCCCGGGCCAGCGCCACCGAGTCGGCCATCCAGAGGCGGAGCGGGCCGGGGCCGGCCGCCCGTGCCAGCGAGTCGAGCATCTCCCGCTCGAGGCCGATCGCGGGAAGCGCGCCGAAGATCGTGGCCATCGCCTCGAGCGCGCGAGGGACCCAGACGGCGTTGACGTCCATCGCGAACCGGCCGTTCGCGTAGCCCGCGTCGCTGTCCCGCCAGCTCGAGGCGCGCCAGCGGGCGGTGTCGAGCCGGGCGAACCCGACCAGCGCGGTGGGCCGGGGCTGCTCCACGTAGCGGTCGGCGAGCCGGGCCACCAGCCCCAGCTCCCGCAGCAGGAGGGCGAGGCGGTTTCCCTGGAGGAGGAAGCGCCGCTTCCGCTCGGCGGGCACCGCGGAGTCGGCGAGCCAGCGGGCGGTCAGGACCGGGAGCTGGAACTCGTCGTCCACCATGTGGTAGTTCTCGCGGGTGCGCCGGAGATCGCGGAGGATCTCGAGCGCCCTGTCCGCCTCGCCGCCCGCGAGGAGCGCGGCGTACTCGGCGGCGGCCTCCCGGATCGCCTGGCCGCCCAGCGCCTCCTCGTGGCTCACCTCGCCGTTGGGTCCCAGCTTCCGGAGCGCGCTGGCGATCACGTGCTCCGACATCTCGGGCCGCCAGATCGCCCGCATCATGAGCGCGGTCATCAGCATGTCGCGCCCGAAGTAGGTGGCGAAGTTGGGCAGCCCCGCCATCAGCTTCTCCTCGCTGCTGAGGAGCTCCACGCTGCGCACCAGGCGCTCGAGCCGGCGGTGCCGCGCCACGGCGGCGGAGTCGCCGGCCCCGGCCGTCCGGCTCGCCTCGGCCAGCCACTCGAGGAACGCGGGGGTGAAGATGTCCCGCCGCTGGAGCGGCGTGAGCGCCGGGGCGTCGGTCGTGACCCGCACCGTGAGGCAGACGGGACGGAGCCCCCGCGATCCCAGCGTCGCCGTGCGCTCGCCGGCCCGGAGTCCGGCGTCCGCCGGGTTCACCTGCAGCTCGAGCGCGAGGCGGCTCCGGGCGTCGAGGGCCGTGTGCTCGATCCGGACCACCCCCTCGGCCGGCGCCGAGATCGCCGGCTGGAGCCGGGTCCGGAGCTCCTCGATGCTTGCCGCCCGGAGCGGCTCGAGATGGCGCGCGCGCTCCGCCGCCGGAAGCGCGCCGAGCCGCGCGACCAGGAGCGACTCTTCGGCGACCCGGAAGCGAGGAGCGGAGAACGGCCGCTGATGTAGACCGCCGTACTGGAAATCCCGCTCCACCCGCATGCTGCCCAGCACGAACCAGCCGAGTGTGGCGCCGGGCTCGACGGCCAGACGGTACTCGATGGTTCGGATCCCCGCCGAGTCGGTGGCCCCCGCGGGCTCGGCCCCCCAGCGGAGGGTTGCCGGCTTGCCCCGGGCGTTGCGCACGGTGAACCCGACGCTCTCGTCGAGCGCGTCGGCCCAGAGGGTCACGACGCGGCCGGAGCGGGCGTCGAGGTAGACCTGCACCGAGTTCCCCCGCGAGTCCCGGTAAAGACGGGTTCGGTAGCCCTCGTAGGCCGCGCTGTCGTCGAGCCCGGGCTCCGGAATGGCCAGCACCGGCGGGGTGGGATTGGCCGGGGCCCGGCACACCGGAGCCGCGGTCCCGACCGCCTGCACCAGCAGCAGGAGGGGGAGCGCCGTCATGGGTCCGCCGGCGCCGTCGCGGGTACGATCCGCCGGCCCTCGCCGTCCACGATCACGTCGATCCTCCGACCGCGCACGGTGAGCCCGCGGAGCGTGAGGCGCGAGACCCGCGAGGGCAGCACCGGCTCGAAGGCCTCCTCCAGCCCCTCGTCCCCCAGCCGGAGCCCGGTGTAGCCGAAGATCACCTGCTGGAGGAACCCGCCCGCGCCGGTCACGAAGTTGACCGCGTCGTTGCGCGGCGTCTCGGACAGCATGAGGAAGGGGCCGCGCAGGTGCGGCCGGTAGCTCCGGCGCAGCAGCGAGTCCACCAGCGCGCGGTCGCCCAGCTCGGCGGCGTCCACGCTGAGCAGCGTGGACCCCATCATCGCGCCGCCGCCCTCGCGCAGCAGCTTCGCCACCGCCTGCTCGAGCTGGTTCCGCTTGGCGCGCTCGCTCATCGGTACGCCCAGCGGGTAGGCGAGAAGCGGGGTGACGTCGCCCAGGGTGGAGTCGTGCGCGCCCGCGTAGGTCCGGTAGAACTCGCTCGCCGAGTCGTACGGCATGTGGATCCCTTCGGCGAGGTCGGCCCAGCGCGGGTCCGGCCTCGCGCCGATGCGGCGGCTCGCCGCGGCGGCGATCTCGAGGTTCTTGCGCGCGACCGCGTTGGTGTAGGCGTCGTCGCTCACCCCGATGAGCCCCTCGGACACCGAAACCACGTTGTGAATGTGGTAGCGGCCGTCGGTCGAGTCGTAGGTCGCGCGGCTCACCCAGAAGTCGGCGGTGCCGCGGATGACCGGATAGCCCTCGCGCTCCAGCCAGGCGGAGTCGCCGGTGGCGAGGTAGTACTGCCACTGGGCCAGGGCGACGTCGCCGTTCACGTGGATCTCGGAGCGGGCGTTCTGGATCGCGAACCTCGGCGTGGTCTCCACCCCGCGCTCGTCCGCCTCCCAGGGGTACATCGTGCCCCGGAACCCGTTGGCGCGGGCGTTTCTCCTGGCCGCGGGCAGGGTGCGCGAGCGGAAGGCCACCAGCGAGCGGGCGATGTCGGGGTGGGTGACGAGGAGCGGCGGGAACATCCAGGTGTCGGAGTCCCAGAAGATGTGCCCGTAGTAGCCGCCGCTCGAGAGCCCCATCGGCGGAATCCCGAGCGAGGTGCCCGAGTCGGCGCTCGCGAGGAGGTAGAAGAGCATCGACCGAACCACCTTCTGCAGCTCGGCGTCGCCCTCGACGAGGATGTCGGCCTCCCAGCGGCGGCGCCAGGCGGACGCGTTGTCGGCGGCGAGCCCCTCGTATCCGCGGGCGCGCGCCGCCACCGCGTCGCGCCGGGCGCGCTCCAGCGGCTCCTTCCCGCCGGTGGAGGTGGCCACGCTCACCGCCTGCCAGAACACGTAGCTCCGGCCCGGCTCGGCCTCGAACGCGATCTCCAGGCTCGCCGAATCGTCTGCCGCCTGGGCGACCGACATCGGGCGCTGGAGATCGGCCGGCCAGCGCACGGCGGCGGCCTGGGCCACCGTGGTGCGCCGGCCGGCGGGAGTGGACGTGAGCTGCACGATCCCGCCGTCGGGCTCGCGCTCGGCCAGCCGGCTCCGCACGACCGAGTGCCCCGGGTACCAGATGTCGGCCGGCTTCCAGTCCGGCGGCGCGCGCTCCAGCCGGGCCAGCGGGAGCCTGCGTGGCGGGGGCCAGCCCCGCATGCCGAACCGCACCCGTACCACGCCGGCCTGGCGCGGCGTCACGACCAGCCGCATCACGGCGAGCCGCGGCGCCGCCCTGGAGACGAAGGTCTCCACCTGGATGCCGGTGCGGCGCTCGCCGTTGGCCCACTCGTACCGGGTCGTCGCGGTGCCGGTGCCCATGTCGAGCGTCTGGCGGTAGTCGCGGACCCGGCCGGTGTCGGGGCCGGCGGAATCGAGCCCGAGCCAGGCGCGGCCGTCATGCACGCCGACCGCGTTCCAGGCCGGGATGGCGGCGATACGCGGGACGTCGCCCTCGGCCTCCTCATAGAGGCCGGCCAAGAGCGAGGGCGTGGCGCCGATGCCGAGCGCGGGGACGATCACGCTCAGGCGGCCGTTGCCGAGGAATGGCGATGGCGAGCGGGCGGGGTCACCGGTGACGAGGTGGAAGGTGGAATCCTGCCCGAACACCGGCGAGGCGATCGCCGCCGCCAGGAGAGACATCGCCGCGCCGATGTCTCGAGGAAGCACGAAGTAGCTCATGGGAGAACCTGATGTCACCCTGAGCGCAATGAAGGGGGCCATGCCGGGACATGGTCCCCTTCACTCCGCTCAGGGAGACCGAGGTGCAGCGCCCGTTACTGGCCCGGCGCCGGCTCGAGCGTGGCCCCGCTGCCGGCCCCAAAGTCGTAGCTCACCCCCACCAACAGCCGGCGGGGGAGCAGCGGCCGGGCCACGAAGAACGGCAGCACCCCTACGCCAGTCAAGCGGGGATTGCCCTCCTCCAGGCCCTTGCTCTGGAAGGCGTTCAGCAGGTCCGCGTTGAGCCGGACGCCGGAGCGCGGAATGGCCAGGCTCGCGCCGAAGTTGAAATACCCGTACGCCGGGAGCTCAGCCGCGGGGGAATCCAGGGGCCGGGTCTGCGGGCCTTCCACGAAGCGCGATCCTACCCAGTGGAAGTCCGCGCGAAGCTCCAGGTCCCTGAAGGTCGCGGGCGAAAAGGTTGCGGCGATGTTGCCGAGGTGCTTCGGGACGTTGCCGAGCCGCTCACCCTTGATGCGCGCGAGGCTGTCGACACCGCCGCCGACCTCCGCCTGGAGGAAGGTCGCGCTGCCCTGGAGCTGAAGCCCAGAGATCGGCGAGACGATCGCTTCCACCTCGGCGCCGAAGGACCGGTTGTCAGGTGATGCCCGGATCACCCAGACGGTGCGGCCTTCGCTATCCAGCTCCGCGCCCTGACTGATGACGTTCTTGAGACTGGTATAGAACCCGTTCACCGTGAACGCCACCCGGCCGAGCTGGGTCTTCACGCCGCCCTCGATGGACTCCACCTCGCGGGCGTCGAAGAGGTCCACTTGATTCTGGCTCGAGGCCTCGAGCAGCTCGTCGAGCGCGGGCATCTTGTACCCTCGAGAGCCGGCGACATAGACGGCGAGGTTGTCGTTCACCACGTAGTTGAGCCCGAGCGAGCCGGCCCAGTCGGTGACGTCGTGGGTGAAATGCCGGAAGGTGTTGTTGCCGAACTCGATGTTGTTGAACCTGGTGGCGGGATCGTTGTCGAGGTCCACCGGAACGATGTTCTCGGAGGACTGCACATAGTTGTTGTACTCCACACGCGCACCCAGGTCTGCGCGGAGCTGGTCGGTGAGCTGGATTTCGCCGCCGACGACGCCGGACACGACGTTGGTCTCTCCCGTTCCGTTGACGTAGTTCGAGAGGAAGCTCCTGAACCCAGCGGAGGTCACCAGCGTATCCTCCACGCCGCCGGTAGTGGTGACAACGTCGAGGACACGGGGATTGTCCCGCACATCGGTGAGCATGTCGGTGAAGTTCCAGGTATTGTCCTGGGTGTAGTGCGCGAGGTAGGCACCCACCGCGAAGCTGTGCCGACCGAACTGTCGGCGGAGCTGGATCTGGTCGTGGATCGCGGAAATGGGCTTATTCACGTGCCACAAGCCCGCAAGCGCCACCAGGCCGTTGGGGTTGTCGTACGGCAGGCGGCGGCCGAAAGCGTCCAACTGGTTGGTATAGACGAGCTGCGCTGCCGTGCCGGCGGGGAGACCGAGGTCGGCGAGGTAGTCGCTGGCCGTCACGAGATTGTTACCCAGGAGGGCGTTCCACTCCTGGTCGTTCTGCATCACCTGCGCAGTGTTCTGGATCCGCCAGTCGTTGGCCAGATCGAACGCCGCGTCCACCGTGAACCAGGTGGCTTCGGTCCTGAGCCCGTTGTCGAGCGGCAGCCGCAGGTTCCCGTCGGGTGTCGGCACCTGGAGACCGAGCGCCTCGGGCGTGTTCATCGCGCCGTAGTTGCCGAAGCCCTCGACGTACTCCGGATCGTCCGGATTGGTGAACGGCAGCGGCAGGATGAACTGGTTGCGGTCGTTGATGTGCTTTACCGACGCGCGGATGTACCCGTTGTCGAGTTGCTTGGTGAGATTGGCCTTGAGCTGCCCGCCCCGGATCCCGGTGAAGCCCGGATCGCGCACACCGTGGTCGTACCGGTAGAAGCCCCCGACGTTGAACCGCCAGTCGTCGCCCACCGGCCCGTTCGCATTGAGGTCGTAGCGGGCGTACTCCTGGGTGCCGCCGGTCACCCGCGTGGTGCCACCGAACCGGTCGCCGCCCGTCTTGTTGATGAAGTTGACGATCGCGCCGGGCGTGTTCGACCCGAACAGTGCCGAGGCCCCACCCCGGACCACCTCCATCCGCTCGATGTTGGTGTCGAAGCGGAACAGGTTGTCGGC
Source organism: Gemmatimonadales bacterium (assembly GCA_036375015.1). Taxonomy (GTDB): domain Bacteria; phylum Gemmatimonadota; class Gemmatimonadetes; order Gemmatimonadales; family GWC2-71-9; genus CAVVWJ01. The sequence continues at coordinate 14,749 of DASUSR010000282.1, forward strand.
GTTCATGAAGAAGGTGTGCATCGTGGGGAACACCGGCATCCCGTCTTCCATGAACATCACGTATTCCACGCCGAGGATGCCACGAATCGCAATATTCTGATTGACTTCGCCACCCGAGCTCTCCACCCGGGTGAAGCCCGGCACATAGCGCAGCATCTCGGTGGTGCTCCGAGGCGCCGCCTGCTCGACCTCGTTCGCGCTGAGCGTGGTGACGGCCACGCTGGCCGCGAGGTTCTGCCGCGGCGACTGGGTGCCGGTGACCACCATCTCCTGGAGCTGCAGCGGGTCGCGGCGGAGCGTGAAGTCCTGGGTGGCGGTCGCGCCGGCCGCGACGGTCACGGTCGCCGAATCCGGTGCGTAGCCCAGCAGGCGCGCCATCAGCGTGTGGGTGCCGGCCGGCACCCGCGCCAGGGTGTACCCGCCGTCGGCGCGGGATATGGTCGCCAGATTCGTTCGCCGGACCACCAGCTGGGCGTTCGCCAGCGGGTTGCCCTGCTCGTCCACCAGCCTCCCGCTGATTGTGCCGGTCTGGGCCGCGTCCTGGGCGGCAGCCGGCACCGAGAGCCACGCCAGCAGCAACCCAACGACAAGGGGCATGACACGACGGCTCAAGTCATTCATGGCGGCATCCTCACTCTGGGTCGCGCGCCGTCGCGCGGCCCGCCCCAGGCGGGTCGGGCACGATCGAGGCGCTGCGAGCGTTGGACTGGGGTTGGATCGCCGATGCGGGCGTCGAGCGGAGGAACGGGCGAGGCGGGATCCGGGGCACGCACCGGGGTCGAGGGGCGCCGCGCCCCCGGTTTCGCGCAAGGGGGACGACGGCCCCCCAGGTGGGATACGCCTGCTCGCACCAATTCACGGGACACACCCGACGCACAGGAATGCGGCCGGGCCGACCTGGCCGGCCGGGTAAACGACTGTTACACCTCCCGGCCGGACACGCAAGAGGTGTCACATCGGGTGGTCATCCCGGCCAGGCTCTATCTGCCAACTGGGAGTTGACCTGAGGGCAGAGCTTAGGCGCCGACCGCGGCGAGCAGGGCGGTCCCGCCCTCCCTCCCGATCGCGGTCGCAACTGCCATCCTGGCAACCTCCCCGACCACCGTCACCACCGGCGCCTCGAGGCCGTCCCGCTCGGCCGCCGCCGCAATCGTGGCCAGGGTGGCGACCGTCACCCGCTGGAACGGCGTGGTGGCGCTCTGGATGCAGGCGGTGGGCGTGTCCGGGTGACGCCCTGCCGCCACAAGCCGCCGGGCGAACCCGTCCAGCGCGGCCCGCCCCATGAGGATCACCACCGTGTCCGCGGTCGCGACG
>DASUSR010000283.1:0-3606 GCA_036375015.1 Gemmatimonadales bacterium
CTCCAGCCGGACGAGGGGGCGGTGCTGTTCGACGGCGTGCCCATCGCGGACGATGCGACGGCGGCCAAGCGGCGGGTCGGGTACCTCCCGGAGGCCAACCCGCTCTACGACGAGCTGCTCGTCGCGGAGTACCTCGACTACGTGGCCGAGCTGCGTGGGCTCACTCCGGAGGAGACGCGCTCGGGCGTCGCTGCCGCGGTCGACGAGACCGACATCGGAGCGGTCTTCTACCGGCCCATCGCCGAGTGCTCGAAGGGGTATCGCCAGCGCATCGGGCTCGCGGCGGCCATCCTGCACAAGCCCGCCGTGCTGATCCTGGACGAGCCAACCGAGGGGCTCGACCCCAACCAGCGGGTCGAGATCCGTCGGCTCATCGCCGACCTCGGGCGGGAGCGGACCGTCATCCTCTCGACCCACATCCTGCCCGAGGTGCAGTTCACCTGCTCCCGGCTGCTGATCATCACTCGCGGCCGCATCGTGGCGGACGGCCCGGTGGACGAGCTGGTCTCCCGGGCCGAGGACGGCGGCCGCATCAGCGTGGAGGCCGAGGGGAAGGACGTGGCGGAACGGCTCGCCGCCCTGCCCGGCGTGCTTCGGGTGGATCGGCGGGAGACCGGCGGGGGCCGGGCCCGGGTCACCCTGACCAGCCGGGGCCCCGAGGACCTCCGGCCCCGGATCTTCGACCTGGCCAGGAGCGCCGGCTGGGTGCTCTATGAGCTGCACCAGGAGGCCGGCAGCCTGGAGGACCTCTTCCGCGAGCTCACCACCGACCAGGAGCCCGTCTGATGCGCATCTGGACCGTCGCGCGCCGCGAGCTCAAGGCGCTGTTCGATCTGCCCACCGGCTACGTCCTGCTGGTCGTCTTCCTGGCGATCAACGGGTTCCTCTTCTTCCGCAACGCCTACCTGTCGGACACGGCGAGTCTGCGCCCCATGCTGGACCAGCTCCCCTGGCTGTTCCTGTTCTTCGTGCCCGCGGTGACCATGCGATCGCTGGCGGAGGACATTCGGGGCGGCCAGATCGAGGTGGTGCTGGCCCAGCCGCTCACCGAGCTCGAGCTGCTGGCCGGCAAGTACCTGGGCGCGGTGCTGTTCCTCTGGACCGCGCTGGCGCTGACGCTGGTGATCCCCCTGAGTCTCTCGCTGGGGGCGGACCTGCCCTGGGGCACCATCGCGGCCCAGTACGTCGGCGCCGCGCTGCTGGCGGCCGGGCTCGCGGGGGTGGGGGTCTGGGCCTCCAGCCTCACCCGCAGCCAGATCACCGCGTTCATCGTCGCGGCCGGGGTGATGTTCCTGCTCGTGCTCCTGGGGCTCGATCCGCTCCTGGTCGGTCTGCCGCCCGGACTCGGCACGCTCGCCGCGCGGATCGGCATCCTGAGCCACTTCGAGAGCATGGGCCGCGGGGTGATCGACCTGCGGGACGTGATCTATTTCCTGTCGCTTGCGGGCGTGTTCCTGGCCCTGGCCTACGGCACGCTGCTGGGACGGAAGCTCGCCCCCGCCTCGGCCGGCCGACGCCGGCTGCGCCTGGGGGTGGGGCTGCTCGCCGGCTCGCTGGTGGTGGTGAACCTGCTGGGCAGCTACATCGGCGGGAGGCTCGATCTCTCGCCCGGGCAATCCTACACGCTCTCGCCCGCCACCCGCACCATGGTGCGCGATCTCGACGACCTGGTCACCGTCAAGCTCTACGCTTCGCGCGAGCTGCCCACCGAGGTCGCGCTCATGAAGCGCGACGTGGACGACCTGTTGCGCGATCTGCGATCCGCCGGCCGGGGTCGGCTGCGCGTGATCGAGCGGGACCCGGCCGAGGATGACGCCGCCCGGCGAGAGGCGGAATCGCTCGGGATCCAGCCCGTCCAGTTCAACGTGATCGGCCAGTCCGAGCTGCAGGTGAAGCAGGGCTATCTCGGAGTGGCCCTCCAGCACGGCGGCGAGACCGAGACCATTCCGTTCGTGCAGCGCACCGACGATCTGGAATACCGCCTGGTCTCCGCCATCCGCGACCTCACCCGCGACCAGAAGCCGGTGATCGGGCTGGTGAACGAGACGCGCGGAGCCGGCATGAGCCTGCAGGCGCTGAACGAGCAGCTCGAGCAGGCCTACGAGCTCCGCCAGATCGATCTTTCCGACACCACCCAGCCGGCGTCCGACGTGGTCGCCCTGGTGCTCGCCGGCTCGCCCGACAGTCTCACCCAGCCCCAGCGCGACCGCCTGGGGCGGTTCCTGGAGCGGGGCGGCGGGGCGCTGGTGCTGGCACCCGGGATGACCCTGTCCCAGCGCGCCCCGACCGCCGAGCCGCGGCCGGTCGCCTGGAACGCGCTGCTCGAGCCCTACGGAGTGTCGATCCGGACCGACATGGCCTACGACCTCCTGGCCAACGAGGTGATCCCGCTCCCCACCGACTTCGGCCGGGTGCTGCAGGTCTATCCCTTCTTCATTCGCGCCCAGAGCACCCGGCTCTCGCCGATGAATCAGGACCTCGGCGCGGTGGTGCTCACCTGGGCCAGCACCATCGACACCGCCGGCGCCGCGAAGGGAAGCGTGACGCCGCTGCTCACGTCGAGCCCGGCGACGGGGACCTACACCGGGCTCACGACGATCGCGCCGACTCAGGACTTTCCCCAGAACGATCTGGCGCCGCGACTCCTCGCCGCCGCGGTGAGCCCGCCGGGCACCGGCGGGGCCGCCAAGGGCAGGATCGCCGTCGTCGGCAGCCTCGACTTCACCACCGACCGGTTCGTCCGAAGCGCTCCGGAGAACCTCGCCTTCGCGCTGAACGCGGTGGATTGGCTCGCGCAGGACGAGGCGCTGATCGCGATCCGCTCCAAGGACCGGAGGCCGCCGCCGCTGATGTTCACCTCCGCCGCGACGCGCGAGGCGGTCAAGTACGTGAACCTGATCGGCCTGCCCGTGCTCGTGGCGGCGGCCGGGCTGTTCCGCCTGCTGCGCCGGCGACGGCACACCCGCGATCCGTACCGCCCCCTGGTGCCGGCCCCGGAGAGCGCCTCATGACGCCGCGGCAGCTCGCCCTGATCGCGATCGCGTTCGGCGCCCTGCTGCTGCTCTGGGGTGTGGCGGCCCTGGTGGGCCGGGGCGGCGACGGCGGGACCGCGGAAGTGTTCCCCAGGGTCGATCCGGCCTCCGTGGACACGATCGCGATCACGGGCCGGGCCGACACCAGCATCCTCGTCCGGCGGGACAGCACCGCGTGGCGGGTGAACGGACATCCGGCGGACCGCTCGGCCGTCACCGCGCTGCTCGACGCGCTGGCCGACTCCACCCGCGGGGTGGAGCCGGTGGCGGAGCGCCCTTCATCCCATGCCGGGCTGGGCGTGGACAGCGCGGCGGGAACCCGGGTGCGGCTCGCGGGGCGCGGGGGCGTGCTGGCCGAGGTGGTGGCAGGTAAACGCACCGCGGACCTGGACGGCGGCTACCTGCGCCGGGCCGCCGACTCGACGGTTTACCTGGTCCGCGGCGCGCTGACCGAGCTGCTGACCCGGCGGGCCGACGAGTGGCGCGACCGCCGTATGGGCGGGGTTCTCCCGGACAGCGTCGTGGGCATCGAGGTGAGCCGGGGACGCAGGAGCTACCGGCTGGAGCGGGGAGA
>DASUSR010000284.1:0-10800 GCA_036375015.1 Gemmatimonadales bacterium
AAGCAGGAGGCCAAGCAGGACGACGAGCACGAAGGTGAACGACATGGGTGCGGCAATGGTCTCGGCTAAGGGATTCGATTCCGGCGAGCCGGTCGAGGGCTCGGACCTGGCAGGGTAACCAGCGGCGACAGGGCCTGTCAAGTAGGCTCGGCGGCTTGACGGATACGCCGCTGTGCATAATAATACATTCATGAACGCCGTGCCGCTCGCCGCCCTCTGCCTTATTGCCAAGAATCTCGTCCGCTCCGCGGGAGCGACCGGGTAGGCGCGAACGCACGCGCGAGGACCCCGGCCCGCTCCCCTGTGGAGCGGGCTTTTTTGTTGCCCCGCCAACGGCCTCTCCGGCCGATGGGGCGCCACCTCAGGAGATACCATGGCCGACTCTGGGCAGCGGATCCACCCGGCCGGGACCCACCGTTCCGGACCTTCCCATCCTCACGCCGCCGTTCCGGCGGACGCCGCACTCGACCCGTTCCGCGAGCACGACGCCTGCGGCGTGGGCCTGGTCGCCTGTGCGTCGGGAGTCCGGTCGCACGAGGTCGTCTCCATGGCGCTCGAGGCGGTGGCCCGGGTGGCGCATCGGGGCGCGGCATCCACCGACAACTCGGGCGACGGCGCGGGCCTGCTCACCCAGATTCCCGCCCGGCTCTTCTACCGCGACGCGTACCGGCTGGGACTGCACCTCCAGCCGGGGCTCCCCTTCGGCGTCGGCGCCTTCTTCCTGCCCCGCGAGCCCGAGGCGCTCGGCGCCGCGGTCGCCATGGTCGAGGAGGTGCTCGCCAGCGACGGGATTCCCTTCCTGGGCTGGCGCGACGTGCCCCACAACCTAGGGGCGCTCGGTCCCACGGCGCGGGAGTCCTGCCCGGTGATCCGGCAGGTGCTGGTGGGACGGCCAGCGCTGGCGGGCGACGAGGAGGCCTGGGAGCGCGCCCTGTACCTGGCGCGACGAGAGATGGAGCGACGCGCCGAGGAGCGAAACCTCGGCGGCTTCTACGTCTGCTCCCTCTCCTGCCGTACCGTGGTCTACAAGGCCCTCCTCACCGGCACCCAGCTCCCCGCCTTCTACACCGACTTCCGCTTTCCCGAGTACGAGAGCGCGATCGCGGTGTTCCACCAGCGCTACTCGACCAATACGCTGCCGAGCTGGCCCCTGGCCCAGCCGTTCCGGCTGCTGGCCCACAACGGCGAGATCAACACCCTGTGGGGCAACCGGAACGCGATGACGATGCGGCAGCCGATGCTGGCCTCGCCCCTCTGGGGCGAGCGGATCGAGCGGCTGCGCGAGGTGATCTGGAAGGAGGGCAGCGACTCGGCCAGCCTGGACAACGCGATGGAGCTGCTGGTCCGCTCCGGGAGGGACGTGGTCCACACCTCGATGATGATGATCCCGCAGGCGTGGGAGAGGTACGCCGATCTCGACCCGGGGGTGAAGGCCTTCTACGAGTATCACCAGTGCGTGCTGGAGCCCTGGGACGGGCCGGCCGCGCTGGCCTTCACCGACGGATTGCTGGCGGGGGCGGCGGTGGATCGCAACGGGCTGCGCCCCTGTCGCTACAAGGTGCGGCGCGACGGGCTGGTGGTGGCGGGCTCCGAGGTCGGGCTGGTGGACCTCGATCCCCGTGAGGTGGTGGAGTGCGGGAAGGTGGGACCGGGCGAGGTGCTGGTGATCGACACCGTGAAGGGCGAGGTGGTGCGGAACCTCGACGCCAAGCGTCGGGTGGCCGGCCGCCGGCCCTATGCCCGTTGGGTCGCTCGCTACATGGCGACGCTGGTGCCCGATCCGGCCCGGGTGGCACCGGCGCCCGCCGGCGAGGAGCTGCCCCGCACCCAGCGGGCCTTCGGCTACGGCTTCGAGGATCTGCGGCTCATCCTCGAGCCGATGGGCTCGGCCGGCGCCGACCCGGTGTGGAGCATGGGCGACGACACCCCGATCCCGCCGCTCGCCGCCACCGCGCCGGGGGTGTACGCCTACTTCCGGCAGCGCTTCGCCCAGGTGACCAACCCGCCGATCGATCCGCTGCGGGAGTCCATGGTGATGTCGCTGCGCATGCACCTGGGGCGGCGCGGGTCGCCGCTCCTCGAGCGCCCCTCCTACGCGCGGATGCTGCGGCTGGAGCACCCGGTGCTGCTGGAGGAGGAGATGGCCGCGCTGCACAACGTGCCGGGCTTCTCCACCGTGACCCTCGACGCGGTGTGGGACGCGGCCAAGGGGGTGGACGGCCTCCGGCCCGCGCTCACCGCCCTCCGCCGCGCGGCGGAGCGGGCGGCGCGGCGCGGCGCGCGGATCATCGTCATCAGCGACCGGGCGGCCGACGCACGCCGGGCGCCGATCCCGATGCTGCTCGCCGTCGGCGCGGTGCGCCAGCATCTGGTGCACACCGGGCTGCGCGCGCGGGTCGGTCTGGTGGCCGAGGCCGGGGACGCCTACGACATCCACCACTTCGCCACCCTGATCGGCTACGGGGCCGAAGCGGTGCATCCGTGGCTGGCCCTGGCCGGTGTGGACGAGATCTTCCGCCAGGAGCCGGGCAGAAAGGAGGCGGCGGAGCCCCGGCCGACGCCCGTCGAGGCCCGGCGCCGCTACCGGACGGCGGCGGAGAAGGGGCTGCTCAAGATCCTCTCCAAGATGGGGATCTCCACCCTCAGCTCGTACTGCGGGGCGCAGATCTTCGAGGTGCTCGGCCTGGGGCAGGAAGTGATCGCCGCGTGCTTCGCCGGCACGGCCTCTCCCATCGGCGGCATCGGCTTCGAGGAGCTGGCCGAGGACGTGCTCGCGCGGCATCGCGCGGCGTACGCGCCGGCCGAGGGCGGGTCGGCGTCGCTGCCCGACCACGGGCGGGTGCGGTTCCGCAAGGAGGGGGAGGATCACGGCTGGGCACCGCCGGTGGTCGTCGCGCTCCAGCAGGCGGTGAAGGCGGACAGCGCGGAAGGCTACGCCGGCTACCTGGCCAAACACGCCGCCCGGCGGCCCGCCGGCCCCCGCGACCTGCTGCAGGTGCGGACCGGGTCGCCGGTGCCGCTGGGGGAGGTGGAGCCGGTCGAGGCGATCCAGCGGCGGTTCGTGTCGTCCGCCATGTCGCTCGGCGCCCTCTCCCCGGAGGCGCACGCCACGCTCTCCATCGCGATGAACCGGATGGGCGCGCGGTCCAATTCGGGCGAGGGCGGTGAGGACCCCCACAACTATCACACCACTCCCGGCGGCGACCGGGCCGACAACCGGATCAAACAGGTGGCGTCCGCCCGTTTCGGGGTCACCACAGAGTACCTAGTGCGCGCGGAGGAGCTGGAGATCAAGATCGTCCAGGGCGCCAAGCCGGGCGAAGGCGGGCAGCTGCCCGCGCACAAGGTGACCGGGCTGATCGCCCGGCTGCGGCACGCGGTGCCCGGGATCCAGCTCATCTCGCCGCCGCCGCACCACGACATCTACTCGATCGAGGACCTGGCGCAGCTGATCCACGATCTCAAGACGGTGAACCCACGGGCGCGGGTGGGCGTGAAGCTGGTGTCGGAGTCAGGCGTGGGCACCGTGGCCGCGGGCGTGGCCAAGGCGTACGCCGACTACGTGCTCATCGCCGGGCACAACGGCGGCACCGGCGCCTCGCCGCTCTCCTCGATCAAGCACGCCGGCTCGCCCTGGGAGCTGGGGCTCGCCGAGGCGCAGACCACGCTGGTGCGGAACGGGCTGCGGCACCGGATCGAAGTACGCACCGACGGCGGGTTCAAGACCGGGCGCGACGTGGTCATCGCCGCGCTGCTCGGGGCCGAGAGCTACGGGTTCGGGACCGCGCCGCTGGTGGCGCTGGGCTGCGCCATGGCGCGGCAGTGCCACCTCAACACCTGCCCCACCGGCATCGCGACCCAGCGGGACGACCTCCGGGCCAAGTTCAAGGGCACCCCGGAGCAGGTCATCGCCTACTTCCGGATGGTCGCGGAGGAGGTCCGCGAGCTGCTGGCCCGGATGGGCCACCGCTCGCTGGACGAGATCATCGGTCGGTACGACCTGCTGGAGCGGGTCGAGCGGCCGGAGGTGCCGAGGGCGCAGATGCTCGACCTGTCCCTGCTGCTGGCCCCGACCGACGAGCACGGTCACCCGCGGCGGCCGTCCGGCACCCTTCGGCGTACGGAAGTCCGCAACGACCGGCCGGGCCTGGTGTCGCTCGACGAGGAAGTCCTGGCCGAGCTCAGGCCCTACCTCGACAGCGGCCTGCCGTTCTCGGGCAGCTATCCCATCGCCAACCACCACCTGGCGGTGGGTACCCGGGTGGCGGGAGTGATCGCCGAGCGTCACGGCGACGCCGGGCTGGTGCCCGGCTCGGTCCGGCTCCGGTTCGCGGGGTCCGCCGGTCAGAGCTTCGGCGCGTTCACCTGCCGGGGAATGCACCTCGAGCTGGAGGGCGAGGCCAACGACTACGTGGGGAAGGGCCTGAGCGGGGGAGAGATCACCATCCGGCCGTTCCGGCGCGCGGCCTATGCCGACGTCTCGCACCAGCACCTCGTCATCGGCAACACGGTGCTCTACGGCGCCACCGCCGGTCGACTGTATGCGGCGGGACAGGCGGGTGACCGGTTCGCCGTCCGGAACTCGGGCGCCGTGGCGGTGATCGAGGGGGCGGGCAACCACTGCTGCGAGTACATGACGGGCGGCATCGTCGTGGTGCTCGGCCGGGCGGGGCGGAACTTCGGCGCCGGCATGTCCAACGGCGTCGCCTACGTGCTGGATGAGGCCGGCACCTTCGAGACCCGGATCAACCGGGACATGGTGGAGCCGGTCGGCCTGGACGAGGAGGACGTGGAGCTGCTCCGTCGCCTGGTGCGGGAGCACGAGGAGAAGACCTCGAGCCCCCGGGCGCGCACCATCCTGGTGCAGTGGGAGGACTATCTGCCGCTGTTCCGGAAGGTGGCCCCGACCGGCGGCGCCGCCCTCGTGGCGGCCACGCGGGGGGCATATCTCGCCGACGGCGAGGGAGAGCGGGAGCTGGTGCGGAAGACAGCATGAGGACAGCGGGGCAGTCGGGCAGTTGGCAGTTGGGCAGGTAAGCAGCGGGGCGGTCCACATTGCGCTTTCTGCCCCGCCGCCCGCTGCCCTCCTGGCTGCTGGATTCGGTCTTGCGCGGAGCGGGTGCGGCTCCATAACTTGCTGGACAGCAAGCAAGCCTTGGAGGCCCTTCATGACGCTCGAGCGCGAGCGCAACCCCGAACGCAGCCGGGCGGCGATCCTGGATGCCGCGGAAAAGCTCTTTGCCGAAAAGGGTTACGCCGCCGCGAGCCTGAACGAGGTCGGGGCGGCGGCCGGGGTCTCACGGGGCACGCCGGGCTACTTCTTCGGCTCCAAGGCGGACCTGTACCGCGCCGTCCTGGACCGGATGTTCGCCCAGGTCCGGGAGGCCGTCCGGGCCGGGCGGGAGCGGGCGCTGGCCAGCTCCCGCGAGCCCGAGAGCATCCTGGCGGGGGCCGTCTCGGACTACTTCGACTTCCTGGCCGCGCGGCCGAATTTCGTCCGGCTGATCGAGCGGGAAGCGCTGGGAGGCGGCGGACTGCCGGAGGAGGCCGGCCACCTGACCGCCGGCCAGGAGGCGCTGGCGGCGATCAGCGCCGAGCTGGGCCTGGACGACGAGCCTTCCGGCGACGCGGCCCAGCTCCTGCTGAGCATCATCGCGCTCTGCTGGTTCCACCTGATCCATGCCCGGACCGTGGCACGGGCAGTAGGCGTCTCCCTCGAGCGCCCGTCGGATCTCGAGCGGCGCAAGCGGCACGTCATCGACCTCGTGCTCCACGGCCTCGCCGGCTTCGGGGCCGGCTTCCCGACCACCCTCAACCCCGCGAGCAGCCATGACCGACCTGCTTGAGCATCCCGCCCCCTCCCCCGCCCCGCCCCAGGCCGGGCGCACGGCGCTCGCATCGGAGCAGGAGGCCCGGGAGGTCGCCGAGGCGGCCCGGGAGAAGGACTGGCAGGCGCCGAGCTTCGTGCGCGAGCTGTTCGAGGGCTCCTTCCGGCTGGACCTGGTGCACCCCTTCCCCGAGCCCGACCCCGCGGATCTCGAGCGGGCCCGGCCCTTCATGGAGCGGCTCGAGCGGCTCATGCGCGAACGGGTGGACAGCGACCGGATCGACCGCGAAGGCAAGGTGCCGGAGGAGCTGGTGCGCGCGCTGGGCGAGATCGGCGCCTTCGGCATCAAGATTCCCACCGAGTACGGCGGGCTGGGGCTGAGCCAGTACAGCTACACGCACGCGATCGGGCTGGTCACCAGCCAGGACGGCAATCTGACGGCGCTGCTCTCCGCCGCCCAGTCGATCGGCGTGCCCACGCCGCTCAAGCTCTTCGGCACGCCGGAGCAGAAGGCGCGCTATCTCCCGCGCCTCGCGCGGGGGGCGGTCTCGGCCTTCGCGCTGACCGAGAACCAGGTCGGCTCGGATCCCGCCGGGCTCACTACCAGCGCGACGCTCTCGGAGGACGGCACCCACTACATCCTGAACGGCGAGAAGCTCTGGTGCACCAACGGCACCATCGCCGAGCTGATGGTGGTGATGGCGCGAACCGGTCCCAAGCGGATCACGGCGTTCATCGTGGAGGCCGACTGGCCGGGCGTCGAGGTGGTGCAGCGCCTCCACTTCATGGGCCTCAAGGGTATCGAGAACGGCATCATCCGCTTCACCGACGTGAAGGTCCCGGTCGAGAACGTGCTGTGGGGGGAAGGCAAGGGGCTCAAGCTCGCGCTCATCACCCTCAATACCGGGCGCCTCACCCTGCCGGCCTCGGCGGTGGCGGGGTCCAAGCGCGCGCTGGAGATCGCGCGGCGCTGGGCGGCGGAGCGGGTGCAGTGGGGCGCGCCGATCGGCAAACACGACGCGATCGCCCAGAAACTGGGCCGGATGGCGGCGGACCTGTTCGCCATGGAGGCGGTGTCCGACCTCGCCTCCCTCCTCGCCGACCGGGGCGACGCCGATATCCGGCTCGAGGCGGCGCTGGCGAAGATGTGGAACACGGAGATGGGGTGGCGGATCATCGACGACTGCCTGCAGATCAAGGGCGGCCGCGGCTACGAGACCGCCGACAGCCTGCGGAGTCGCGGCGAGCAGCCCGATCCGGTGGAGCGGATGATGCGCGACTTCCGGATCAACCTGATCTTCGAGGGCTCGAGCGAGATCATGCGGCTGTTCATCGCCCGCGAGGCGGTGGACACCCACCTGAGGCTCGCCGGCGATCTGGTGGACCCCAAGGCGCCGCTGGGCCGCAAGATCCAGGCACTGCTGCGCTCGGGCGCGTACTACGCCTACTGGTATCCCAGACTGTTCCTCGGCTGGAGCCGGACGCCGCGCTACGCCGAGTTCGGGCGGCTGGCCACCCACGTGCGCTTCGTGGACCGCTCCTGCCGGCGCCTCGCCCGGACCCTCTTCCACGCCATGATCCGGTACGGCTCAGGGCTGGAGAAGCGGCAGGCCGTGCTGGGCCGCCTGGTGGAAATCGGCGCGGAGCTGCTGGCGATCACGGCCGCGTGCGCGCGCGCCCGCGCGCTCGCCCGCAAGAGCGGCGAGGCCGCGGGGGAACGGGGCGCGAGTGCCGAGGAGCTGGCGGACGTGTTCTCGCGGCAGGCACGGCGGCGGGTGGAGGAGCGGTTCGCCGCGGTGTTCTCCAACGACGACGTGGCGACTTACCGGCTGGCGCAGGGCGTGCTGAAGGGCCGGCACACCTGGCTGGAGGAGGGGATGGTCCGGGCGGACGGAGCGGCCTAGCTTTCCACCATGGCCATCGCCGAGGGCAGGACCATCCCGTTCACCGGACCGGAGACGATCGACGTCGCCGTGCTCGAGACTTTCGAGTACGCCGGTCCGGACCAGGAGATCGTGACGGAGACCCGAGAGTTCAGTCCGGTCTGTCCCTTCAGCGGACTGCCGGACTTCGCCACGTTGCGGATCACGTACGTCCCGTCGGATCGCTGCGTCGAGCTCAAGAGCCTTAAGTACTACGTCACCAGCTACCGCTCGGTCGGCATCTTCCAGGAGCACGCCACGGTCCGGATCGCGGAGGACCTCTACCGGCTGCTGCGCCCCAAGCGGCTCGTGGTTACCACCGTCTACAACACCCGCGGCGGGTTCGACACGACCTGCACGGTGGAGCTGCCGGCCGGGAGCTGAGCCGGGCCGGACCGTCTGCCACGAGGGACCTTCTCATCCGGGCGCCGATGCCCGCGGAGAAGGTCCCTCGTCGTGTTCGGGTGGTGCCGCGATGCTGGCGGTAGCCGCCCGACGCACGTTATACTCGAAATCGCCCTCGCAGCATACCTGCCGCATGCACCCGGAGGAGCAGGCTCGTGGCCAAGGACACCCTGACGATCACCGACAACCGCACCGGCCGCAGCTACGAGGTCCCCGTGACCGAGGGCACCATCAAGGCCGTGGATCTCCGGCAGATCAAGGTGTCCGACGACGACTTCGGCCTGATGACGTACGATCCGGCCTTCATGAATACCGCCGCCTGTCGCAGCGCGATCACCTTCATCGACGGCGACCGGGGCATCCTGCGGTACCGCGGCTACCCGATCGAGCAGCTCGCCGAGCAGGCCACCTTCCTCGAGGTGGCGTACCTCCTGATGGAGGGCGAGCTGCCCACCCGGCCGCAGCTGGAGGAGTGGACCGACACCGTGCGGTACCACACCTACGTCCACACCAACATCACCAAGTTCCTCACAGGGTTCCGCTACGACGCGCACCCGATGGGCATGCTGCTCGGCGCGGTGGGCGCGCTTTCCACGTTCTACCCCGACGCCAAGAACATCCACGACCCGGCCAACCGCCAGCTGCAGCGGGTGCGGCTGCTGGCCAAGACCCCGACCATCGCGGCGTTCGCCTTCCGCCACTCCCGGGGCCTGCCGTTCGTCTTCCCGGACAACGATCTCGACTACATCGGCAACTTCGTCAACATGACCTTCAGCATCGGGGGGCGGCACAAGCCCAACAAGGTGCTGCAGCGCGCGCTCGAGATCCTGCTGATCCTCCACGCGGACCACGAGCAGAACTGCTCGACCAGCGCGGTCCGCGCCGTCGGCTCCTCCCATGTGGACCCGTTTTCGGCGGTGTCGGCGGGGATCGCCGCACTCTATGGCCCGCTCCACGGAGGGGCGAACGAGGCGGTGCTGACCATGCTGGACGAGATCGGCGACAAGAAGAACATCCCGCGCTTCATCGAGGAGGTGAAGGCGGGCCATGGGCGACTCATGGGGTTCGGGCACCGGGTCTACAAGTCCTACGATCCCCGCGCCAAGCTGATCAAGAAGGTCGCCTACGACGTGTTCGAGCAGACGGGGCTCAATCCCAAGCTCGAGATCGCGCTGGAGCTGGAGCGGATCGCGCTGGAGGACGAGTACTTCATCAAGCGGAAGCTCTACCCCAACGTGGACTTCTACTCCGGGCTGATCTACCAGGCGATGGGGTATCCCACCGAGTACTTCACCGTGCTCTTCGCGCTGGGCCGCATGCCGGGCTGGCTGGCGCAGTGGGAGGAGATGCTGCTGGACAAGGACCAGAAGATCGCCCGGCCGCGCCAGGTATTCGTCGGCCACGACGAGCGACCCTACGTCCCGTTGGAGAAGCGGTGAGGCCATGACCGACCAGCTCTCGACCCTGCTCAACGAGCAGCGTCGCTTCCCGCCGCCGCCCGAGTTCGCCGGGCGGGCCCAGGCGACCGAGGCCCTGTTCCATGCCGCCGAGCGGGATCGGGAAGGCTTCTGGGAAGACCAGGCGCGCGCGCTGCAGTGGTTCCGCCCCTGGGACCAGGTGCTCGAGTGGACCCCGCCCCACGCCAAGTGGTTCGTCGGCGGGCAGCTCAACGTCGCGGTCAACTGCCTCGACCGGCACCTGCACGGCCCCCGGCGGAACAAGGCGGCGATCATCTGGGAGGGCGAGCCCGGCGACCGGACGGTGCTCACCTATTGGGAGCTGACCCGCGAGGTGAACCGCTGCGCCAACGCCCTCCGCCGGCTCGGCATCAAGCGGGGCGACCGGGTCGCGATCTACCTCCCGATGGTACCGCAGGCGGCGATCGCCATGCTGGCCTGCGCCCGCATCGGGGCGGTGCACTCGGTGGTGTTCGGCGGGTTCTCCGCCGAGGCCCTGCGCGACCGGATCAACGATGCGCAGGCGGTGGCGTTGATCACCTCCGACGGCGGCTACCGGCGGGGCCAGGTGCTGCCGCTCAAGCGCTTCGCCGACGAGGCAATCACCGACTGTCCCTCGATCCGCCACGTGATCGTGGTCCAGCGCCGCCCGGGTGCCCCGGGGGACGAGGCCTTCGCCAACATGGTCGAAGGGCGGGACCACTGGTGGCACCGGCTGCTCGATCGGGAGTCCCACCACTCCGAGCCGGAGGTGATGGACTCCGAGGACCTGCTGTTCATCCTCTACACCTCAGGCACCACCGGGAAGCCCAAGGGGATCGTCCACACCACCGGCGGCTATCTCACCCACGTCACCGCCACCACCCGCCACGTCTTCGACCTGCGGGAAGAGGACGTATTCTGGTGCACGGCCGATATCGGTTGGGTCACCGGTCACTCCTATGTGGTCTACGGCCCGCTCGCCAACGGTGCCACGGTGCTGATGTACGAGGGCGCCCCCGACTGGCCGGAACGGGACCGGTTCTGGGAGCTCTGCGAGCGGTATGGCGTCACGGTCTTCTACACCGCGCCCACCGCGATCCGGGCCTTCATGAAATGGGGACCGGGGCATCCTGCCAGCCATGACCTCTCGACGCTGCGGCTGCTCGGCACGGTGGGGGAACCGATCAACCCCGAGGCGTGGATGTGG